>JANRLE010000031.1:0-77002 GCA_033762895.1 Bryobacteraceae bacterium | reverse complement strand
GTCTCCCGCCCCGCGGGCCAATGCAGCCAGCCCGTGGAACTGCTGGATCTTTATCCCACGCTCAACGACCTTTGCGGTCTGCCCCCGCGTAGGGAACTGGAAGGGCGCAGCCTGCGTCCCCTTCTGCGCGATCCCTCCGCCGCCTGGGTCAAGCCCGCCATCACTTCCGACGGACCGGACAAGATCAGCGTTCGCACCCGCCAGTGGCGCTATTCGCGCTTCCCCGATGGCGAGGAACTGTACGACCACCAGGCCGATCCGCACGAATGGCACAACCTGGCCGCCCAGCCCGCGCATGCGGGCCGGAAACGCGAGTTGGCCGCCCTGCTGCCCCCCAATCCCTCGCGGAAGAAGCTGCGCAACTGGGGCCGCCTCTCTCCCGAAGAAAAGAAACTCGTGCGCCTGCCCGCCGGCCGCCATCCACTACCCGATGCCCAGAATGACATCGGATTGAAGCCGCTGATCGAGTGAACAGGGAGCACCTATGATGATGAACCGCAGAAAAATGATTGGCGGACTCGCCGCCGTCCCGGCTTCCGCCTTCGCCCAGTCCACCCAAAAGCCCCGCAACGTCATCTTCATCCTCGCCGATGACCACCGCTACGACGCCATGGGCTTCCTCAAGGGCCAGGAGTGGCTGGAGACGCCTCAAATGGATCGCATGGCCCGCGAAGGCTGCCACTTCCCCAACGCCTTCGTCACCACGGCTCTGTGCAGCCCCAGCCGCGCCTCCATCCTCACCGGCCAGTACGCGCACCGCCACCGCATTATCGACAATAATACCCGAATCCCTGCTGGAACCACGCTCTTCCCACAGTACCTGCAGAAGGCCGGTTACGCCACAGCCTTCATCGGCAAGTGGCACATGGGCGGCGAAAGCGACGCCCCTCAGCCCGGCTTCGACCATTGGGTCAGTTTTCGCGGCCAGGGCACCTACCTCCCCTCCGCCAACGGACTCAACGTCAACGGCAAGCGCGTTGCCCAGAAAGGCCACATCACCGACGAGTTGACCGATTACGCCATCGAGTGGATGAACGGCCGAAAGAGGGACCAGCCCTACTTCCTCTATCTTTCCCACAAGGCAGTCCATGCCGAATTCCACCCCGCCGAACGCCACAAGGGCAAGTACGCCGGAAGGAAGTTCAACTACCCCGCCACCATGGCCGCCACGGGCGACATGGCTCGCGGCCGCCCGCTGTGGGTTCAGAACCAGCGAAATTCCTGGCACGGCGTGGAGTACCCATACCATTCCGCCCTCGACATCGCCGAGTTCTACAGGCAATACGCCGAGACCCTGTGCGGCGTCGACGACAGCATCGGCCGCGTCCTTGATGCGCTCAAAGATCGCGGAGAACTCGACTCCACGCTGGTCATCTACATGGGCGACAACGGCTTCGCTTTCGGTGAACACGGCCTCATCGACAAACGCACCGCCTATGAGGAGTCCATGCGCGTGCCGCTGCTCGCGCGCTGCCCCGAGTTGTTCGAAGGCCGCAAGGTCGCGCGCGAAGTCGTCGCCAACATCGACATCATGCCCACCGTGATGGACGCGATGGGTCTGAAGCCGCCTTCCTCAAGCGACGGCCGAAGCTGGCTTCCCGTCGTCACCGGCAAGGCAACCGAATGGCGCAAGGAACTGCTCTACGAATATTACTGGGAGCGCAACTTCCCGCAGACCCCCACCATGCACGCCCTCCGCGGGGACCGCTATAAGTTCATTCGCTACCACGGCATCTGGGATTCAGATGAGCTCTACGACCTCGAGCAGGATCCGCGCGAAACCAACAACCTCATCTATAGCCAGGAACACCAGAAGATCGTGCAGCAACTGCGCACCCGCCTCTTTGAAGTGCTGGAACAGACCGGCGGGATGCAGATGCCCATCTGGCCCGACCGCGGCGGCTCACAGAACCGGCGCAATCCCAAGGGCTCATCCGCTGCCGACTTCCCGCCGCAGTTGCGCAGATAGCCCTTCAGATCGCCAGCACCAGTTTCGCCAACAACGCCGTCCGGTCCGCAATCCGGTCAATCAGAATGCTCTCATGATTGGCGTGCGCCCCCTCGCCCACGCCACCCAACCCATCGAGCGTCGCCACACCCATCGCCGCCGTGAAATTCCCATCCGACCCGCCGCCCGTCATCGATTCATCGATCTTCACGCCCATCTCCGCCGCCAGTTTCTTCGCCTTCAGGAACAACGCCGCCACCGCCTCGGTCCGTTCCATCGGAGGCCGGTTTAACCCGCCCTTCACCGTGATGCGGCATCGCTTGTCCATCGGCTTCAGGCTCTTGAATTTCTTGTCCAACCCGGCCGCGTCCTTCAGCTTCGCAATGCGGATATCCACATCCGTGCGAGCCTCCGCCGCGATCACGTTTGAGCGCGTACCGCCCGAAATCACCCCCGGGTTCACCGTGATCCCCTTCTTTGCATCGGTGAATTCGGCGATCGTCGAAATCTGCCACGCCAGTTCCACAATCGCGCTCGCCCCCGCATCAAAATCCACACCAGCGTGCGCCGCTTTCCCATGCACCACCACTTCATAGGAGCCCACACCCTTGCGCGCCGTCTTCAGTTTGCCTTCCAACCCCGTCCCCGGCTCCAGCACCAGCACGGCCTTGCTCTTCTTGGCTTCCTTCTCCGTCAGCGCGCGCGAGGAATCGCTGCCCACCTCTTCATCCGAATTGAGTTGCAGCACCACACGCCGCTTCGTCTCCAGCCGCAGATCCCGGATCGCCTGCATCGCGAAAAAGAAGAATGCAATGCCGGACTTCATGTCCAGCACGCCAGGACCCCATACCCGCCCCTTCTCCTGGCGGAACGGCATCGCCTTGATCGTTCCCATCGGCCACACCGTATCGGAATGGCCCAGCGCCAGAATCTGCCCCGATTTCTTATCGCCGGGCAGCAGGAACTCAAGCTGTACATGCTTGCCGAATCGCCCGCCGGGGAACGTGCGGACATTAGCCAATCCCGCCGATCGCGACGCCACCAGGTCCACAAAGCGGTTCACCGCCGCCGGATTGTCCGACGGCGATTCGCACTCCACCAACTGCCGTAAAAACGTAATGATGTCGTCCTGTTTCGAACGTGCGTAGGCTAAAATGTCGTCCATTCCCTGCCATCATACCGCACGCCCCCCGCCGGCCGGCCTTGATACACTGCTAGTGCCGATGTACCGTTGCCTTTTCGCTGTCCTCATCGCGTTGCTTCCCGCAGCCTGCAATCGCCAACCCGCGGGACCGCCCTACACTCCGGACCAGTCCCTGCAAATGATGAAAGTGGAACCCGGATTTAAAGTGGAAAAGCTCATCTCAGAGCCCGCCATCGTATCCCCCGTCGCCATGGACATCGATGAAGACGGCCGCTGGTGGGTCGTGGAAAACCGCGGTTATCCGCTCGACACCGGCAAGGTCGGCCGCGTCAAACTCCTTGAGGACACCAACAACGACGGCATCCCCGACAAGTCCACCATCTTCGCCGACAGCCTCGTCCTGCCCACCGGCATCATGCGCTGGAAAAAAGGCGTCCTCGTAACCGATGCCCCTGACCTGCTCTATCTGGAAGACACCAACGGCGACGGCCGCGCCGACATTCGCCGGCCCATGCTGACCGGCTTCGCCTTCACCAACCCCCAGCACACCGTCAACAGCCCCGTCTACGGCCTCGACAACTGGATCTATATCGCCCACGAGAATCCCACCACCGCCATCATCTTCAAGGACAAGTTCTCCGATCGCGGCTCCAATATCCGTTACGCCGATCGCGACGGCGTCCCACCATTGACAGAAAAAGGCCGTAATGTCCGTTTCAACCCGGACACCGGCCAGCTCGAAGCCCTCTCCGGCACTTCCCAGTTCGGCCACGCCTTCGATTCCTTCGGGCGCCACTTCACCCTCAACAACACCTATCACGCCCGCCACGAGGTCATCGCCGCCCGCTACCTCAACCGCAACCCCGATCTGCCCCTCCGCACTGCCCTCGAAGATATCTCCGATCACGGCATACCCGCCAAAGTCTTCCCCCTCGTCGCCCGCCAGCGCGTCGAAATGCTCACCAGCGTCGGCGAATTCACCTCCGCCTGCGGCCTCACTTTTTTCCACGGCTCGCTCTTCGTCGCCGAACCCGCCCACAACCTCGTCCACCGCGATCTGCTGGAGCCAAAGGGCGCCACCTTCGTGGGGAAACGAACCCGGGCCAACGCCGAATTCATCGCCTCCACCGACCCCTGGTTCCGCCCCGTCAACTTCTACACCGGGCCCAATGGCGACCTCTACATGCTCGACTATTACCGCCTGGTCATCGAGCATCCCGAATGGATGGCCACCCAGACGCACACCTCAGCCGAACTCAGCGCGGGAATCGACCGCGGCCGCATCTACAAAATCACCAGCGACCAACATCCGCCCACTCCCCATCAGAAACTCAACCTCAGCCAGGCCACCACCGCTGAACTCGTTTCCTTCCTCGATCGCGACAACCCCTGGTGGCGCCGCACCGCGCAGCGTCTGTTGATGGACCGCAAGCCCTCCGGCGCCCCCGCCCTCATCGCCAAATTGCTTGCCGCAAACGACCCTGTCACCCGCCTCCACGCCCTCTGGACCCTGGACGGACTTGGCAAGCTCGAACAGGCGCATATCGACAAAGCGCTCGCCGACCCCATCCCCGGCATCCGTGAAAACGCCATCAAACTCGCCGAGAAGAAATGGGGAAACGAACCTGCGCTGTCCGCCGCTCTCACCGCATTGGCCGCCGACCCGGACAGCCGCGTCCGCTTTCAACTGCTTGCCACGCTCGGCTCCATCCAAACGCCCCAGGCCCGCGCCATCCGCGACCGCATCCTGTTCCGCGATATGGATGACCGCTGGGTTCAGGTGGCGGCCCTCTCGGCCGGTTCCGCCGAAGCCGTGCGGCTCATCTCCACCGCTAAAGGCAATCCGCAGTTCTTCCGCCAGACCGCCGCCGTCATCGGCGCCCGCCGCAACCCGGCGGAGATTCAATCCGCCATCTCGCAGGCCTCCCGCCCGGTTTCTTCCGCCATCCAGGCCGCCATCCTCGAAGGTCTGGCCGCCGGGCTGCGGGCAAGCGCGCCCATCGCCGCCGCGCAGCCAAAACTCCTCGCCCTTTTCGCCAGCCCAAACGCCGAAGTCCGCCGCGCCGCCCTTCGTTTGTTTGAAGCCACCGGCCTCAACCCGGCCTCCGCCAAAGCGGCGATCGACAAAGCCGCAAAGGCCGCACCCGACCCCAACACTCCGGCCGCGCTCCGCGCCGACTCCATCGGCCTGCTCGCCCTCGCCAGCCCCGCCTCGCACCAGTCTCTTTTCAAAGACCTCATCAACCCCAAACAACCCGAGGCCGTTCAACTTGCCGCCGCCCGCGCCCTGGGCCGCATCCCCGGCCCTGAAACCGCCATGTTCCTCATCGCCAACTGGACCAACATGACGGGCGCCGTCCGCATGGAAGCCGCCGACGCCATCTACCGCGACCCCAGCCGCATCCCCCTCGTCCTCGCCGCCCTCAAACAAGGCAGCATCCAGCCCTGGACGCTCGGCTTCAGTCACAAGCGCCAACTCGTCATGCACCGCGACCCCGCCATCCGCGACGCGGCCCGCCCGTTGCTCGAAGCCTCCGGAGGCGAACGCGCCGGCGTCATCCGCCAATACCAGGCCGCGCTCGATCTCGCCGCCGACCCCGCCCGCGGCAGGCAGGTCTTCGAACAAGTCTGCAGGAAATGTCATCAGTTGAATGGCGACGGCGCGGCCGTCGGTCCCGATCTGGCCACCGTGCGCAGCCAGCCCAAACAGGCCCTGCTCACCGATATCCTCAACCCGAGCCAGGCCATCTCACAGGGTTTCGAAGCCTTCGTAGTGGAAACCGCCAACTCCGGCACGCTCGATGGCGTGCTCGGCCCGCAGACCGCCACCACCATCACGCTCCGCCATGAGGAAGGGAAGGAGGACGTCATCCAGCGCAGAGACATTCAATCCATGCGCGTGACCAGTCTCTCCGCCATGCCCGCCGATCTGGAAAAGCAGATCAGTCCGCAGCAGATGGCCGACCTTCTGGAATATCTGAAGCGGCCCTGATTACCGGAATTCCACCGTTACGCCCGGCCTCACGGTGACCAACACCCGTTCGCCCTCGCGGCGGAAATACTCTCCCGTCCAGCGGTCCGTCACGCCAGTCTTTTCCTCCAGCGCGGCGCCATTCACCCGCGGCCTCTTCTTCCCGGCGCCCGTGAACTCCAGCGTCACGCTCCCGTTGTAGATCTTCGGATCCAGCTTATTCGACACCGCAAAGCGCGACCCTCGCCCCTTCTTCACTTCCGTCTGCTCGCGCAGCGTCTTGTACATGTAGAGCGGCCCCATGGGCACGTACCATACATCCGCCCGCTTCCCGATATACGCCAGGTGCTTCTCATAGAATGCCTCGGCGCCGTAGTCCAGCCACTGCGGGTGGGAAAGGAAATTATAGATGCCGCCGCTTGCGTAGATCTCATCGAACTTCGCGTTCAACTTCGCCACATCCGTGTTTCCGGACTTGGCGATGCCGCCCTTTTTCTGCACCACCTGCGTGTAGGCGGCGTTGAACGGATTGGCCGCCCATCCGTTCATATTCGGAACCACGTGGCCGTCATTGGCTTCATCGGGATAATTGCGCGCCAGCAGGAAACCCGCCGCCGCCAGCTTCTTATGTACCCCCTGATTGCCCGCGCAGTTGCCACACGGGTAGCACCAGGACCACACATACGGCTGATTCGTTTTGGCCAGAATATCGTCGCGCGATCCGCTGATCTCGTAGTCGCTGTAGGCGGCGCCGCAAAAGGCCTCATCGTCCGGCCACTTGCATTGATGGCGCCGCGAGTGCGATCCGATCTCATGGCCATCGTTGATGGCCTGCTGCATCCTCGGCCAAAGCTTCGATACCGGCTCCCGTTCCGTGCTGATGAAGATCGTGGCTTTGATGCCGTACCTGTCCATGGCATCCACGCATCCGGCCACGAAGTTCGTCGAGTCATCAATGGTGTGCGTCACCGCCGCCCGGGCGCCGTTCAAGTACTTCGTGACGCCCAAAAACTTCTGCCCCCACGCGCCACAGGCGCCCAACACCAACAGCGCGATCGTTCGCATCGTCATAACCCCATGATCTGATATCCGGCATCCACGTAGATCACGTTGCCCGTCACCCCGCGCCCCAGGTCGCTGGCCAAAAAGACGGCAGTATCGGCCACTTCCGCCGGATCCGTGTTCCTGCGCAGCGGGCAGTGCGCCGCCGCGCCCTCCAGCATCTTCGAGAAATCCTTCACCGCGCGCGCCGCCGCCGTTTTGATGGCGCCCGCCGAGATCGCGTTCACGCGGATGTTCTGTGGCCCCAGGTCGCTTGCCAGATAGCGCATCGCCGCCTCCAGCGCCGCCTTGGCCACGCCCATCACGTTGTAGTTCGGCACCACGCGCACCGCGCCCAGGTAGGTCAGCGTCATCATCGATCCGCCTTCACTCATCAGGGGCGCAACAGCCCGCGCCACCGCCACCAGCGAATACGCGCTGACGTCCTGCGCCAGCAGATACCCGTCCCGCGACGTCTCTACAAATGGCCGTCCCAGGTCCTCGCGGTTGGCAAAGGCGATGGAATGCACCATCGCGTGCAGCACGCCGCAATCGCCCTTTACCTGCTCAGCCAGCGCCGACAACTCCTCTTCCTTCGTTACGTCGCACTGCAACACCTTCGCCGCCCCGATCTCGGCGCCCAGTTCCTCCACCGTCTGCTTCTGGCGCTCACTCTGATAGGTGAGCAGAACCCGCGCCCCTTCGCGCGCATAGGCCTGCGCGATCGCATAGGCGATGCTCCACTTGTTTGCCACGCCCAGAATCAGGGCATTCTTCCCGGAAAGAAGTTGAGACATAAGTCCGTTATTGTAACGCGCAACCCACGGTGCCCACGTTAGAATGAATGGTTCATGGCCCGAGAATTCTCCTACGTCCCCAAGCCGGTAGCGCGCGTCGAAACCAAATACCGGAGGATCGTCACCGATCTGCCCGCCCCCGAAACGCTGCCCATTCTTCACACCCTGCTGAAGTACGAACTGCGCGCCATGCAGGGCCAACCGCCCATACTCTGGGATCACGCCGAAGGCTTCCAGATCTACGATGGCGCCGGCAACTGCTGGATCGACTGGTCCTCCGGCGTGCTCATCGCCAACGCCGGCCACGGCCACCCCGATGTCATCAAGGCCATCACTTCCCAATCGGAATCGAAGCTGCTGGCCTCCTACATGTTCCCCAACGCCGCCCGCGCCCGCTTCATTGAACGCTTCGCCGCGCTGCTGCCGGAAAACCACCGCCGCATCTTCCTGCTCTCCACCGGCTCTGAGGCGGTGGAATGCTGCCTCAAGCTCTGCCGCTCCCACGGACTGAAGGCGGGAGGCCGCGCCAAGCACGTCATCGTCAGTTTCGAAAAAGCCTTCCACGGGCGCACGCTCGGTTCGCAGCAGGCCGGCGGCATCCCCACGCTCAAGGACTGGATCGTCAATCTCGACCCCGGCTTCGTCCAGGTGCCCTTCCCCGACGGCTACCGCACGCCCGATACGTCCTTCGACTTCTTTCTGCGCTGCCTGGCCGAGGCCGGCGTTGCCGGTCCCAATGTCGCCGGCGTGATTCTGGAAACCTACCAGGGCGGCACCGGCGCTTTCGCGCCCACCGCGTTCATGCAGGCCCTGCGCCAATGGTGTACCGGCCACAAGGCGCTGCTGGTGTGCGATGAAGTGCAGGCCGGTTTCGGACGAACAGGTACGATGTGGGGCTTTGAACATTACGGCATCGTGCCGGACCTTTCGGCCTGGGGTAAAGGCATCTCCAGTTCCCTTCCGCTGGCCGCGGTGGCCGGACGTGCCGACGTCATGGACCTGCATCCGCCCGGCAGCATGAGTTCCACCCATACCGGAAACCCCGTCTGCGCCGCCGCCGCGCTGGCTTCCCTGGAAGTCATCGTGCGCGAAAATCTGGTGGAAAACGCCCGCCGTATGGGAGACCTGCTCCATTCCCGGCTACGGGCGCTCCAGGCCCGCACGCCGCAGATCGGACACGTGGCCGGCAAGGGTATGGTGGCCGGCGTCCTCATCGTCAAGCCGGGCAGCAAGGAGCCCGATGGCGACCTGGCCTGGGACATCACCGCACGCTGCGTGGAGAAAGGCGTCATGATGTTCGCCCCGGTGGGACTGGGCGGCGGCACCGTGAAGATCAATCCTCCGCTCTCGATCAATGAAGAAGCGATGCTCGAATCCCTTGCCGTCTTCGAAGAGGCCGTCAGCGAGGTTGCCGGCTGATGAGCGCCCCTCAGGTTGCCCTCATCGGCGCGGGCATGATCGCGCACGATCAGATCCTGCCGTCTCTTTTCCACCTGCAGCGCCAGGGCGTGATCGGGGAAATCACGGTCTGCGCACAGCACGGGGCCACCGTCCGCGCCCTGGCCGAAGCACCCGCCATCCGCAAGGCATTTCCCGGCCAGAGCTTCCGCCCTTTCCCTTCCTCCGATTCCGGCCCGCACCCCACGCTCTACCAGAGCGTGATGGCCGACCTTCCTCCGCGCCAGATCGTGGTCATCGCCCTGCCCGATCAACTTCACTACGAAGCCGTGCGCATGGCCATCGAACTGAATCATCACGTGCTCTGCGTGAAGCCCTTCGTGTTGAACGCACACCAGGCCATTGAACTGGAGCAGGCCGCCCGCGCCCGCGGCCTTCTCATCGGCGTCGAGTATCACAAACGCTTTGATGACCGCAGCCTGCTGGCCCGCCGCCGCTACCGCGAGGGACTGTTCGGAGAGTTCAAACTCGGCGCCGCCTGCCTGATGGAGAAATGGTATTACCGCCATTCCAATTTCCAGAACTGGTGCACGGCTGAGAATTCCGATGCCTTCACCTACATCGGCTGCCATTACGTGGACCTCGTCCACTTCATCACCGGCCTGCTGCCCGTGGCGGTGAGCGTCTATGGCATGAAGGATCGCTATCCCAACGGCAACGAAGGCTATCTCTGGACCGACGCCCGCGTGCGATGGAACAACGGCGCCTGCCTGAACGTGCAGAACAGCCTCAGCTTCCCCGATGCCGCCCCCGGCACCAATACGCAGGGCCTGACCATGTACTTCTCCGGCGGCGACGCCGGCGCCTGGCTGGAACATTCCGATCAATACCGCGGGCTGCGCTATGCCTACGTCCGCAATCCCGGAGGTCCCGGATCCACTCAGTTTGCCGAACCGAGCACCGAATATTTCCAGTATCTCGACCTCGGCGGCCCCGGCCTTGTTCCCTCGGGTTACGGCTATCGCTCAATCGACTTCATCATCCGCCAATGTATCCGCGTGGAATCGGCCGGCCCGTTGGAGCGGCCGGCAATTCTCAGGGAAATCGATGATGCCGGCGTCATGGCCACACCCGCCAACTCGCGATTTAATGACCTGGTGATGGAAGCCGGCCGCCGCTCCATCCTCGACAACGGAAGGGAGGTTCCCATTGCATACCCTGACTAAGTCCCTGCTGGCATTCCTGCTCGCGGCGGCCGTCCTCTTCGCCGCCGGACCGGGCTTCCGCAGCAAGCGCCAGTACGATGATCACTTTGCCAAACACGGCGCCGAATTCGGAAAAATCACCAAGGAGCAATATCTGCAAATGGCGCAGGAAATGCGCGATGCTCCCAAGTCGGCGGAAATTCTGGAGATCGTGCGCCAGGACCGGGTGATTACGCGATTTCATCGCGGCAAGGGCTGGTTCCTGGCCTTCAACCGCGATAAAACGATCCGGACGTTCTTTATCCCCAACGACGGGGAAAGATATTTCCGCAGGCAGGCCAGAACTTCACATTAGGGGGCGCACATGACGGACAAGGACGTGAAGGAATACCTCAGGACTAATGGTTACCCGGACCATCTGGTCAGGGGCGGGCGCAAGGCACTGGTGGAGCGCTATGAGAAGTTCGCCGCCCAGGTGGAAGCCGGCTATTCACTGACGCTGGACGATTACCGCAACGACCTCGATCTGCGCGCCATCATCGGCAGACTCGGACTCCAAAAGCACGTGGCCGACGCTGACCGCCGCCTGCGCAGGTGCATGGTCTTCTGCGCCGATCCTATATGGGAGTGCGCCGAAAACCCCGACGCTTTCTGGATTCACGGCGTGCCGAAGAAGCCCAAGGGCGATCTGAAAAAGGATCTCAAAGCCGCCGGTTACTGATTCACCGATGGTCAGTGGGCCCTCCTCGCTAAGACCACCATCGCGATCCCCCATCTCGATCAATGATACGCTCGTGTCATGTTGCGACGTAGCTTCCTCGGCGGCGCCATTGCCGCCTCCACCCTCTCCGCCAACGCCCAAAGCAACCGCGCCAAATTCCGGCTGCGCTACGGACCCCACCCGGGCATGTTCAGTAACTCGGCCGGCGAAGACATCATCGACCAGATCAAATACTGCGCCGATCAGGGCTTCACCGGCTGGGAAGACAACGGCGCCAACAAACGCCCCGTGGAAATGCAGGACAAAATCGGCAAGGCTCTGGCTCAGAACAATATGACGATGGGCGTCTTTGTCTCGTTCGGAGACTTCCGCTCACCCGACTTCGTCACCCGCACCGATCGCGAATATCAGGATATGCTGCGCAAGGCCATGCGCGACGCCGTCGAATGTTCCAAGCGCCTCAAAGCCAAATGGACCACCGTGGTTCCCTGCGCCGTCAACAACAAGCTGGACCCCAACTACCAGACGGCCAACTGCGCGGCCAACCTCCGCGTGATGGCCGATATCTGCGAACCTGCCGGACTGGTGATGGTGCTTGAGCCGCTCAACTGGTACGCCAATCACCCGGGGCTGTTCCTGCGCTCAGTTCCGCAGGCCTACATGATCTGCAAGGCCGTGAAATCGCCGAGTTGCAAGATTCTGGACGATCTCTATCACCAGCAGATCGACGTGGGAAACCTCATTCCGAACATGGAAATGGCCTGGGATGAGATCGCCTACATTCAGGTGGGCGACAATCCCGGCCGCAAGGAGCCAACCACCGGCGAGATCAACTACAAGCACATCTTCAAGTGGCTGCATGCGCGCAACTACGACGGCGTGGTGGGCATGGAACACGGCAAGAGCAGGACCGGCAAGGAAGGCGAAGCGGCGCTGATTGCCGCCTACCGCGAATGCGATAACTTCTGAGAGTTCGTATCATGAATGACGTGAAGGCACTGGCACTGCTGCTTGCATCCGCGGCCGTGATGGCCGCTGAACCGATTCCCATCGAACCGGCAAACTGGCGCCTGTGGAGCCACCGCCCGGCCACCGCTCCGCGCGCCTACCTCGATCCCCTGGTATCACGCGGCCAGGGCGCCTCGCTGGCCGTTTCCGGCAACAGCAACGCCATCGCCCACGGCGGATGGGAGCAGACCGTCAGCGGCCTGAAAGCTGACACCTGGTATCGCTTCACCGCCTGGTTCCGTCACCAGGGCGTGCAGCATCCGGTTTGGCAGATCGTACCCAAGCTCGATTGGCGCAACGCGGCTGGCAAACGCGCCGGACAACCCGACTACGTTTACCTCCAGAAGCAGGAGGGCGATTGGACCCGCACCTGGATCGAAGTGAAGTCACCGCAAGACACCGCCGCCGTCGCCGTGCAATTGCTTCTCAGCCATGCCCCCGGCGGCACCGTCTGGTGGGATAGCGTGAGCTTGGAGCAGATCCCTGAGCCGAAGCAACGCAAGGCCCGTATCGCCTCTATCAATCTGCGTCCGGCAGGCCTCGCCTCGCGGGAGGCCAACGTGGAAGCCTTCATTCATGCCGCCGAAAAGGCCGCCCCCGCCCCGCTCGACATGCTTCTGTTCCCGGAAGGCATGACCGTTGTGGGCACTGGCAAGCCCTACACCGAAGTGGCGGAATCCATTCCCGGCCCCACCAGCCAGCGGCTGGGCGAACTGGCCCGCAAGCGCAACGCCTGGGTGGCGGCCGGCATCTACGAAGCCGAAGGCGGCGCGGTCTACAACACAGCCATCCTGATTGACCGGCAAGGCAGATTGGCGGGGAAATACCGCAAAGTCTATCTGCCCCGGGAGGAATACGAAAGCGGCCTCACCCCCGGCAATACGTTTCCCGTCTTCGACACCGATTTCGGCCGCATCGGGCTGATGATCTGCTACGACGTGTTTTACTCCGATCCGGCAAGGGCCCTGGCCGCCCAGGGAGCCGAGATCATTCTGTTGCCCATCTGGGGCGGCGACGAAACGCTGGCCAAGGCGCGGGCCATCGAAAACCGCGTCTTCCTTGTCACCTCAGGCTACAACCATCCCACCTACATCATGGATCCGGATGGCGAACGGGTTTCGGTGGCGCAACAACGCGGTGACGCCGCCATTGCCACGCTGGACCTGAACCGGCGCTACCTGCCTCCGTTCCTGGGCGACATGAAAGGCCGGCGGATGAAGGAACTGCGCACCGATGTGGTGATCCCACCCCCAAAGGCGGATCGATAAAGAAAGACCTGGATCTCCAACGATCGCAACACGTTAGCAATGTTCGACCCTAATCGTACCGGGAGTGCATTGACGGAACCCCTGCCGGGGTTTAGTCTTAAGATAGACGAGTTGTTCGGATGACGCGATACCTGCCCTCCAAGCAATACCAGTACGCCGGGGCTGCCGCCCTGTTGCTGGCCTTGTTTTGCGCCTGCTTCGCGCTACACTGGCCGCTTGCGTGGGTCCCCACCGGGCTGTTCCTGTTCACCGGCTGTTTCCTTCTTCTGCTGGCCTTCATGCCCGGCATTGAGGTCTACGACACGCATCTGGCGATCGGGGAAAGGCTGGTGGCCTGGGATGAGATCCGGGCGCTCGACCGCACCGGGTTCATCAGCCCGCTCATTGTCCGCATCACGCTGACCACGGATCGCCGCATCCTGCTGGTCTACCCCGGCGGATTGGAAGCTTCCACCAGCCTGTTGCGCCATCTGCGGCGCATGTCACGCGATGCCGTGATCGACGGTATTCCCTACAAACAGTTCTGGGGCGAAGGTTCGGCTGCTTCGCCTGAGCGGCGGGCGCTTGCCTCGCCAAAGTACCAGCTACTGCGGCCGGAGGATGAAGCCGAGGTGGAGCGTCTCTACCAGAGACTCAAGACCGTCGGCCACATCGACCCGCGCTCCGACGAGAAGTAGACTCCGTTGCCGCGCCGAATCCCCAAGAAAGTCTGGATCGCCATTCCCGTCTTCCTCGTCCTGTTTTTTCTCTTCGCCCTTCCCCGCATTCTCTCCTGGTCCGGAACGTTCCTGGTGGCCGCCGAGGAGCCCGCCAAAGCCGAGGTGATCATCGTACTGGCCGGCGATTTCACCGGGCAGCGCGTGATCAGGGGCGCCACCCTTGCCCGCGAAGGCTTCGCCCCGCTCGTGCTGGTAAGCGGCCCGGGCCGCAACTATGACCGCAACGAAGCCGACCTGGCCATCGAATTCGCCGTCCACCGCGGCTACCCCGAATCGTATTTTGAACCCGTCCACCACCGGGCGCACTCTACGTATGAGGAAGCTCTCAACATGATTGCTCATGTCCGGAAAAAGGGATTCCGCCGCGTGCTGCTGGTGACCAGCGATTTCCATACACGGCGCGCAGGCCGTATCTACCGCCGCCTGGCCCCGGACTTCGATATCCGCGTTGTGGCCGCGCCAACGCCCGGCTTCGAGCCTTCCTATTGGTGGCTGGAGCGCGAATCCTCCAAAACCTGGCTTTACGAGTGGCAGAAGACCGTCGCCGACATGCTGCCCGATGCTTGAGATTTTCCGCCAGCTCTGGCCCTATGTGTGGCGCTACAAGCGCACCCTCGCGCTGGGATTCGGAGCGCTGATCCTCAAGGACCTGCTGGTGGTCTCACAGCCGCTGCTGATCAAAACCGCCATTGACCGCCTGATGAGCGGCTTCTCCCTGCGCACCGTTTTCACCTTCGCCGCCGCGCTGGCCGGTGTCACCGCGGCCAAGGGCGTGTTCCAGTATGTGATGCGGGTCCGCCTGGTAGGACTGTCGCGCGACATTGAGTACGACCTGCGCAACGACCTGTTCGCCCACATGGTGACGCTCGACCAGGCTTTCTATGGCCGCTACCGCACCGGCGACCTGCTGGCGCGGGCCACCAGCGACCTCAACGCCGTCCGCATGATGATGGGCCCGGGCATCATGTATTGGTTTGAAACGATGCTCACCTTCATCCTGGCGGTGGTGGTGATGCTCAGCGTGGACTGGCGCATCACGCTGATCGCGCTCTCGCCGGCGCCGCTGGTCAGCATCGCCGTTATCTTCTTCGGAAAACGCATTCACGAGCGCTTTGAGCAGATTCAGGCGCGTTTTGCCGACATCAGCAGCCGCGTGCAGGAAAACCTCGCCGGGGTACGCGTCGTCCGCGCCTACGTGCAGGAGCAGGCCGAACTGAAGTTGTTCGATTCGCTCAATCGCGACTTTGTCAAACAGAACCTCGGCCTGGCGCGCCTCAGCGGCCTGTTCCAGCCGATCCTCCAATTTCTCATCGGACTTACTTTTCTCATGGTGCTGCTGGCCGGCGGCTGGGCGCTGTTGGAAAAGCGCATCACCCTCGGCAGCTTCGTCATGTTCAACACCTACATGGGGATGCTGATCTGGCCGTTGATTGCTTTTGGCTGGGTGGTGAACCTGATCCAGCGCGGCACGGCGAGTTTCCGGCGCATCCATGAGTTGATTGAGCGCAAACCGGCGATTGCTGCCGCCACCGATGCCGCCACGCTGCCCCGGCCCTTCCGCGCCTCCATCGAGTTTCGCGGCGTGACGCTGCGCTACGACTCGCGGGCCGTGTTGCGCGATCTGAATCTCACCATCGCACCCGGACAGACGGTGGCCATCGTCGGCCATACGGGCAGCGGCAAAACTTCACTGGTGCATCTGATCCCGCGCCTGATGGATCCCACCGAAGGCGCTGTGCTGGTGAGCGGTGCGGACCTGCGGCGGTTGGATCCGGCCGATCTGCGGCGCCAGATCGGATTCGTCCCGCAGGAGACTTTTCTGTTCAGTTCGTCGATTGCGGAAAACATCGCTTTCGGAGTGCCCGGCGCTTCGCGCGAGCAGGTCCGGGAAGCGGCGGAAATCGCCGGGCTCGGCCCCGATATCGAATCGTTCCCCAAGGGGCTTGATACCACCATCGGCGAGCGCGGCATCACACTTTCCGGCGGCCAGAAGCAGCGCACCGCCATTGCCCGCGCGATCCTGCGCTCCCCGGCCATCCTGATTCTCGATGATGCGCTTTCGAGCGTGGATACGGTGACCGAGGAACGCATCCTGACCGCGCTCGCCGAAGCCCGCCGCCAGGCGACCACGATCCTCATCTCGCACCGCGTGTCCACCGTCCGGGCGGCCGACTGTATCTACGTGATCGAGGACGGCAGTATCATCGAACGCGGCACGCATGGAGAACTGGTGGCTCTCGGCGGAACCTACGCCGAACTTCATGAGCGGCAGTTGCTCGAAGAGGAGCTGGAGGCGATTTAGTTAGCGCCCCCTGTCACGCCCGCCCGGGGGTCACCGCAGGCCCGACACGCCCTTCTTCAATCCGTACAGCGCCTTCACCTCCGCCCCGCTCAACTCCCGGCTGAACACCGCCAGTTCATCGAACAGGCCCACATAGTTCACCCCCAACCGGATCGCCGCCCGCGACGCTTCCCAGTGGAACGTCTCCTTGATCCCCGATGCCGTCCCGATCAACTCGCCATTCAGATACAGCTTCGCCATCCCGTTGCCCCCGCCCAGCCCGGCATGTGTGATCGCCACATGCGTCCACTTGCCACGCGCAAACGGCGGCCGTTTCGTCACCACCAGCCGGTTGTTGAAGTCCGGGCTCTTGTCTGACGGAGTGTTCGCCGGATTCCATGACTTCAGATCGCCGAACACGCCCAGCCGGAAGTGCCGCGGCTTGTCGTCCTTGGTGAAATCCACCCAGATCGCCGAATCGTTGTAGGCATCGTCGGTCACCTGTATCGGGTCGCAGAAGCCGGGGGCCAGGTCCTCATCGGGGTTCAGGCTAAGCCAGAAGGAGATGGTTCCCGTCCAGCCGCTCGATGAGAAGGCCACGTTGCGGTCAGCCGCATAGAACACGGCCTTCACGTTCTTCTGCTTGAACAGCAGCGCGTCGCCAAAACGGCCCTTGCCGCGCGCCAGTTCGATATCCGGATGGTCCAGGCCCACCTTGGCGGCAGCCTGTTCCTTATAGGAAGGCGCGGTGTGGATCCGCTTGTCACCCTGGCCGAAAGCGGCGTCCGTGCCTCCGTCAAAAGGAGCATGAAAGGTGAGCGCCTGCTTCAAAGCCTTGGTGTCGGCCGCGAAAACCGGCGCGGTCAGCAGGAAAACGGCAAGAATGTTCTTCACAGGGGACGATTGTATCAACGCCGCACGGTGAACGTATCCCAGCGGGTTTCCGTGCCGGTGTATACGGCCGCGCCCGGCATATCGGGCGGTGCGTCCAGAATGTGCGGCTTGATCACCACCAGCGCCTGCCCGTCCTCATTTGACCGCGTATTCTGGCTCAGGATCGAACGCAGCACGGGAATATGGCCGATGCCGGGAATCCCGGAAATCGACCGCGCCTCCGACGAGGACAGAATCCCCGCCAGAATGCCATACTCGCCATCCTTCAGCCTGACCACCGAGGCGAACTTACGGTTGGCGATGACGGGAATGCCGTTATAGCTGCCCGAACCCAGAATCTTAAATTCCGCCTCCACCTGAATCGACACTTCCCCGCCGCTGTGGATCCTCGGCGTCACCTTCAGCGTAAGCCCCAGGTCTTCGAAGTTGAACGTGGGAGGCGTCGCCAGGGCCGAACTTCCCGTCTGCCCGATGTACTGCGAGGTAATCAGCGGATACTTGTCGCCCACATGCAGCGTAGCCGCCTGACCGTCCACGCTGCGGATGCTTGCCTTGAACAGGCTCTGCGAACTGCTCTTGGTAAAGTTGGCGAACAGGCGGGCGTCGGTAATCGCCAGCCCGAGCGTGGTAAGGCCGCCGCCAAAACTCAGAAACCGCGTGAATCCCGATGGAATCCCGGGCAGGATTTGAAAAACCCTGGGCCGGTCCGGGCCCAGAAAGGCGAGTCCGGTGGAGGTGGGCAGGCTGGCGCCGTAGCTCGATTCGCCGCGCTGCTGCACGTCCATGATTTCCACCTCGATCATGACCTGTGACCGCAGGGTAAGCAGTTGCTGCAGCAGCAGTTGCGCGGCCCGCACCTTTGAGACCGCGTCGCGCATGATCACCAGCCGCTGGGAATTGTCAATGGCCACCCGCCGCATCTCCATCACCTGCTGAACGGCACGGCCCAACTCCTGCGCCTCCTGCACCGAAACGGTATTCGGCAGTGAGACCGCAACCGCCACCATCGGCTCCGCCTCGCGCCGCTTCTGCTGCGTATCCTTATACACCATGCAGAGTTTCGGGCTGAGGGGAATAATGAAGCTCGCGGTGGCCGCCTGCAGGGCGCGGATGGCCGTGACGAAATCGGCCCCGGACATGCGGAAGCGGATGGGCGAGCCGGGCGTGTAGTCGGCATCGAAGACCATGTCGAGGCCGTAGGCCTTCAGCACCTGGTCAAACAGGGATTTCGCGTCGCCGCGCAGGTCGAGGTCGCGCACGCCGGGCCTTGGGCTGAGTTCGATGGGCGGAAGCGGTTGGCGGGCTTCGGTTACTTCATCCTGGGTGACAACCGGAAGCGTGACGGGCGGCTCGGCTTCTTTGCGCGAAACGGCGGAGGCATCGGGCGGCGTCACCTGAGCGATGGCGGCGGGGATGGCGCTTGACTGGCGCAGGGCGCGCGTTCTCAGCGCCTGGCTGCGGGCCCAATAGTCGCGGCGCTTGGGATCGGCTGCAGCCGCTTGAGAATAAAGGAGATACGCCTTTACTGCATCACCCTGTTTTTCGGCTTTGCGGGCCTGCTTGGCCATCGATTTCGCGCTTGGCTCCTGCGCCTGCAGCGCCAGCGTCCACACCCCATATACGACAACCGCCACCAGAATACGCACCCACTAGTACATGACGCAATTTCTAGGGTAAACGTGGAGTAAACTACCCACGCCGCCTTGCCGATAGAGCTAAGGAAGGCACCCGACAATGTCCACTTCCGCGGTACGATCCGCATTCGCGCCCCCGGTTCCGCAGAATTTCGAGGATCTCGCGCTCTCCCAGGCGCTGGTCACTGACCTCGTTCTGCGCCGCCTGATGATGGAAGGCTACAGCAACATGGCGACACTAAGCCAGAAGCTGCGGCTTTCCATCCCGATCATCGACATCATTTTCCGCCAGTTGCGCCAGCAGCAGCTTGTGGAAGTGCGGGGCATGATCGGCAACGATTACAACTTTCAGTTGAGCGTGGCCGGTAAACAGATGGCGTCGGACCGCTTTCAGGTCTCCCAGTATGCCGGCGCCGCCCCGGTCGCCCTCAAGGACTACCACAACGCCACCAAACTGCAATCGGCGCGGGTTAAGATCGACCGCCGGGCGCTGCGTGGCGCCTATTCCGACCTCGTGATTTCCGACGCCACGCTGGACCAGTTGGGGCCGGCGCTGATCTCCCAGAATTCGATCTTTATCTACGGTCCGACCGGCAATGGCAAGACAAGCCTGGCCGAGCGCATGCTGCGCGTCTACCAGGACGCCGTGCTGATCCCTTTCGCGGTGGAAGTGGACGGGCAGATCATCTCGCTTTACGATCCGGTGGTGCATAACCGCATTGAACTCGACGATCCCGACATCGACCCGCGCTGGGTGCTGTGCCGCCGGCCATGCATCGTGGTGGGCGGCGAATTGATTCCCAGCATGCTGGAACTGCGGCTGGACGATTCCAGCGGCATCTACGCCGCGCCGCTGCAGATGAAAGCCAACAACGGCATCTTCATCATCGACGACTTCGGGCGCCAGTTGATGAGCCCGCGCGATTTGCTGAACCGCTGGATCGTGCCGCTCGACCGGCGCGTGGATTATCTGACGCTGCGCTACGGCGTCAAGTTCCAGATCCCGTTTGAGTTGATGGTGGTGTTCTCCACGAACCTGGACCCCTCGGACCTCGCCGATGAGGCCTTCCTTCGCCGTATTCACAACAAGATTCTTGTCGAGGCCGTGGACCAGCAGAGTTTCGATCAGATCTTCTCGCGGGTGGCGGCGGCGAAGAACCTTCCCATCGAATCCGATACGGCGGAGTTCCTGCGCCGGTTGTGCCTGCGCGAGGGCCGCACCGAGCTGAGAGCATGCTATCCCTCCGACATCCTGAACATTATCATCTCAATCGGCCGATACGAGAATCGGCCGCCGCGCGTCACCAAGGGGGACCTTGAACGCGCGACGGCGCTCTATTTCGCCAAAGGTTAGCGAGCAATGGAACTAACGGAACAAATCACTCCGGAGGCCGGCTGCGAGACCGAAGCGGGAGAAGCCCTTTCGGCCGAATCCCAGTTGTGTCTGTTGCAGGAGCAGTTGCGATCCCATCTGATCACCGGTTCGGAGCGGCTGCGGGGCGAAGAAAAGTTTGAGTCGGCGGCGGTTCTGAGGGATGAACTGCTTTACCTTGCCGGGCATCTCCAGGAGGCCATCCGCCGCGGCAGCGAATCCGGGACCGAGGCGCTGCTGAGAACCGCCGGCTACCTGGGCGGCGAAACCTTTGAATTGCAGTGGTCGCTCGAACGGGCCAACCTGGGCCCGGCCAACCTCGAAATGGAAGATGTCCTGGACGCCGGGGCACACGAAAACTGGCGTCACGCGGTGAGCCTGTTCGATGGCGGCGACATCCCCGGCGCTCGCGCCGCTTTCACCGCGCTGGCCGCGACCGCGTCCTTCAAACCCATGGCCAGCCAGTATCTGGGTTTGCTGGCGATGAGCGAAGGGGATTTGCGCGAGGCAGTCAAGCACTTTGAAACCGCACGCAGACTCGCCGGTTCCGAACAGGAGCGCGCCGTGGCCTGCGCCCACCTCGGCCGCGCCTGGTTCGCCGCCGGTGACCCGATGCGCGCCGCCAAAGCCGCGCTCTCGGCCGCCGAAGCCGATCCCGCGAGAGCGCGCCTTTGGTACGAAGCGGCAGTCTACTGCGCCCGCCTCGAACAGCCCGAGTATTTTTCCGAGTTTCTGACAAGCGCCGTCCGCCGCGACTGGGTGTATTGGGCGATTGCGGCGGCCGATCCGGATCTGGATCCCGCCCGCGATCAGGTGGTGGCGCTCCTCGATGAGATTCGCGCCGAACAGCGGCGCTCGGCCCGCGTGCAGCTCGACAAGCTGAAGAACATCATCAACACGCTGAGCGAAACTGAAGCCAGAGTGGACGTGCTTGCCGCACTCAAACTTGCCCATGAGTTGGAAGACCAGTTCAAGGAAGGCAACTTCTTCACCTACATGGACCTCCAGAATGCCGCCGTCCGGGCGCAGCGCGAGGTTCTGCAGCAGGCCCTGGGCGCCTTCGACAGCCGGGTGCGGCTGCTCGAATCGGCCATTGCCGAACAGGCCAACCGCAAGCCTCCCACCAAGACAGAACAGCTCCGGGCCATTCGCCGGGAAGCTTCCGGCGGTCAGGACGCGGGCTTTCTACCGGTCATTGAGATCGTCGTCAAGATCTGGGCGGCGATTGCCATGCTCGCGACAACCTATTGGGCTGCGCTCGCCATCGTGAGTTCGGGGCGTGATCAGGTGCGCGCGCTTGCCTCGCTCAAGCTCTGGGGACTCCTGCTCATCGTTCCCGCGGCCTCGGTCTATGGCTATGCTTTCGCCACGCGCAAGATAAAAGAGCGCCGCCGTGGACCCGCGCCCCTCATCGAAGAGCCCTCGGCGGAGGAAGAACAGAGCGCCAGGATGGCGGAGGAGTTGGACCGCGTTCAGAAGCTTCGCGACACGCTGCAGGAATACCTCCAATCACTGGAAGGCTGCTAAGGAATCGCAAAAACGAACAACCGGCTGGGATCGTCTTCCGGCAACAGATACAGCGTCCTGCCGTGCAGGTCCAGCCCCTCACGCGTGTAGTTGGCCCCACGATCCGTCTTGCCCGCCATCATCCGCCGCTTCCACTCCAGTGACTCCGGATCCAGCCAGTCGATGGCAGGACCCTCACTCGTGGTTCCCCCGCCCACAAGCCACCCGCCCGACACCTTCAGATCCTGAAATGAGTTCCGCGCCGGATTCTCCACCTTCTTCAGCAATCGGCCCCCACGATCCCAGATGTAGATCTGCCGGCTGTCCCAGTTACCGCCATACAACCGGCTGCCGGAAACAGCCAGACAGCCAATGTGGTCATCAACGTGAAACTCCGCTTCCAGCTCAAGCGTGCGCTTGTTCCTGCGCTGGATGGTGGCCGTCGAGGTGCGCCGGTATTCGGCCACCGGAATCCACAGCGACCTGTCATCGGCTGAAAATCCGCCGGGATGAAACTGAAGGCCGCGCTGAATCTCCACACTGCGCAGCAGCTTTGCCGGGCCGGAGGCGGGCAGTTCAAACTCATGCAGAAACCCACGCAGCCGCGGCGTGTCCACTGCGGTGACCCACAGCCGGTTGCCTTCCACCACAATTCCCTGCACGTGATGCACGCGGCCGTCAAGGGGAATGGTCCGCAGCAGCCTGGCGTCCGCCAGCGAAGCGTCCTTGCGCAGTTCCATCCAGTAGGTCAGCGCGTTGCCCGCCCGCAGACCTGGATGGGATAACGCCGTCACGCCTCCATTCACCACTTCTCCGCGGCGGCGCAGAAGAAGGCTCAGTGAGTAAGCACGGCGGTTGGCGTCGGTGGCGCCGAGGTCACCCGTGGTGCGCGCCGAGAAATAGCCCCCAGTCACGCTGCCGCCGCTGAGCGGCGCTTCCTGCCCGCCCAGGTGCATCCGCGACGCCGTGAAATCGATGCGTACCGGAATCTCCGCGCCAGGCGTGCTCACCGAGCCCCGCCAGACCCCGGACAGATCATTGGTTTCGCGCGGCGCCGCAACCGGAGGCACGGCCTTCTGGCGTAGTTCCGGAACCATCGCCTCCAGAATCTCGCGGCTCAGTTCGGCCGGAAGTTTGGAACTGGAGTTCGCCAGTACCGCCACGGCCGCTTTGCGCGACGGCGCCAGCAGCAGCATGGTGCTGACGCCGCCCATTCCGCCCGAGTGGCTCACCAGGCGCACGCGCGGATTCGCATCCGAGATTGCCCAGCCGATCCCGTAAAACGCCGAAGGCCCGGTGCGCATGGTGGGACGCTGCATCTCATCGATTGCCGCCGCTGAGAGTACGGCCGCCTCGTGTGTCTTCAGATGCAGCATGGCAAAACGCGCCAGATCATGCGCGCTGGCATAGACCGCCGAGCCTCCCCGGTGATCAAAATCGTAAAAGGGGATGGGCACTCCGCCGCTATAGCGTGTGGCATGGGCGCGCCCCGGCAGTGGGTGGATGCTCATCGCCCCAAGCCCCATCGGCTGGAACACACGTTCACGAAGAAACTGTTCATACGGTATGCCGGAAACCCGCGAGATAACATGATCCAGCAAGCCGTAGCCCAGGTTTGAATATTGGTATCGTTCACCGGGCGGAGTAATCAAATTCGCATAGCGGCGGATTGTTTCAGCCATCGGTGGAGGCAGGTAAGGCTCGTCCTCATAGAAAAACTGGTAATGAAGGGGCAGGCCCGAAGAGTGGTTGGCCACGCGCCGGACGGTGGCCGCGGCCGCGTCAAAGGCGCGTCCGTTGACAGGCGCTGCCAGGTACCGGCTGATCGGAGCATCCAGTTCCACCTTGCCCTGTTCCACCAACAACATCAGCGCCGTGGCCGTGACGGGCTTTGAGATCGACGCCAGCGAATACATGGTGTGCGGCGTCGCCGGAACCCGGGACTCTTTGTCCGCCCACCCGAATGCCTCCTCCCAAACCAGCTTGCCTCCCCGTACGGCGGCGATGGCCACCGATGCGGTATCACTCGCCTCCAGCCGGGCGGGAATGGTGGCGCGGATCGAATCGAATTCCGCAGCCGGGAGAGTAAGAAGAAACAGGCTTGCCGCGGTCACCGGAAAAACGTAATCTGCCTTACATTCACGCATTCTCATTTTCTGATATAAGAAATGTAACGATTTCCACGGGTAAATCACATTTCCCCCAAGGAGGATGCGTCCTATGCCGCGTAGCGCGTTTATTATCCGCCCGTTCGGCGAAAAGGAAGTGGTGCTGGCCGGAGAGGAAACCGTGCTGGCCGATGGCGCCCGCGCCAGGACGGCGCGCCTTGTGAAGGTGGATTTCGACAAAATCCACCGCGACCTGATTGAGCCGGCGCTACGCAAGGCCAAGATGACGGCGCACACCACCGGAATTGTACTGGCTTCGGGCAACATTCGGGAGGACATGTTTCACTTCCTGATGACCGCGGACCTTGTGGTGGCTGACATCACGCTCCACAATCCCAACGTATTTTACGAACTCGGAATCCGCCACGCTTTCCGCGATAAGTTTACGTTTCTCATCCGCAGCAGCATCAGCGAGTATCCCTTCGATCTGAAAACCGACCGCTACTTTGAATACGACCATCTCCATCCTGCCAGAAGCATTGAGGGTTTGGCGGCCGCCGTCAGGGCCACCATGAACTCCGAACGGTCCGACAGCCCGGTTTTCCGCCTGCTGCCCCGCATGCGCACCGAAGACCGCTCGCGATTTATCTCGGTGCCGCGCGACTTCACCGAAGAGGTGGACCGGGCCAAAAAACATCGCCGCGGCGGGGACCTGCGCCTGCTGGCGGCCGAATGCGACGGCTTTCTCTGGGAGGTGGAAGGACTGCGCGAAGTGGGCCGCGCGCAGTTCGAACTGAACTTCATGGGCGGCGCGCGCAACACATGGGAAGAGATCGCACGGCGCTATCCCGACGACGTGGAAGCGAACATGATCCTGTCGACGGTGTATCAGCGGATGAGCGACGGGACACGGTCCGAACAGGCCCTTGCGCGAATCTCGCGCCTTGCCATCCACGACGTCAATATCAAGGCGGAAATCCGTTCGCTCATGGGCCGCAACCTGAAGGCGCGGTGGATGGCAAGCTGGATGCCGGACAAACCAGCCACGCCGCGCGGCCAGGCAGACGACGACTCCGGTTTTCCCGACGCCGTCAACGACATCGTGGAGATCGAGAGCCGGCACAGGCGCGCCCTGCGTTCGCCGCTGCTCCGCAAGGCCTGCGAGGCCTATTCCGAATCGTTCCGCGACAACCTGAACTATGCCTACGCCGGGCTGAACGCGCTGTCCCTGATGATCACCGAAGTGTCCCTGGCGATCCGCTATCCCGATACGTGGACGCTGTTGGCGCCGCGTCCGGAAGACGCGGGCCCGATCCTCGAACAGCGCAAACGCGAAATTACGCGGCTCAGTTCGGCCATCGAGTTCGCCATTGACTGCGAGAGGCAGCGCCTCGGCGCCGAGGGCCGCGTCGACTTCTGGTTCGAGATTCTGGAAGCCGCCTTCCTGCTGTTGACCTCCCCCAACCCGAAAAAAGTCGCCCAGGCTTATTTCGAAGCGATGATCTGGGCCCCGCGATACGCCGAGAGCTCCATGCGCAGGGCGCTGGACATCTACCAGCTTCTGGACGTACACCACTTCGATCCCAATGTGAATCTGCGGGACAACGTGCGGCACGCCCTGGAAGTGATCCGCCGCGAGGAGGAGAAGAAGAGGCCCGGCCATATCCTGCTCTTCGTCGGTCTGCGCATGGAGCCGGTCACCAACGGCGCCGCCAAACCGGCCGCGAACGAGCCCCTCCGCTTCCTCCCGGAGCACGCCGAGGCGAAGGCAAAGCAAGCGATCCGCGCGCTGGTGGAGGCCGAGATCGCCGGACAGGGCGACGTGCTGTTCGGCATGGCCGCGGGCGAAAACGGCGGCGACATCCTGTTCCATGAAGTGTGCGCGGAGATGGGCATTCCCACCAGGCTCTACCTGGCACTGGCCAAGGATCAATACATCGGCGAGTATGTTGCGCCGGCCGGGGAGAAGTGGATTCAGAGATTCAAACGCATCTTCCGCGCTCTGCAGGGCAGCAGTTCCAACACAGCGCCGGCCCAACTGGACAGTGAGCAGGTGATCAACGTGCTCGCCGACAGCACGGAACTGCCGCGCTGGCTGCAGAGCAAGGCCGGTTATACGATCGGTAAGAGAAACCAGATCTGGATGCTGCAGCATGCCCTGGTGCAGCGCTATCTGCACGACAGGCACAGCACCGACGTTACGGTGATCGCGCTGTGGGATGGCAAGCCCGTCGAGGGCGGAATCGGCGACGTGGTGGCGATGGCGGAAAAAAACGGCCTCCGCGTGCTGCACATCGATTGCTCGGAGTGGGCCCAGGAAACGCAGAAAAAAGACGTGCTGGCCTTCGAACAGGCCGCTGGCCGGCTGTCGGCCTAGTCTCCCCCATTGTTTTCGTAGAAACGGGCGGCGCCTTCCTTTCCCAGATAGCGCTCCACCATGCGCCGTCCGGTCTTGTTGAGATCGACGAGGATCAGCCCGTCCAGCGCATAGGAAAAACCGGGATCGACGTTGAAGGCCAGGATCTCCCCGCCCAGTCCCGCGTACTGCCGCAGCAGCACGGGTATGCCTGCCTGATCGGGTTCCACATCGGAAACAATCTGCGCCAGTTCCTCCACACTTTGCAGACTGCGCGCCAATTCCTGGATTTCCCTGGCGCCGAAAACACCGGCGCGAAACGGCTTCCTCGGCCGGATTCCACAATCGCGCGATCCGTTCCGCTGCAGGAAGTAGGCCACTATCAGATCCTTCGCCGCGCGGGAATAATGGTGGCTGATGCTCACCGGCCCGAACAACCGCGTGTACCGCGGATGGCGCGCCACAAACGCCCCGATCGCCTTCCAAAGCAACAGCAGCGGCTGATAGCTGCGCTGGTACTCACTGCGAACGAAAGAACGCCCCAGTTCGATGGCCGGATCCACCTGCTTCCACCACGCTTCGGGAATGCGGAACAGCGTGCTGCTGTAAAGACCCGCCGGTCCGAACCGGCCGAGAACCTCATCGGTGACGGCCAGGCGGTAGGCGCCAGCCACCTCCAATCGCTCCCGATTCCAGAGAAACAGATGTTTGTAATGGTTGTCGAAGCGGTCCAGGTCGATGGCACCGCCCGTCCCCTCGCCTTCGGCCCGGAAGGTAAGTTCGCGCAATCTTCCTATCTCCCGCAGTATCTTCGGGATCTGGGAAGCGCCTGCCAGATACGCCGTGTATTCACCGCTGGCGGCCAGAACCGCCCCCGGTTCCAGAGCCTCCAGTTCCGCCGTGAGAGCGCCCACGGCCCCGGCTGGTTCCACGGCGGCGTGGGGCTTGCGGGGAAACAAGGCCGGCTTGGGCTGCACCAGGCGGTTGCCCAGCAGGTAAGTCCTTCTGCGCAAATAGTCGACTGCTTCGTCAGGGTTGGCAAAGTCGTCATATCGCTCCGGCGGGATGGGCCGGCCCACCACCACTTCGAACCGGCGCTGTTTCTTGTTGAGGAACTCGCGCGGCAGCAGCGCCGTGCGAAACATCGGATGCAGCACGCCCGCCATGTGGAAGGCCAGGCTGTTGCCGCCCGGCAAATAGACCGGCACCACCTTCGCCCGCGTGCGGCGAATGATGCCGATGATCTGCCTGTGCCACTGCGGGTCGGAAACCACGGGCCTGGGAAACTGGATCGAAGAAACCTCGCCCGCCGGAAACACCACCAGCAGCCCGCCGCCGGAAAGCCAGCGCAACGCTTCCCTCAATCCGCGCCCATTGCCCTGCACGGAGGCATTACCGAACGGATCCACCGGGATCACGACGCTGGTAAGCTGCCGCACGCCGGCAAGAACCGAGTTCGCCAGAAACTTCACATCCGGCCGCACCGCCGTCAACAGGCTACCCAGCAGCGGACCTTCCAGCAGGCCGAAAGGGTGATTGGCCACCACCACCGCCGGTCCCGTTTTTGGAATGCGCGCCAGGTCCTCCGGCGGGCAGTGGCACCCCACTCCAAGGGCCGACAGAAACCGTTCGTAAATCTGGCCCTCGCCCTGATCGACGGTATGCAGCAGCCGCTCCAACTCCTGCAGTCCCAGGGCATAGTCGAGCACGGCATGAGGCACCGGCACCGTGATTCTGGAGAGAAACTGGTCGCGAACCGAGGTCACCGGCTGAGGCTGCATCTTGGTTAGCAACAGGCTACCCCCGTAGAATGTCAGGTCCGTGAAAAGATCACGACACTTCGATGAGACCACCACGGGGAGGGTTACCCGCATCAAACAAGTTCTACCCGAAATGTTTTATCCGTTTGTCACACGCCGTCTATCCGCCTGCAAGCCGCCACCTACAAACTGGGATTCGTGAACTTCCATCTCTTCTGGCGGGACCCCGGCGCTACACGGCGTCACCGCACGGCGGTATCGCTGCATAGTCACACGCTGTACTCACGCGAAACCTTGGCATTTATCCCGCGAATCGCACGCTATGTGCCTTTCCTCGACCGGGAACTGGAACGGCAGGCCAGCAAGTACAAGGCCGAGAGCGGGCGCGAACTCGATTACGACCGCGCCTGGTGGACACCACCATTGGCCCCGCAGGCGGCACTCGAAGTGGAGCGGCGCCAGATCAATGAGCGGTGCGGGCTGGAGGCGATCGTCTCCCTCACCGACCACGACACCATTGACGGCGTCATGCAGTTACAGGTTCTTCATCGGCGTCAGCAGGCGCCGGTATCGGTCGAATGGACCGTGCCGGTGGAGAACACCTTCCTGCACATCGGGATGCACAATCTGCCCGGCGCCGAAGCCTCCACGATGATGGCCGCGATGGCGGAGTTCACCCGTCATCCCGACCCGGCGCGGCTGCCGGACCTGTTCACATGGTTCACCGGCTCACCCGAAACGCTGGCGGTCTTCAACCATCCTTTCTGGGACGAATCCGGAATCGGGAGTGAACAGCACCGCCGCATCGCCCATGAATTCCTCCAGCGCCACAAGCCCTGGCTGCACGCGGCCGAGCTCAATGGCCTGCGCCCATGGAAAGAGAACCGGGAAGTGATCCGTTTCGCGGCCGAGTCCGGCCTTCCCATCATCTCGGGCGGGGACCGCCACGCCAGGGAGCCCAACTCCTGCCTCAATCTCACCAACGCCGCATCCTTCGCCGAGTTTGCCGCCGAAGTGCGCGCTGGCCGCAGCGAAGTGCTGTTTATGCCGCAGTACCGCCAGCCGCATGGTTGGCGCGTCATGCAGCACCTTCTTGAAATCGTCGGCGATGATCCGGACCACGCCTTCGGCTGGCGCCGCTGGTGCGACCGCTGCTTCTATCTCACCCGGAACGGCGAAACGAAATCGCTCGGCGAGTTGTGGCCCAACGGCGGGCCCATCTGGGTTCGCACCTTCATCCGCCTCACGGAACTGGTCCGGCATCGGAGCCTGCAGCCGGCCCTGCGCCGCGCCTTCGGCACTTCGGAGGAGTCCCTGCTGTGACCGAAGCGCCGCTGCGCGTCGCGTTATTTGCCGACTGTTACCACGAGGTGAACGGAGTCGCCCGCACATGCCGCCAGTTCGCCGCCTACGCCAAGCGCCACAACTACCCTATGTTCGTGGCGCACGCGGGCCCGGATTCCGCCGTCACCCGGGACGGGTCCCTCACCCATTTCCAATACAAGCGGTCCCCGCTGGCGCTGGGCGTCGAGTTCGACTTCTCGTTCGACCTCACCCTGCTTCGCCTGCGCCGGCGGGTGCGCGAGGCGCTCAGCGAGTTTCGTCCTGACGTCATCCACATCACCGGACCCGGCGACTGCGGCATCCTCGGGGCGCTTGCCGCCCACGACCTTAAGGTTCCCTTGGCGGCCTCCTGGCATACCAATATTCACGAGTACGCGGCGCGCCGCCTGCGCCGGCTGCCCGGCCTGGCCCCTTGGGTGGAACGGAAAGTGTTGGCGCTGACGGCGCGCTTCTACCGCATGGCGAAGCTGATCTTCGCGCCAAATCCGGAGCTGATCCATATGTTGGAAACACGCACCGGCCGGCCCGTGCGGCTCATGCGGCGGGGCATCGACACGGCGCTGTTTCATCCCGCAAAGAGGACACGCACAGACTCCGGCGTGGTTCTCGGATTCGTGGGCCGGTTGACTCCTGAAAAAAACGTCCGCCTGCTGAAGCAGGTGGAAACCCGCCTCCGGTTGTCCGGCGTGCAGGATTACCGCTTCCTCATCGTGGGCGAAGGCAGCGAACGGGCGTGGCTCGAAGAGAACCTGCCGCGTTCCAGCTTCACCGGAGTCCTGCACGGCGAGGCGCTCTCACAGGCCTTCGCCGATATGGACATCTTTGTCTTCCCGTCGGAGACCGACACCTACGGAAACGTCGTGCAGGAGGCGATGGCTTCGGGCCTGGCCACCTTGGTATCGGCGCACGGCGGGCCGAAATTCCTGGTCCGCAATGGCGTGGACGGAGCGGTGGCGAATGACCCTAACGACTTCGCCAACCGGGCTGCCGAACTGGTGCGCAATAGTGAATTTCGTGAGAAATTACGGCGCGCCGCGCGGCGCGCCGCTCTCAATCACGGCTGGGACGCCATCTTTGAGGGCATTCATGCCGAGTACCGGCGCAGCCTTCCGCTACCACTGCAGCCGGAACACCATGATCCCGTGCCACCGGCCGGTGCCGACGTCGGAGAAACTGCCGCGCGTGCCGTTGAAGGTGCCGAACGCGGACCGGTCGCGCAGATTGAAGGAGGCGTTCGGCGGATTGAAGCTGTGGTACTTGGTGATGTTGTTGGCGTCAAAACGAAGATGGAAGCGCAGCCGCTCGAAAATCGTCCACTCCTTTGACAAAGACGCCTGCGCCCATACGATGCCCGGCGCCTCCAGCGTATTGCGTCCCAGCGTCCCCGGCGTAAAGCTGTCCGGGTAGGCAAACGCATCGAAGTTCAGGTAGCGATTCTGCGCGGCGAACGGGAAGCGGTTGGGGCCGATGTCGACGTGCTTCAACTTGGCCTGGTCGTTGGGCAGCACCTGGTTCGGGCGGCTCGCGCCGGGCAGATAAACGTTCGGACTGCCCGCGAAGCTGACCGTAAACGGCGTGCCCGTCTGGAAGGTCTGGATCCACACCAGTTCCCATCCGCCAAACAGGTGGTTGCGAATCCCGCCGTTGTTCATCCACTTCTTCCCTTTGCCGAACGGCAGTTCGTAGGTCCACGTGGTGACCCAGCGGTTACGGACGTCGTAGGCCGCGCGCCCTTTCTCCAGACGCCGGTTGTAGAACGTGATGCCGCCCGCTCCGCCGTCTTCGTCCACGTCGTTGATGGACTTGGAAAACGTGAAGAACGAGTTCAATGTCATGCCGCTGGAGTAGCGCTTCTCCACGCGGAACGTCACGCCGTGATACGTGTTGTGGCCATAGTTGCTGTAGTGCTGGATCGCCCCAAACTGGTTGTATGGCCGGAAGTTTTGATAGCTCGTGCGGATTCGGTCAAGCGTGGCGAAATCGCGCGATACATCCAGCGGGACCACGTTCATATCCCAGTTGTTCAGAAGGCCAACGCCGGCCGACCCCTGATACTGGATCTCCGTCAGCCACTGCGGCCGAAACTCCCACTGGAATCCGCCCGACCAGTTCATCACGTAGGGATTGCGCATGTTCGGATCCCAAAACGTGGCCGAACGCCCGCCGAAATTCGTCCCCACAAACGGAACCGAGCCATCGGGATTGACGTTGAAGCGGAACGACGGCGGTCCCTGCGAAAGCTTAAACGCATGGCGCGGGTCGCCGGGGTTGGACTGGATGTTGGCCGTGGCGAAGTATTCCTCAAAGCCAACGTTCAGAGCGTTCACGAACAGGTCGCTGGTCACAAGGCCGAAGTTGCCGCGGAACACCCATTTCGGGCTGAAGTTCCAGGCCATGCCGATGCGCGGCTGAAAGTTGTTGAGGTCCTTCTTCGCCAGCGGACCGGGCCGGTGTACGATGGCGCCCAGCCGTCCCGTGATCGGGTCCGTGGCCGCGGGATCGAACTGCGAGTTTTGCCCATACTTGGTTCCAAACGGCGACTCGTAGGACCAGCGCAGGCCCAGGTTAAGCGTAAGATTGCGCCTCGGCTTGTAGTCGTTCTGGATGAACCACGCATGCGACCACCACCGCGGCAGCCACGTCGCCACGGCGTTGGTGAACTCGGCCCGCTGCGCCGTCCCCAACAGGAACGATGCAAAGTCATTGCCCGTGTTCGGCGTGAATGGCTGATCGGATGCGCCCATAAAATAGCGGCCCGAAGGAAGCGACTCCACCAGCGAGTTGTAGCGTGTCCGCATCAATTCGTAACCGCCCTTGATGGTGTGCTTGCCCAGGATCTTCGTGATGTTGTTCTGCACCATGTAGTCTTCGGCCACCTGCTGGTACTTGCCGCCAGGTCCCAGGCTGTAGAACCGGCCGCCGCCAGCCCGCACGATGTCCGGGAAGGTTTCAGGGCCGACGTTGGGGATCCCCAGTTGCTGCGCCCAGTTCTCGTTGAAGCCATTGGGCAGACGGGTCTGGTTGCGGCGATTGAGGCCGAAGCGGAAATCGTTGATCAGCGTTGGGCTCAGGGTATAGGTATCGGACAGCACGACGCTGTGATGCCGGATCGGTTCCACCACGATCCGGTCAATTAGCCGCCACTCGGGTTCGTTCGAAATGCGCCCCAGCGAGTTGTTCTGATAGAGCGAATAGCGGCCAAACATTCGATGGTTCGTGCTGAAGTTATGGTCCACCTTCCAGTCCCAGCGGTTGAAGTAATAGCGGCCCAGCGTGGGAACCACCAGGTTCTGAGCCGGTCCTGTGGGTGTCGGCACGCCCGCCGTATTGGCCTGGCGCCAGGGATTTCGCGAGAGGATGTTGCGCGAGACGGGATCGAACCGGTTCTGCGGAACCACGTTGCCCGGGAACGGATCACGCACCCATCGTGTGCCCTCCTGCCGCGTTGTGTCCGGATCGAAGACCGGAAAAGAATTGGCCCCGAAGTTAAAATCGCCACCGTACATCTGCGGTGTCGGCACCGCGCCGATGAACGTCTCCGTCACCTTTTCGTGATGGCGTTGAAACCCGAAGAAGAAAAACGTGCGATCCTTGCCGTTATAAATCTTGGGGATGTAAATGGGTCCGCCGGCGGTGGCGGACAGTTCGTGATAGGTGAACGGATTGCACGTCACCAGGTTCTGGCAGCGCTTGAGCTGCTCAAAGTACTGCCGGTGAACCAGCCTGCCGTTCAAATAGCGGTCTTCCAGCGATCCGTGAAACTGGTTGGTGCCGCTGCGGAACACGCCGCTGAGTAGGCCGCCCGAAGAGTGCCCGAACTCGGCTGGCATTCCGGTGGTCCAGACCTTGAACTCCTGAATCATGTCCAGCGTTGCGCTCTGGATACGAAACACGTCGTTGGGATTGCCGAGTACCGGCTCCTTGCCGCTCACGCCGTCAATGGTCATGCCGAAGGAACGTTGGCGCTGGCCCACCGCGTGCTGCCCGTTCACCACGTTCATGCCCGGCGTGTAAAGAACGATGCGGTTGAAGGCCTTCTGCAGAACGGGGAGCTTCACGATCGTGTCGCCTTCCAACACCATTCCCGACGCCGAGGTTTCGGTCTCCAACAAAGGTGGCGCTCCGGTCACCTGTACGGACTCCGATACCGCGCCCACCTCCAGTTGCACGTCGATGCGCGGCTGTTCCGCGGTGCGCAGAATGATGCCGTCCCGGACGTATTGCTTGAAACCCGCGGCCTCAATGCCGACACGATAGCTGCCCGGATTCAACGCCGGCACATAGTAGGTGCCTTCGGTAGTCGTGCTTGTCGTAATCACCACGCCCGTGGCGGTATTGGTCACCGTCACTTTCGCGCCGGGCACCACCGAACCGGTGGAATCGGTTACCGCGCCGGTAAGCGTGGCCGTACCCGTTGTCTGCCCCGGCGCTGACGACACTACGAAGAAAGTGGCCGCAATCAATGACAGAATTCGAAGAAACATCCCCTGCTCCTTTCGGGGACCAATGAGCCCCGCTGGGAGGCAACTCTATCGCGCCGCGCCAGTGCGAGTCAAGGGTCCCAATCGCAACATCCCAGGCGCATTGGCGGCCGCGAAATTCGATAGAATCGAGCGGATAGACCAAAGGACTTCTTCATGCTCACTCTGTCGATTCGAATGCGCGGGCCCGCGCTCGGCCTGCTCCTGATTCTTCCGCTCGCTGCCGCCATGGCCCAGCAGCCCAAGGGCCGCGGCCCGGGTGGAGGTGGCGGCATGCGGGCCATGATGCCTTCGCCCCTGGTCATGGATGACTACAGCGGCTTCGAATCCATCTTCGACGGCACTTTGAAAAACTGGGACGGCGATACCAACCACTGGCGCGCCGAAGGCGGCGTGATCGTCGGCGAAACCACCGCCGACAGGAAACTCAGCCGCAATACCTTTCTGGTCTGGCGCGGCGGCACTCCCGCCGACTTCGAACTGAAACTCGATTTCCGCCTCAACTCCACCAACAGCGGCATCCAGTACCGCAGTGTGGAGCTGCCCGATGTTGGCAAGTGGGTCCTCAAAGGCTACCAGGCCGATATCGACTACGAGAACCGCTACACGGGCCAGCTCTATGAGGAACGCGGACGCGGCTTCCTCGCCATGCGCGGCCAGGCCACCGTGATCGAGGAGGGCAAGAAGGCGCAGGTCATCGCGAATCTCAAGGATGCCACCGACCTCCGTGGCGCCGTCAACATCAACGCCTGGAACACCCTGCACATCATCGCCCGCGGCAACACGCTCATCCATATCCTCAACGGGCAGTTAACCAGCGTGGCCATCGACAACGACGCCAAGGCCCGCGCCATGAGTGGGCTGATCGGCTTCCAGATCCACGTCGGTCCGCCGATGAAGGCCGAGTTCCGCAACATCTATCTGAAAAAATACTGATCAGTGCGATAAGGCGTAGATCACAACGTTGATCCCCAGCCGGATGCCCAGCGCCGAATATTTCTCGGGGTAGTTGCGGCTATCGGCCCACTCCCACGAATCGCCGATGTCGGAGTTGAAAATGATCGCCACCATCAGCCGGCCGCGGTCATCGTAAATCCCACGCCAATGCGCCGTCGAGCCATCGTTGCGATACAGCGTGCCCCGGCGCAGTCCCCATTGCCCCGGCACGATGAAGCGCTCTTTTAGCTCGTAGACCGTGCGCAGCATCGGATCGTCTTCCGGAATTTCGACAATCGGCCGGTCGGGAAACACGCGCGACATACTCTCCATGAACTGGTCCCATTCCGGCGTCCCCCAAAAGTCGTCCAGCATCAGAAAGCCGCCGCGCAGCAGATAGTCGCGCAGTTTCGCCGCCTGTTCATCCGTGAGCAGCCAATCCCCCATCTCCCCGGCGAACAGGAAGGGCCAGTAATAAACATCGTCGCCATCATCCAGGTTCACAGGCTGTTCAGCGGAACGCGCATGAACCCGGGTCAGGCGGTTCAGCGCCATCAGGAAATAGCGGTCCGCGCGCGGATAGTCCTGCGTCCAGCTTGTGCCGCCTTCCCGCCAGTCGATCGTGCCAAAGCGGTAGCGGCCGAATCGCGCGTTGGGATGGGGAGGGAACATCAGCCGGCCGAACACCCACTCCGTCTTCTCGGTATGGTTGACAGGGATCTCCACCACGTCGTATGGCTCCATCGAGATGTAAACGCGGAACGGGCGCTGGAAGGCGTAGATCGCCGCCACGCATGCCAGGCCCAGGAGCAGTCCGCGGAGCTTCATCAGGCTTGATTCGGAGCATACCACTCTTTCCTTGAAACGCCGCGGGCCGCCGCGCGCGTCTCAAGGGGCAGAGGTGATGGCCATGAGACCCACGATTCTGGCGGTGATCGGATTGGCGATGATGACGATGACGGGTTCGGCCCGCGATTACGGCCGCGCGCCCGCCCGCTACGAACGGTGGAGTCCGGTGAACCGGTCCATCCACGACCTGCAGGCCATTTACTCCCGGGCCCGCGTGGATCGCCATGAATCCGATCACTTCCGCCGGGCCATCAACGACCTGGCCGAATTTCAGCGCAAGGCCGCGCGAGGCGATTTCGACACGCGCCGGCTGGACCGCGCCATCTGGAACATGTCTCACCTTGCCGATGCCCGCCAGTTGCACCCGCGCGACCGCGCCATCCTGCGCGACAACATGTACGAGTTACAGAACCTGAGAGCGTCCGCCTATCGCGGCCGCAGGTAGCTTACTGCGTCATGGCCGCGTAGGCCATTTCGGTGAATGCGATCCGCTCCTCGGATCCGCCCTCGCGGTGGATCATGAAGATTCCGATCATGTTCCGCTTGGGATCGACGAAGCAGAACGTGCCATAACGCCCGCCATGCCCGAACGTCCCCCGCGACATCAGGTTTAACTCCCCCTGCGGATCCTTCACCACGTACCAGCCCAGCCCCCAGCCGTTGCCCGGACCATTGGTGCGCAAGTCGCCCGTATGCACCGCCGTCATCACTTCCACTGAAGCCGGCGAAAGCAGCCGCACTCCGTTCAGCACGCCCTTGTTCAGCATGAGCTGATAAAGGTGAAAAAGATCCGTTGCGGTGGAATAGATGCCGCCTTCGGGCAGCGGATACCTGGCGTTTTCGCGAAACTTCATCGCGCCCTCGCCCAGCGGATCCATCGTGTACTTCACCGGCTTTCCATCCTTCAAAATGTAGGCCGTGGGCATGCGGTGAAACTTCTCTTTCGGCGGGTAGATGTAGGTATCGCTCATTCCCAGCGGGTGGAAGATCCGCGCCTCCAGGTACTTCTCAAACGCCATCCCCGAATGGACTTCGATAATGCGCGCCAGCGCCGCGATGCCCGTATTCGAGTAGGACCACCGGCTGCCCGGTTCAAACAAGAGCGGTTGCTGCGACAGAATCAGCACCACATCCTTCAGCGATTTGTGCAGCGCGCCGTGCAGTTCCTCAATCCCCGGCGGAGGGTTCAGCATCATGCCGGAGGTGTGCGTCATCAGGTCGCGGATGGTGGCCGGGCGGGCAGGCTTGCGCAGCGCGCCGCCCTCCATCAACATCTGCCCGCGAAATTCCGGCAGATGCTTTTCCACCGCATCGGTAAGCGCCAGCTTTCCTTCCTCCATCAGCATCATGACTGCCAGACACACCACGGGCTTGGTCATCGAGTGAATCTGGAAGATGGCATCGGCGGGCATGGCCTTCTTCGATTCGGCATCGAAATAGCCCACCGCGTCCACCGCCGCCACGTGGCCGTTGCGCGCCACCAGCGTGACGATGCCCGGCCCTTTGCCGGCGTCCACGAAGCTCTTCATCCGCGCCGGGATGCGGGCCAGACGTTCCGCATCAAGCCCCGTCTTCCCGTTGTCCTTCACAATGGGCGGAGCGCCGGCCATCACGCCCGCCAATAACATCGCTGCAAATAAGAGCATTGGGGTAATTCTATTCCAAAAAGGACGCCGGATTCTCCCAGCAGCCGGTTTCGGCCGAACGCAAAATGGCCGTGATCACCGCCATGTTGCGCAGCGCGTCCTCCAGCGGCACAGGCACCGGTCCCTCTCCCATGATCGCCTTCGAGAACAAATCGCCCTGCACCGTGTACTGATCGCAAGTGGCAATCTCTTCGGTGCGAATGCCCGTCCCGAATACCGACGAGCCATCGTCGATGAACAGGCGGCACGGCCTGTCGGGCGGCGCGTTGAAGGGAATCTCGAGCTCAATCCGCCCCTTGGTTCCCAACAACTGCACACGCTGGTAAGCCACAAGCTGCGTGGAACAATTGAAGATGCACTGCCCTGTGGAATACTCCAGCATGGCCGAGGTCAGCCGGTCCACCCCGAAATCCGGATCCTGCTCCACCAGGCCGATCACCCGCCGCGGCTCCTCGCCGTAGATCATGCGCGAAAGCGTGATAGGGTAGCAGCCGATATCCATCAGCCCGCCGCCGCCCGACTCCGGCCGGTTGCGGATGTTGTTCGCATCGCGATTGAAGTAGGAGAAAAAGCCGCCCATCGCGCGCAACTCGCCGATGACGCCCGAGTGTGCCAGTTCCCTGGCCCGCAGCCACTGTGGATGCGTCCGCGCCATAAAGGCTTCGCCAATCTGTACGCCACAGCGGTCGCGCGCGGCGATGAGTTGACGGCATTCGGCGGTATCCATACTGATCGGTTTCTCGCATAACACGTGCTTGCCCGCTTCGGCCGCACGGATACTCCACGGCACGTGCAGTTGGTTGGGAAGCGGATTGTAGATGGCGTCCACGTCCGGATCCGCCAGCAGTTCCTCATAGGATCCATAAGACTTGGCGATCCCCAGCTTCAATGCCGCCTGCCTCGCCTTGTCCGCATCGCGCGAGGCAATCGCCGTCACCTCCGTCAGAGTTCCCCGCTGCATCGCAGGGATCACTTTCTCCATGCCAATCTTCGCCACACCAATCACGCCCCATCGAATTTTCCGGTTCAAGCTTGCCTCCCGTGAACTAATAAGATACGACAGAGTGATGCGATCCCTCACCTCCATTCTGTTCGCCGCCTCCGCCGCCCTGACCGCGGCCACCTGCGATACCAGCGAATACAGGGAACAGCCAGGACTCAGGGCGGCCGCCAGGGACGGCGCCGTCACCGTGGAATGGCAGGGGGAGCGGGCAGAGCAACTCCGCGCCGTCTTCGCCATCGCCGATGGTCAGCCGCTCATCGGGGAACTGGCCGTGAAAGGGACTGGCGCCTGGAAAATCCTCGGCCGCGGCCTGAAGCCTGAGTTCATGGTCACCACCGGCAAACGTCGCATCTCCAACCAGCAGCTTAGCCCGCTCAAGGCTCTCAACCGGCTCGACCCCGCCTACCTCGAACAGGAGAAGTGGAAGGTGTTCTGGGACGCGCCGCTCACCATCCCCGGCTCCAGCGGAACGAACCCGGGCCTGCCGCGGACACCGGACGAAATCCGCCGCGCGTCTTCTTCCTTCAAGACCACGTCCTGCGCCGTAAGAACCGATGGCGCGCGCATTGAAGTGAGCTTCGACGGGCTCTCGCTCGGCATCTTCTCGGGCCGCCTGCAGTTCACCGTCTATAAGGGATCGAACCTGCTGCGGCAGGAGGCGATCGCCAGGACCGAAGAGCCATCGGTGGCCTACAAGTATCATGGCGGGTTGAAGGGCTTCCGTCTCGATTCGGCGCCGCGCGTGGTTTGGCGCGATGTTGCGCGCGGCTGGCAGAAGTACGAATTCGGCGGTTCTCCGAACGTCGATCCGGTAGCCCTGCGCGCCCGCAACCGCGCCGCCTTCGTCCAGACCGGCGGCGGCACGCTAGCCGTCTTCCCTCCTCCTCATAAGTTCTTCTGGGCGCGTGAGATTGAAATGAACCTCGGCTATGTCTACTACCGGAAGGACGACGAGAGCGGCTTCTCCATCGGCGTGCGGCATGGCGATCATGAGGAACCCTTCCGCCCATACGGCGTCTCCGATGAACTCTGGCAGAAACGGTCACGCCAGGCGCGCAGCTTCGCCCAGGGCAACTTCGCGCTCTACAACGCCAAACCCGGCGCCTGGCAGCGTATGGCGCTCTATTTCTACCTGAGCGCCGAAAGCCCCGCCAACACCCAACCCCGCCTGATGGAGTATACACACGACGATACCTACAAGCCCCTGCCTGGTTACCAGGTGGCGATCAGCCATTTCCATACCCACTTCCATGAGTTGCTGCAGGATGAAGGCACGCTCGACCTGCAGCCCCCCTGGCTCCCCACCTTTCGCGCTATGGGGATCAACATCGCCATGATGTCCGACTTCCATGGTGACGGACACGCCAAAGACCCCGGCCCGCTCCGCTTCCGCGACCAGAAAGCGTACTTCGACGGCTGCCGCCGCCATTCCGACAAGGAATTCCTCATCATGCCGGGCGAAGAGCCCGATGCCAACTTCGGCGGCCACTATACCTCCATCTTCCCCCGCCCCGTCTACTGGAGCCACGTACGCCGGAACGGCCAGTCTTTTGAAGAGACGGATGCCACTTATGGCAGGGTGTATCATGCCGGCTCGGAGCAGGAAGAACTGGAGATGCTGCGCAAAGAAGGCGGCCTGATGTGGCAGGCTCATCCGAGAACAAAGGGTTCCAGCGGCTATCCTGAAGCCGTACGCGAGAAGGCGCATTTCCTCAGTGACCGCTTTCTGGGCGGCTCCTACCAGTCCCTGCCTGCCGATCTCTCGGAGAAACGCCTGTGCGAGGAACGCTGCTTCTCCACGCTGGACGACATGAACAACTGGGCGCCCGGACCCAAGTATATGTTCGCCGAGGGGGACACCTATCAGAAATTTCCTGAGGACGATACTTATAGTCACCTCATCGTCAATTACGTGAAGCTGGACAGGCTGCCGCGTTTTGACGATGACTGGACGCCCGTCCTAAGCGCCCTGCGGCGCGGTGATTTCTTCGTCACCAGCGGCGAAATCCTCATTCGCAGCTTCGCAATCGAGGGCGGCGGCCCAAAACGCAGTGTGACGGCGGAACTGGAGTGGACCTTTCCGCTGGACTTCGTTGAGATCGTATGGGGCGACGGCCAACAGACGGACCGGCAAATCATCCCAGCCACCGCACTCCCCCCATTCGGCACGCACCGCTACCGCATTCCATTCGATCCGGCGGGGAAGAAATGGCTCCGCTTCGCCGCCTGGGATTCCGCGGGCAACGGCGCATTCACGCAGCCCGTTCACCTCAAATAGGGGAAGCGCCGAATACTAACAAATGCGGTGGGGAGTCTGCAGCAAGTCCAGGAGCTTCATCAGCCGTTCCGGAGACTCGAAATCTCCTACCAGCCGCACAGCCGGCAGCGGAAAGAGCCGGATGAGAGTGGGTGTCGCAATCACACGGTCGGCCTCTGCGCGGCAGGGATCGTCCAGCACATTCACGATTTCCGTGCGCAGATAGCCGTCAGGCAGCATTGGGGCAAGTTCATTGAGGCAACGGACGGCGGCCAGGGAACGTGCCGTCGTGGCGGTTACAAAAAGTCGTAAGTAAGCTTGCTGCATTTGCTCCTGTCGCTGGAATGCCTGGACTTCACATCAGGCACTTGGATTGTAACATGGCGACGAACGAAAAACACCCGCTGTTCGAAAAAATGTTGAGAGGATCACCCGCGTTGCGGCACTATATCAGTGAAGGTCCATTATTACTGATTCTCACGAGGCAGAGGGACCCTGAACCGTCTTCTTCGGAGGCCGAGAATGACTGATAAGAAACAGTTCGCGACGCGCTCGCTTTTCACGGAAACCGCGGGCGCGGCAGAGACTTGGACGCCGATGGATTTCGCCCCGGCCCTGGCGGCGGAGTTCGGCAATCGGCCGGGCATGCTGCTGGACTCCACCGGCAAGGTTATCGCGGTGAACCAGCAGGCGGCCGCCCTGCTCGGCCGCACACCAGAGCAACTCACAGGCACATCTTTCGGTGTTTGGGGCCCGGCGCTCGATCAGATCGAATTGGACGTGGTCAAGAAGGTGGGAAACAAGGCACACGCCATCGTCATCAGGGCCTTGAAGATTGGACGTTCAATCGAAGTCGAAGATGGTTACATCCCGGTGTTGTTGCAGGAGTTGCCGCCACCCCGGACAATGACCCTGGCTCAGGCGGTGGGGTTGGCCTTTTTCGATGTGAATGGCGCCGCTGGCGAAGGGCTGCATCCCCCCCGCGTGGAAAAACTTCCCAGTGTCCAGGTTCTGCCCCGCGCCAGGCATTCTATCGGCCAGGTGGTGCAATCCCTGGTCGGCCTCGCCGGTATCGGGACACCCGAACTGACAGCACGCTTTTCCGGCCAGGGCGCCGGCTGGGTGGAAATCGAGATTGCGCTGAACCTGAACGGCGCTGAACAACCCGATTCGCCGCAGGAACTGACAGACCAGCGTCCGCTTCCCGTTTGCGAGGAAGAGGACCGGCGCTGCACCCTCTCATTCGATCATCCCCGGCTTACCGCAAGGTTACGCCTGCCCTGCGAAGCCCTGACCTGAACAACCCACCTTTCCCTGCAGAAAACACCGTGCCATCACCCAGATTGTGGTGGCGTTCACCCTAACTTGCGATATAATCGGGTTACCTCCAGTGTCATCCACATCCCCTGGAGCGTATGTGGACCCTCCCGGCAGGGGGGACCAACCCACCTCACCGGCGCCAATCGGGCCGGGTGCAGCGCTCGAAGACGATTTGGCCGCTTCTGGCCGTGGCGAGTCCGGGCTGAAGCCCGTCTCATCCAACCGCGAGATTGACGCTCTGCGCGCCGCCCTTGACGAACATGCCCTCGTCGCAATCACTGATGTCCGCGGCGCCATCACTTACGCCAACGAAAAATTTTGCCAGATCTCAAAGTACTCCCGCGATCAACTGATCGGCGCGAACCACCGCATCTTGAACTCAGGCCATCACCCGCGAGAGTTCTTTCGCGACATGTGGTCCACCATCTCCGCCGGAAAGGTCTGGAAAGGCGAGATTCGCAATCGCGCCGCCGACGGCTCAATCTACTGGGTGGCCAGCACAATCGTACCCTTCTTCGATGACCGCGGCCGGCCTCGCCAGTACGTGTCGATCCGGACTGACATCACCAAGCAGAAATTGACCGAGGAGTCCCTGGCAAGGTCCAACAAGGCGCTTGCCGGCTTTGCCTATGCCGCTTCTCACGATCTGCAGGAACCCCTGCGCGGGATCACAGGCTGTGTTGAATTGTTAACAAACAGGCTCGCCGGAGCGCTGGACGCCAAAGGACTCGAACTGCTGCGCCATGTCGCAATCAATACCGCAAGAATGCGGGATCTGGTGCGCGGACTGCTGGATCTTGCGCACCTGGAACACCCGCCGTCCGGGTTCGCACCGGCCGACTGTAACCTCGTGCTGGCAGAGGTAAAAGAAGATCTTCGGTGCGCCATTCAGGAAAGTGGCGCCATCATCACCTCGCAGCCGCTACCCGCAATTGCGGCTCACCCTCCCCAATTGGCCAGGCTGTTTCAGAACCTGATCGGCAACGCCATCAAGTTCCGCGGCCCGCGCCGGCCCCAGGTCCAGGTCTCGGCCGCGCCGGTGGATAACGCCGGCCGCATTCCGCCTATGTGGGAGTTCATCATTACCGACAACGGGATCGGTGTCGATCCGGACCGCGCCGGGGACATATTCGGCATGTTCCAGCGTCTCAATCCGGAAAAGTATCCCGGAACTGGCATCGGCCTCGCCATCTGCAAGGGTGTCGTCGAAAGGTACGGCGGCCGAATCTGGGTGGAACGGGCGCCCGATGGCGGCGCGGCCTTCCACTTCACGCTCCCTGGCGCGGACGTGGCGCAGGCAAGATCGAAAGGAGCGGGCGCATGAATCGCAAGTGCCCCAGCCAGACGAGGAGCAGCCCATGATGACCGCGGCAGCACTTCAATCCGTAGTTCCACGGCCGGAGACCATCCGTGTACTGGTAGTGGAAGACAACCCAACCGACATCCTGCTGCTGGAGGAGGCTCTATCGAGCCATCCCGCACCGTTGTTTGAGATCACCGCAGCCCGCTCGCTTGCCGAATGCCGCCTGCATCTGGGGAGAGGCCGGTTCGACGTGGTGCTCCTCGATCTCTCGCTGCCCGATTCGGCCGGCCTGAACACCCTCCGCGAAGTGCGGGACGGCTTCCCGGAGATTCCTGTCCTTGTCATGACCGGCCTTGAACGCGAGGACCTGGGCTTGCGGGCGATGGAGGCCGGAGCACAGGATTACCTGCAAAAAGGCCATGTTCAGACACCCCTGCTGGGAGCCTTCATCCGCTACGCCGTCGAGCGATTCCACCTGCGGGCCGGCATCCAGACCGCGATTCAGCAGGAAACCCAGCGCCGCGAAATCCAGTCCATCGAACGGCTCTCGGAGAGGCCGGACACCTCCGTCAGCTCGCGGATCTACTCCGGCCTGTCCATTAAGGAGGCATGCCCGGAGGAATATTCGCGAATGGTGGCCGCCTACTACGCCCAGTTGGATCGCTCGCTCGATCAGCGTATCTACAAGACCTCCAATACCACCTCCAGCGGCCTTCTGGACATTGCACAGAGCATCGGATACCTGCGGGGCGGCCCGCGCGACGTCGTCGAAATCCACACTGAGGCCCTGAAATCCATCATTGAAACATTGCCGTTGGCGAAATCCCAGGCCTATGTCGAAGAAGGCCGGATCCTTGTTCTGGAACTCATGGGCTATCTGGTTGCGTACTATCGCAACTATTACACCGGTCAGGCGAAATGAGGCAATACCATGGAAAGAACGACGCTAAGACTTTACGTGGCTGGTAACACGCTTAACTCGCGCCGTGCCATTTCCAACCTTCGCGACATCTGTCAGCAGGAACTGGATGAATCCTATGAGATCGTCATCATCGATGTACTGGAGCGTCCACAGTTGGCCGAGGATGAGAAGATCCTCGCCACACCCACCCTTATCAAACAGCTTCCGCCACCGCTGCGCCGGATTATCGGGGATCTGTCAAACCGGGCCAACGTCCTGGTTGGCCTCGATCTCCGGCGCGCCGGCGAATGATTCGACAGGAGAGTGCAAAACGAGAATATGTCCAACCAAAACAACCAAGTGTCGAAGTTGCCCACCGGTATCCCGGGCCTTGACCTCATCGCCGAGGGTGGCCTGCCCATGTTCCGCACCACGCTGGTGGCGGGAACCGCCGGCAGCGCCAAGACGATTCTGGCCGTCCAGTTCCTCGCCGCCGGAATCGAGGCCGGAGAGCCCGGCGTCTTTGTTACCTTCGAGGAAATGCCCCAGGATATCCGCACCAACGTGGCAAGTCTGAACTGGGACATCGGCAGATGGGAGAGCGAGGGGAAGTGGGCTTTCGTCGATGCCTCACCCCAGCCCGAGGAGGTCGTCATCGAGGGCAAGTACGACTTCGCGGCCCTGATGGCGCGTATCGAACACGCCGTGAGAAAGGTGAACGCCAAGCGTGTTTCTGTCGACTCCCTGGGAGCCGTCTTCACCCAGTTTCCTGACGCCTCAGTCGTGCGCCGCGAACTCTTCCGGATCGCCGTTGCTCTTAAAAGGATGGGTGTGACCACCGTGATGACCTCTGAGCGTAACGACGAATATGGCGATATCAGCCGCTTCGGCGTCGAGGAGTTCGTGGCCGACAACGTAGTGGTGCTGCGCAACTGCCTCGAAGAGGAAAAACGCCGCAGAACGGTGGAGATTCTCAAATTCCGCGGCGCCTCCCACCAGAAAGGCGAATTCCCCTTCACCATTTCCAAGGGCGATGGAATCGTGGTGATCCCGCTCTCAGCCCTTGAACTCAAGCAGCGCTCGTCAAACCTCCGCATCCCTTCAGGCAACGCCGAGTTGGACGCACTGTGCGGCGGCGGCTTCTTCCGGGACTCCATCATCCTTGTCACCGGCGCTACCGGCTGCGGCAAGACGCTCATGACCACCGAGTTCATCGCCGGCGGCATCGATCAGCGCGAACGCTGCCTGCTGCTGGCCTTCGAGGAAAGCCGCGACCAGTTGTTCCGCAACGCGCAAGGCTGGGGCGTGGATTTTGACTCGATGGAACGCGATGGCCTGCTCAAGGTTGTCTGCGTCTATCCGGAAAGCCACGGCCTGGAGGACCACCTCATCGCCATCAAGAAAGCCGTGGAGGAGTTCCGGCCCAACCGGATGGCCATCGACAGCCTCTCCGCCCTCGAACGCATCAGCACCCTCAAAGGCTACCGCGAGTTTGTCATCGCTCTCACGTCCTTCATCAAACACCGCGAGGTTGCCGGGCTCTTCACCGCCACCACCCCCAGCCTGCTGGGCGGACAGTCCGTGACCGAGGCCCATATCTCCACCATCACCGACTCCATCATTCTGCTTCGATACGTCGAACTGGTGGGGGAGATGCGGCGCGGGATTACCGTGCTGAAAATGCGCGGATCCGCCCACGACAAGGAAATCCGCGAATTCACCATCGACAACCAGGGCATGCACATCGGCCGCGCCTTCCGCAACGTCAGCGGGATTCTCTCCGGCTTTCCTCACCAGGTGGTGCCCGATGAAGTGTCGCGAGTCAGCGGCCTGTTCCGGGAGGCGACGGCCGGCGGTTCCCGGGGCTAGCCAACATTGCCCATCCCTGGTGAGCGTAGTCAAAACCACTCACCAGGGTTCCTCCCACCGTGGCCACAATGCCCGCCTGTTTCAACCAATCGGGCAGATACCCCGCCGCAACGGCAATGAATACGGTTACCGACACAATCTGAATCGTGGTGCTCACCTTGCCGTACCAACTCGGCGGGAACGCCCTGATTTTCGCCCTGCTCGCAATCACCGCCGCGCCCAACAGGATCAGCACGTCGCGCCCAAACACCAGCGCCACCAGCCACCACCCGATCACTCCCGCCGCGCCCAATGCGATGAACGCCGCCGCCATCAGCGCCTTGTCCGCCAGCGGATCGAAAATCGCCCCCAGTTTGCTCTGCCAATTGAAACGCCGCGCCAGGTAGCCGTCGGCGAAATCCGTGAACCCGGCCAGCATGAACCAGCCCAGCGCCGTCGCAAACCGCCCCTCCATGATCGCCACGCCGCACACTGGCGCCAGCGCCAGCCGTAGCCCGCAGATCAGATTAGGCAGGCGCCGCAAGCCGCACTTCTTCCAACTGGTCCGCCGTCACCAGTTCGTAAATCGAAGGATCGGACATGATTTTCGCCACCAGCGCGGCATGCATGGCATGGCCCGCCCGCTCGGCGATCACGTGCCCCAGCAGCGGCTTGCCGATCAGCGCCAGATCCCCAATCAGATCCAGCGCCTTGTGCCGGCAGCACTCATCGGGAAAACGCAGCCCCTCCGGGTTGAGCGCAGTCGTTTTGTCGAAGCACACAGCGTTGTCCAGCCCCGCGCCACGGATCAGCCCCATGTCGCGCATTGCTGCTAACTCCCAGTTGAACCCGAACGTGCGCGCAGGGGCGATCTCGCTCGCATACAACTCCGGCGTCACATCCAACTCCATACATTGGCGGCCCACCAGCGGATGATCGAAGAAAATGTCGCACGTCAGCCGGAACGTATCGGCCGGAACTATGCGGATGTGCTTGCCGGGCGATTCCACGAATACCTCGCGGCGAATCCGCAGGTAGCGTTTCCTCCGGCGCAGCGTGCGGATCCCGGCTTCCTGAATCAGACGCACGAACGGCCAGCCGCTGCCGTCCAGAATCGGCACTTCCAAATTGTCGATCTCTACATACGCGTTGTCGATCCCCATCGAATAGAGCACGCTCAGCAGATGTTCCGTCGTGGAAATCAGCACGCCCTGCCGCATCAGGCTGGTGGCGTAGGATACACGCGCCACATGCCGCCAACTCGCCGGAATTGGAAACTTGTCCAAATCTGTACGCAGGAACACGATTCCCGTCATCGGCGGGGCAGGCAGGATCCGGATCTTGACCGGGACTCCGTGGTGCAGCCCAATGCCTTGTGCTTCCACGGGTCTCTGAATCGTTGTTTCAAAGCGCACTTGCGCCTCCGGGCCAGGGGAGTTGAGGTCGCCTCAAGCAAGTGATTATCGCACAAGGACTTACCGGAGGTCACTGTGTCATTTTTGCAACAAAGTCAACTCCGCACTGTGACAAAAACACCCCGTATGGGGATATTCTGATCCCCACCGGGGACTTGCAGCCGGGAAGTACCATAGTAGAGGGGTATACCATATGCTCAAATCCTTCACGCTTCTCGCCATCGCCGGCGCTCTGCAGGCCCAGGTGATCATCGCCGAACCGGCCGCCTGCACCGAAGCGGACCGGGCCAAGACCATTTCCATCGCCGACGGGCCGCTTAAGGTCGATTTCCAGGCCGACGCCAGGTGCCTGTTGTATAACGGCAAGGGCCGCACGCTCCGCGTCTGGAACTACCCGCACCACTATCAGCGCCTTGCGGCGGTGAAGTGGAAGGTCGCCATTGATACAGGAGACGGCAGGGAGAAGAGTTATGATCTGCCTGGCAACTCCGTCATCGGCTTGGCGCTGGAGCAGGAAACCGGCGGGAAATGGAAACTTTACCGCGGATCGAGCCGGAATCCGATCTCCCTCGCCCAACCTGCTTTAGTGATGACCGTTCGCAAGGCGGATGAGACGAAGAAGGGCGGGCTGAAGCAGCAGCATTTTGTCTGGGACCTGATGTCGGTGGACGCCCTGGGGCTGGACGTGAGCAAACCCGCTGCGGCCGCCTATCCAACTCCAAAGGACGCCCAGGGTCTGAGAATCAAAGAGGTGTGGCTGTGGCAGGGCTTGAATCCCATCCCGAAGAAGTTGAAGGTCGCCACGGGCAAGGGGAAGATCACGCTCCAGTCCGAATAGACCACCCATAGCTCGAAACGGCCAGTGTATACTGGTGTACTCCCAACAGCGGGTGCCCGTTACCCCCTATGGCCGAACGTGATGAGTTGACCGCTTTGCTGCGCCGCTTCCAGCAGGGCGACACCGCGGCGCAGGACAGGCTTGTCTCCGCAGTCTACGACGAATTGAAGACGATCGCCGCCCGCTACATGCGCCGCGAGAAGGCGGGTCACACCCTGCAAACCACCGCCTTGGTGAACGAAGCCTACCTCAAGCTGATCAACCTCAAGGACGCCAACTGGCAGGACCGGGCGCACTTTTTCGCCGTAGCCGCCCAAATGATGCGCCACATCCTGGTCGATCACGCCCGCCGCAACGTGGCGGGCAAACGCGGAGGCGATTTCCATTTCCTGCCTCTGGACGAAGCGCTGGTATTTTCCGAAGGGCGCTCCACCGACATCGTCCGCCTGGATGAGGCCCTGGAGCAGTTGGCCAAGGAAGACGAACGGGCCGCCAAGGTGATCGAGATGCGGTATTTCGGCGGCCTGTCGATTGATGAGACAGCGGAGGTCCTGCGGATTTCTCCCCGCACGGTGAAGCGCGAATGGACTTTCGGGCGGTCATGGCTGCGCTCCGAATTAAAAGGTGGCCACGGCGATGCCTCCCTTTCAATGGGATAGGGTTAAGTCGGTCTATCTGGCAGCCGCGGAGCTGGCCCCGGAGAACAGGGTTGCCTTCGTCGAAAATGCCTGCGGGGGCGACGAGGGTCTGAAAGCCGCGGTCCTTCGCCTGCTAAATGAACACGATGACGACGAAAGCCGCGAAATCCTCACCCGCCGCCCCGTCCATACTCTTTCCGAGGGCGAACTGTTGGCTTCCCGGTTCCGCATCGTGCGATTCATCGGACGCGGCGGAATGGGCGAAGTCTATCTGGCCGCCGACACCGACCTGGGGGGCCAGGTCGCGCTGAAAATCGTGCGGCCCGATCTGTTGTCCGATCCTGAATTTCCCAGCCGCTTCCGCCGCGAAATCCAACTCGCCCGGCAAGTGACCCACCCCAACGTCTGCCGTATCTTCGACGTGGGCCGCGACGGCTCAGGCGCCGGCGAACGCGTCTTCTTCACCATGGAGTATCTGGACGGCCAGACGCTGGGAGAATACCTCCGCCACCGCCGGCTTTCGCCAGAGGCTGCGCTGCCGCTGGCCCGGCAGGTGGCCGGCGGCCTCGGCGCGCTGCACGAAAAATCCATCGTCCACCGCGACCTGAAACCGGGCAACGTGATGGTGGTGGCCTCCTCCACCGGCCCGCGCGCGGTGATCGGCGATTTCGGACTGGCGCGCGCCGTCGCCACCGGCAGCTCCGTGCAGGGCCTAAGCGAGTCCGGCATGGTGGCCGGCACGCCGGACTACATGTCGCCCGAGCAACTGTTGGGCAAGCCCGTTACTCCCGCTTCCGATATCTACGCCCTGGGCGTGCTGCTGTATGAGATGGTGACCGGCGCTAAGCCGTTCCGCGGCGGGCAGGCGCTGGAGAACGCGGTGCAGCGTATGGTGGAGGCGCCAACGCCTCCCAGCCGGCATGTTCCCGGACTGCCCGCCGCATGGGAATCCACGATCTTGCGCTGCCTGGCATGCGAGGCGGCGGACCGTCCCGGCTCCACTTCCGAAGTGATCGGACTGCTCAGCGGTGAGATTCCCACGCCCGTGCCCGGGACCGCCCCCGCGAAACTGCCGCGATGGCTGCCGTGGGCCGCGGTTTTTTCCCTGCTGCTGGTGGCCCTTTTTGTCCTTCTGCCGCGCTTATCATGGCGTCCGGAACAGACGGCGGCGAACCAGCACGTGGTGGTGCTGCCGTTTAAGGTTCTGGGCGACGATCCCGCGTTGCGGGTTTTCGCGGATGGACTGATGGAAAGCCTCACCAGCCGGATTTCACAATACGAAGGGCCGAATGCCCGTTTGCTGGTGGTTCCGGCAAGCGAGGTGCGGCTGCAGGGCGCCAGGTCGGCCAGCGACGCGCGCACCAAGTTCGGCGCCGGCACCGCGGTAGAGGGCAGCCTGCAAAGCCAGGGTGACCGCGTGCGCCTTCTGCTGACGCTGATCGACGTCAAGCAGATGCGGCAGTCGGGATCCGTGGTGGTGGAGGAACGGCGGGTGAACGCCGTCAGCCTGCAGGACGCCGCGGTGACCAGGCTGGCGAACGCGCTGAACCTAAGCGTGCAGCCGCGGCTGGCGCGGGAGTTGGCCGAAGTAAATCCGGTTGCGCCGGGGGCGCATGAGTTCTACCTGCAGGCGCGCGGCTACTTACAACGCACCGATCAACTTACCAGCATCGAGAGCGCGATTACGCTGGCGCGGCGGGCTTTGGATCTGGATGGATCGTACGCGCTGGCGCATTCCGCCCTTGGCGAGGCGCATTGGTATAAGTACGAATTGACCCGTGACGCGAAGTTTGTGGATGAGGCGCTTCGGAGCGGCCGGCGTGGCGTGGAGCTGAACGGTGGCTTGCCTGAGACGAATATCAGCATGGGGCGGATTCACCTGGGCACCGGGCGGCATGCGGAAGCGCAGCGGGATTTCGAAAAAGCGCTGTCCATCGATGACCGCAATACCGAAGCCCTGCAGGGACTGGCAACCGCTTATTCGGCGCTGAAACAGCACGGCAAGGCCGAGGCCACTTACCGCCGCGCGATTACGCTGCGGCCCGGCGATTGGACTGGCTACAAGCAACTTGGCCAGCACTATTACCGCCAGGGAAATTGGGACAAGGCCATCGAGCAATACGAACAGGTGATCGCGCTGACACCGGATAACGCACACGGTTACTCCAACATGGCCGTTCTTCAATTCAGAAAGGGAAATTTCGCCGCCGCGAAACGATTCCAGATCAAGACGCTGGAATTAGACCCTGCACGGGTAAGCGCGCTTTCAAACCTGGCAAAACTTTACTACGAAGAAGGCGAACATGAACGGGCCATCGAACTTTACGAGCGGGCGCTGAAACTGGGCAACTCAAGCCGCAGCCACTTCCTGTGGGGCAGCCTCGGCTTTGCCTGTCAGCGCGCGGGACGCAGCGCGCGCGCCAAAGAAGCCTTCGCGCAGGCGGTTCGCATTGCGGAGAACGAACTGAAAGTCAACCCCAACAGCGTTGAAGTTCTGCAGCGCCTGGCCTCCTATCGGGTTGCCTCCGGCCAGACAGACACCGTGATTGCCCTGCTCAACAGGGCGCTGGAACTCGCCCCTGGTAACACGTTGACGTTGATTTCCGTAGCCGAAACCTTCGCGTCGATGGGGAATGAAGAACGAGCCGCCGGACTGGCGAGGAACGCGATTGCCGCCGGGTATCCGGTGAATACCTTGCAGCGAAGCGTGGCGCTACGCCCACTGTTCGAACGGATTGTCCGCCAACGATAGAGATTCCAAAGGAGAGCAAGAGACATGCCAACTACACTGTTCATTCAGAGAGATGCCGATGCCGACGCAGCAAGGCTCCAGCCGGCACACCTCCAGTTCATCGCTTCTCAGGTGCAGGATCCCGACGGCCGCTCGCGAATCGTCATCACGGCGTCGGAGCAATTCAGCGCACGCCCTGGCGCGAATAAGACTGTCACTTTCGAATTCCTGGATCAGGCGTCGCGCAGCCTGTTCGAGACTCCGCCGCTCCCGGAGCCGTTCGTCCTGGCGCCCGGCGCCAGCGTGGTTCTGACCGTAAAGGAGAACAACGGGATCCGCAAGAGACCAGCCACGGGAGCGGCATCAACGCCCTTCGCGCGAACGGCCACCGGAGAACTTGACAGCAGGTTCGCCAAGGAGGCCAATTTCAGGTTCGTGGACCCTCAGCGCAGCGAAGACCATGACCACAGCGATATGCATTGGGAATGTTGATCCGCGGAGGCCGTGGCCGATGATCTGTCGCTTGCTGGCCGCCGCGATTGTTGTGGCGGCGCCGCTTGTGGCCGACACCCTCGCTGTCAGCGGAACCGGATCCCAGGCTCCATGGTTCGCCTTGGTGACCGGAACTATGGAGGACGCACAATGCGAAACGGTGCTGATTCCGTCATCCGGCAACCGCACCGTCGACCTCGGGCGCAACTTCCAGAGTTCACCTGCCGGGTCGCCATGCCCGGGCCGCGTTGTACTGTTCGGACGAGGACAGGGTGTCACCATCGCGGAGAGCCCACAGTTCAGCGCCGGCAGCGATCAGATCAGGATGCGGTTCAACCGTCTCGAATCGATCAGCGTGAAGGTCTGGGTGCTGGTCTGCAGGAATGACAGAGGGTTGCCTTGCCAGAGCGGAGAACGGAACTTCGCCATGGACGATGCCAGAGAGGACCTTGACTATGCGGTGTGGGCCTACAACGAGTCGATGACGGGGATCACGCTGGGGCTCCAGTCCGCGGCGGAACTGCCCGGCAGCGGCATCCCCACGGACTCCCAGGACTGCGAAACGGTTGGCGCGGGCATTGCGGCGGCCGGTCCTTCCGCTTTCAGGGCGTCCACCCTGCACGTCTATTACACCAGCATCCCAAAGCACAGGGCGAAGTATTGCAGACCGGCGGCTAAAAGCAATAATCCGGTTCTAAAAGCTGGTTTCATTCTCATGCCGGTGGGCGCCCCGGTGGACGTGCTGACGCACGAAATCGGCCATGCGTTGGGATTGTGCCACCCCGGCGACAAAGGCGGCGAAAGAAATCCCTGCCCGCCCGGCGGAGAAGAGAAGGACGCGAGCAACCTGATGTCGCCCGGCTCTACGCTCACGCGCTGTAACTTCGATCTCGGCCAGGCCTATGAGATCTACGCCGGGCGGCGCTATCTCGACTTCCGGCCGCCGGATCAACCCGCGCCACCTCCCGTCGCCTCAGACGCCACTCTCTGTGCCGGCGGGTGCCGCGGCATCGTGTTGAAGCAGTACGAAGCGGCCTGCCCGCAATGGGCCGGAAAACTGACGATGGACTGGATCCGGTGCATGCACTGCCCCACCGATCATGCGCCAAAGCCTGACGATTCCGGCGATCCCCAAAGTGTGATCTTAGAAGCCCGCAAGATCCTGGGCGGCCTGCTTCGAGTGGAAGACCGCGCGCAAATTGACCGGGTGGCCCATGATCTGGCACAACTGCTGCGGGCAAGGTTTCCACAGGTTCCGCAGGAGGATTTTGTCAGCTTTTACCATTCGCACATCACGCAGCAGGACCGGTTGCGCGCGGCCGAAGCGCTGGGCCAGTTCTCCAGGCCCTGCGCGGCAAAGCAGGCTGCCATGATGGCGCTGGGGTGGGTGATCGGCAATGCTCCGCCCGATCCGTTCTTCACGCGGCCGCCGGAACCGATTGCCGACGAGGGCCGGAAGGCTCAACTCAACCAGGCGGTTCAGGATTGGTTGCGTCTGTTGAAGGACGATACCGCCTGTCCGCAGCCGCAGCCCATTCCATAATGCGTGCCGCCGCCTGCGCGGCTGGGCCAACCGGCCGCTGCATCCGCGGCGGTTCCGGAAGGTTCGTGAGGCAACCCGCCAGGTCCGAGGCAGCGGTCCGGCGGGCGTCCAAGGTGCGGTTCGCCTCGATCCGCCGGGCGCGGGCGTCATCGGTTGGATTCAGCCCGTGCGTGAGCGAGACCGACGGCACCCCCAGCGCCTCCAATTCAATGAGTGTCTTGCGGTTGCTCTTGGTGATGACAACATTCGCCGCCACCATCACGCGCTCAATGGTCCACTCCGTGTCCAGCACCGTCACATCGCCGCGCCCTTCCAGCCGCTGAGCAAGCAGAGCGGCGTCCGCCCCCGCCACCCAGATCAGATGTTTTGGCGAAGCCAGCAGATCGAATGCACCAATCACCAACTCCGCCACCGGCGCCATCGCCTCCGTCCAACTGCCCGGCAATACGGCCACCACCTTCGCCTTCGCCGCAATCCCCAACTCGCTCCGCGCGCGGCCCCGATCTTCACGTGAATAGCTGAATGGCCGCAGCACCGGACCCACGTAGCTGACCTTCCCTTCGAGAAACGGTGGAACCTCGAACATCCCTTCGTAGTCTGTGAAGATCACACGATCGGCATAGCGCAGGCTTTGCATCGAAAGCTTGGCTCCATCCGTGAAGAAGTCCAGAATCGCCACGGTGGGCCGCTCGAAGATCTTCGCCGCCGGCAGCGCGGAGAACTCTTCGTGCGAGACAACCAGGTCCGGCTGCAGCCATCCCACCAGCCGCCCGGCCATCACCGTGGTATCAGTAATGCTGCCCATGTCCGGCAATGCCAGATCAATCAGCGGATAGCCGAATTTCTCCAGCGTGCGGGCGCCGGTTCCATACGAAACGAACCTGAGCTGAACGGCCGGGTCCAGCTTCTGAAGTTCTTTTGCGATCTCAATATCCGGAATCGCGTGGCCGCGCCCGCGCCCACGGGAGAACCACAGCAGCTTCCGGCCCACGGGATCGAATTCAGGAAACGCCATTTCTACTTCAACCCCGCCGCGCCCCAATCGGCCAGCCCCGTCACGCGCCCTTGGCCATGCGGCGCCTTCAACTCATGGATCTCGAAGCGGACATCCGCGCCACGCACCTCCACCACCGTGTAACCAAAGAACCAGCCGTCCTTGTACTTCCGCGAGCCACGCAGATGGCCGCCGGCACTGGGAACGGAGACATACTCAACGCCATCCAGTTCGAACCGCAGCATCTGATGGACGTGGCCGGCAATCACGTGGCGCACACCATAGCGCCGCACCAGCGCGTGCAGCGCGGAATTGCTGTTACGAAACAGTACATCCACGAGCCAACTTGGCCGGTGCGACACGATGAACTTCACCGGGCGCTCCCGGTGGGCTTTCAGATCGTTCTCCAGATAGGCCAACTCGCCCGCCGGCAGTTCGTCGGACCGGCTGTTGTCCAGCACCGTAAAATGCGCCGGCCCATGATCGAAGCTGTAGTGCGGCTCATGGCCGGAGTACTTGCGAAACAGCTCCTGGGAACGGGGTGACCAGATGTCGTGATTGCCCGGCGCAAGATACAAGGGGAACCGGCGATAGGGCGCCACGATGCGCATCACCTGCTGCCATTCGGCTGCGGCAGCCGTGTCCCGCTGGCCCTGTATCGTATCGCCCACCGAGACGGCAAAGGCCGGCTCATGCGCCGCGGCCTCGCGCCAAACCTGTTCATAGACGCCGGCCCGCGGCTCGCCGCTGCGGTCGCCCAAAATGACGAAACGAACCTGAAACAGCAGCGCCGCGGCGAGGATGACGTAGAGCACGCCGACCATCATCGCACGCTTGACTCTGGCGGCCCGAACACTATAGAGTCTCATTGCGATGCTAAAACGACCTCAGTTCCTACTCGCTTTGGCACTGGCTGCCTTCGCAGCCACGGCAAACGCGCAGACCTTCGGCGAGATCACCGGCGCCGTCTCAGACTCCACCGGAGCCAGCGTGGCCGGGGCCGGCATCACGCTGGTCAACACGGCCACCAGCCAAACGCGCAAAGTGGATACCAACGAGGCTGGCAACTTCACCATTCCCTTCGTGCCGCCTGGCCTCTACCAGGTGCGCGTGGAGAAGGAGGGCTTCAAGTCGGCCACCCGCAGCGACATCCGCGTACAGGTGGCCGATTCGGTGCGCGTGAATTTCACCATCGAAATCGGCAGCGTCTCAGAATCCATCGAGGTACAGGGCGGCGCGCCGCTGCTGTCAGCCGACAACGCCTCTGTGGGCACCGTCATCGACAACCGCCGCATCGTGGAGCTGCCGCTGAACGGGCGCAACTACCTGCAGATGGTGGCGCTCAGTCCGAACGTATCGGCCGAACAGGGCGCCGGCGGCGAGGCTGCGGCACGCAAGGGCGGAACACGCACGGAGAAATCCATCTCCGTGGCAGGATCACGCAACCAGTTCAACCACTACACGCTGGACGGGCTGGAAAACACCGACATGAGCTACAACCTGTACGCGCTTCAGCCTTCCATCGACGCGCTGCAGGAGTTCAAGATCGAAACGGGTGTCTATTCGGCCGAGTTCGGCCGCGGCACGGTGCAGATCAACGTCGCCACAAAGGCCGGCACCAATGAGTTTCACGGCACCGCCTTTGAGTTCGTACGCAACGACAACTTCGACGCCAAGGAGTTCCGGCAGGTCGGAAACAAGAACCCGTTTCTGCGAAACCAGTTCGGCTTCGCGCTGAGCGGACGGCTGATCCGCGACAAGCTGTTCTTCATGTCGAATTTCGAGTCGCTGCGCGAGACCAAGACACTGCAAGGGCTGTCCAACGTGGCGCCGGACCGCATGCGCGGCGGCGATTTCTCTGCTTCCGGACGAAACATCTGGGATCCTGCCAGCCGTGTTTTCTCCACTGACGCGGCCGGGAATCCGCGCGCGGTGTCCGCCACTCAGTTTCCCAACAACACGATTCCCGCCAGCCGCTTCCATCCCATCACCGCCAAACTGCTGGAGTTTTATCCGCGGGCGCAGCGGGCGGGCGATGATATCCTCGGCAATCACATCCGGCAGCGTGACAGGCCCATCACCTGGGAGCAGTTCAACCAGCGGCTGGACTACGTGCAGGGAGAGAAATCGACCTGGTATGGACGATTCAGTTGGAGCGACGAAGACTACAAGGAAATCGCATCGTTCGAGGACCAGGAAGCCAACATCCTCACCAAAACCAACCAGGTGCTGCTGAGCAACATCCGCACCATCAGCCCGACGGTGGTGAACGAGTTCCGCTTCGGATGGACGCAGTTCAACAATGATCAGCGCCGCTTCTACGCGTTCAAGCGGGACGTCACCGGGGAACTGGGCATCATCGGACTGAATTCGCCGGTGGAGTTGTCCTACGGCACTCCGTCCATCGGGTTGGGCCTGGGCCTGACCGGGTTCGGAGAACAGGGCAACGGGCCGTTCGTCGGCCGCACTTCGATCTTCCAATGGATCGACAACATGAGCGTGATCCGCGGCAACCACTCTCTGCGGTTCGGCGGTGAGATCCGGCGCGACCGGTACAACGAAACGGGCAACGCGTTCACGCGGGGCAGCTTTGGCTTCAGCGGAAACGCCACGCAGAACCCGGCTCAGCGCGGCGTCACCGGGCATCCCTTCGCCGATTACCTCATCGGCGAAACCTCCTCGCCGACGCGGGCGCGCGTCTTCTCCAACGGCCTGTTCCGCGCCACGGTGTTGTCCGCCTACTTCCAGGACACCTGGAAGATCACGCCGAAACTGACCGCGGAATTCGGCTTGCGCTATGAAAACACGCCGCCCTACCACGACAAATACCGCGGCATAATGAACGTCTATGTGTACGACTCCGGCGTCTACAACGGCGATCTTGTGCCTGGCGCGCGCGTGCCGGTGATGTTCCGGCCGGGCCAGGGCGATTTCCACGAGGGGCTGCCCTTCCGCTTCAACGACGGCGTTCCCACTGCCTCAGGTGACGACATCGCCGGACGGGAAACGGTGCTGCGGGACAACAATGACTTTGCGCCCCGCGCAAGCCTCGCCTACCGCCCATCGGAGAACTGGACGGTGCGTGCCGGTTTCGGGGCGTTCTACGTCCAGGACATCGTGGAAGCCCGCTTTGATCTTTCACGCAACGTCGGTGGAAGATCCCAGTTCACCGCCGATTCCGAGCGGCCGAACGCGAACATGAGCGATCCCTGGCGCAATGAAGGGGGCGTTTGCCGGAACTGGAGCGGGCCGTGCCAGGGTCCCACGTTCACCCTTGCCAACAACACCAACCGCCGCACGCCCTATCTGCTTCAATGGGTGCTCAACGTCCAGCGGCAGTTGGGCGCAGACACGGTGGTGGAGGCGGGCTATATCGGCAATGGCGGCCACAAGCTGGAATTGCTGCGCGTCTGGAATCAGCCCGTTCTGCGCAAGGGGCCCACGGATGCGCGCACGCTGCTGCAGCGCTCACCGTTCCCCTCCTACGGACTCATCCAGACGCTCGATAACCACGGCAATTCGGGCTACCACGGCTTGGGTCTGAAAGCGACCCGCCGCTTCGCCAAGGGGTTGACGTACCTGGTGGGATTCACCTGGTCAAAGGCGATGGATCAGGGCAGTTCCGTCCGTAACAACACGGGTGAGAATCAGTTCGCCACCGACAACTACAACCTGCAGCGCGAGCACGCGCTTTCGCAATTCCACAACGCGCACCGCTTTGTCAGTTCGGTGCTCTACGAACTTCCGTTCGGCAAGGGAAAGCGATTCCTCAACGGCGGAGGCGTGGCCAACAGGATCGTCGGCGGCTGGCAGTTGGGAACGATCCTGACGCTTTCCGACGGAACGCCCATCAACGTGGGCCAGATCGGCGATCCACTGCAAATCGGCACGCCCAATGTACCGGACGCCACCGGGATAAGCCCGATTCCCACGAACCGTTCGCCCGACAAGTTCTGGGAGATCGGCGCATTCAACGTCACCAACCCGGAGTTGCTGTACCGCTTCGGCAACACGGGACGGAATCTGCTCACGACGCCCGGACTCAAGCAGTGGGACTTCTCCCTGACTAAGACGACGCAGATCCGCGAGGGGCACGCCCTTGAGTTCCGGTTCGAAGCATTCAACTTTCCCAATCACCCGAACTTCAACTTCCCCAGCACCAACCCCCAGCAACCGGCCACATTCGGGCGCATCACGTCGGCGCGCACGATGCGGGAAATGCAGTTCGGCTTCAAGTACATGTTCTGACAGGAATGAAACTCTTACCCGTTCTTTTGTGGATCGCGATCACGGCGTCCGGCCAGACATCCAGCGGCACCATCACCGGCGCCGTGCAGGATTCCTCGGGCGCCATGATCCCCGGTGCCGAAATCAGGATCATCGGATCTGAAACTGGAGACCTGGTGCGCACGCTCACCACTGGTGACAGCGGCTCATTCGCCTCGCCGCTGCTGCGCCCTGGAATCTACAACATCGAAGTCAGCTTTCAAGGCTTCAAGAAGCTGGTCCGCCAGGGCATCACGCTGCGGGTGGACGAGGTGCTGGACCTGCGCTTCGCGCTGGAACCGGGCGGGGCCACCGAGCAGATCACCGTAACCGCCGAAGCCCCGCAGTTGGAGGAGAAGACGCACAGCGTGGGACAGGTGGTGGACTCACGCACGATCCTGCAACTGCCGCTGAACGGACGCAACTATCTTCAACTCGGCAACCTCACGGCCGGCACGGTTCCCAACGTGCGATCGCGCGACAAGACGTTTTCTGCCTATGGCAACCGCGGACTACAGAACGCGTTCCTGCTGGATGGGGCGCGGAACCAGAACTACCTTCGAGGCCTGGACAACCGGCAGCGGGATGCCATGCGCCCGTCGCTGGAGGCGATCGCGGAATTCAAGGTACAGACGGCGAATTTCTCGGCCGAATATGGGGCCTCGGCGGGCGCTGTGGTTAACGTGGTAACCAAGGGGGGCACCAACGACATTCATGGCAGCGCGTTCGAGTTCCTGCGCAATAGCGCGTTTGACGCCACCGACTTTTTCCAGCCTGCCGGCAGGGCGCAGCCATTGTTCATTCAGCATCAGTTTGGGGGATCGGCGGGCGGGCCGGTGAAGCGCAACAGGGCATGGTGGTTCGGCGCGTTCGAGCGGACGCATATCAGCGAGGAAACCACGTCGACGGCGACCGTGCCGCAGTTGGCCGAACGCGGCGGCCAGTTCGGCGCGCGTGGCGTTTTCGACCCGCTGACGACGCGGGCCAATCCAAACGGCTCAGGCTTCATCCGGGACCGTTTTGCCAACAACGTGATTCCCGCATCGCGTTTCGATCGCATCGGCAAGGCGCAGATCGACAAGTACCCTGTGCCGCTTACCAACACGGCCGCGCGCAACTATGTGACAAATCCGCTGGAGGCAACACGCATCAACAACGGCACTTTTCGTGGTGACGTCCGCGTGAGCGACAGGGATACGCTGTTCCAGCGCTTCTCGTTCGTTGGCGGCGACTTCGTGCGGCCCGCGCCGCTGCCGGCGCCCGCGGGCAATGGCACACTGCGCGATCAGCCCTCCTGGAGCGTGGGCCTTGGCCACACGCGCGTGATCACCCCTACCATCGTTCATGAGCTTCGCTTCGCATGGAACCGCGTCTCCGTGATACAGGACGGAGTGTTGGCGCGCGATGAGGTTGTGGCGGGCGCACTCGATCCGGGCGTGAGCAGCGGCACACCCACCTTCGGTGTGGCCGGATTCACGGGTATCGGCGTGGAATCGCCGAACTTCGGCAATCTGCCGCTGAACAAGAGTTCCGCCGTCTGGAATCTTTCGAGCAACCTCTCCATCGTTCGCAGCAGGCACAGCATGAAGCTGGGCTTTGACTACCAGATTGTGCGGGTCACCACCGATACGACGTTGCAGGGGCGGGGCAATTTCGCCTTCAGCGGAGTCTTTTCGCAAGACCCGTTGGATCGCGCGCGCACCGGCTCACCCGTTGCCGATCTGCTGCTGGGTTTTCCCAACACCATCACCGTGGGCACCCGCGGGATATCGAACGAGCGTGCACAGCACTACTTCGGCTATTTCCAGGATGATTACACCGTCACGCCCAACCTGACTCTCAACCTTGGCATTCGCTACGACCTGACACGGCCGTTCGTGGAACGCGACAACCGGTTCGGCAACTTCATCCTGGACGACGGTGACGCCAACTACGGCAGGATGGTGTTCGCTGGAAACCCGGCATATCCGCGCGGGCTGCAGTATGCCGACCGGAACAACTTCGCCCCGCGCTTCGGATTCGCCTGGAAAACACCGGCGTCCGGACTGGTGGTGCGCGGCGGCTATGGCATCTTCTACAGCCAGGACGAAGGCACGGGCGTGAACCGGCGCATGACGAACAACCCGCCGTTTGTGGGCTTCGGCGGCTATACCATCGTGAGCGATCAACTTAACGTATCGAGCACGATCCCGCTCACCGGCGCGCTGCCGGCACGGCAGCCGGCACCCACTCCGGAGCAGTTCCGCCTTGATCCGCGCGCCACAGCGACGCTGGTCAGTTGGGACCAGAGATTCCGCACCGGATATGTGCAGCAGTGGATCATGAGCCTGCAGAAGCAGCTTCCCGGCAACACGCTGCTGGAGGTGAACTACGTAGGCAATCATGGAATCGGACTGGGCGCGAGTTATCCGGCGAACAATCCGCAGCCCGGCCCGGGCGCGGTTGCGGACCGCCGGCCGCTGGCGCCCGGCTTCACCCGCGCACCCGTGTTCCGCGCGTCTCCCTGGGCCACCAGCAACTATCACGGCGTCTCCACGCGGTTTGAGAAGCGCTTCAGCCGGGGGCTTTCCTACCTTGCCAGCTTCACGTTCGGCAGGGCCATCGACACCGCCAGCGAATTCGCGGTATGCGATGCATGCGGCGCATCGGGTGACGACTCGGTTCCGAACGCTCTGGACCGCCGCGGCTTTCAACGCGGGCTTTCCAATCATCACGTCGGGCGACGGTTCGTCTTCAGCGGCAACTGGGAATTGCCGTTCGGATCGGGCCGTGCGTTCGCCAATCAGGGAACGGCGAAACATGTCCTCGGCGGGTGGGCTCTTAGTGGCATCTTCACGGCGGCCGACGGTATTCCGTTTACGCCCTCGCTGTCGTTTGATAACGCCAACACGGGAGGCCCGAACCGGCCCAACCGGCTGCGCGATGGGCAACTGGAAAATCGCACCATCCAACGCTATTTCGATATCGACGCCTTCGCCTTCCCCGCGCAGTTCACCTATGGCAACAGCGGCCGCAATGTGCTGATCGGCCCTGGATCGAACTCGGTTGACTTCGTTGTCCACCGCAACTTCCGGCTGCCCGTGAATGAAGTCTCCGAGTTGCAGTTCCGTGTGGAGGCGTTCAATGCGTTCAACCGCACGCACTTCGACCTACCGGGTTCGGCCATCGGGACGCCGGCTGCGGGGGTGATCGGCGCGACGTCGAATCCCAACCGTCAGCTTCAACTTGGATTGAAGTTCATTTTCTGAGACCGGCTACGGGGTTTTGATCAGTTCCAGATCGATGGTGATCGAAACCTCGTCGCTCACCGCCACACCACCGGCTTCCAGCACCTGGTTCCAGGTGATGCCGAAATCCTTGCGGCTGATTTTGGTTGTGGCGCTGGCGCCAACCTTCTCCCTGCCCCGCGTGTCCTTCACCGGCGGTGTGGGGCCGTCGACGTCCAGAACAACCTGGCGGGTGGTGGCGTTGATGGTGAGCTCGCCGGTCACCTTCAACCTGCCCGCCCCGGCGGCTTCCACCTTGTTTGACTTGAACTTCATGACGGGATATTTCTTCACGTCGAAGAACTCCTCGCCCTTCAGATCGGCGTCGCGCTTGGGCTCACCGCTGTTGATGGTGCTGCAATCGATGGTGGCTTCAATGGTTGTGGCGGCGGGGTTCTTTGGGTCGAATCGCACCGCGCCTTTCACTCCGCCAAACTGCCCGCGCACGGTGGTGATCATCATGTGACGCACGCTGAAGTGCGCGGCGCTGTGCAGCGTGTCGATCGTGTAGGCGCTCTGCTGCGCCCATAACGAGGAGGCCGCCAGCATCAAGGCCAGCTTCATCATGTGCAACTCCTTCCACTCCTTCCAATCAGCGATCCACGGTGATCACGCCCCAGGGGCTGTCGCCGCACTTGATTTTTTTGGTCACGCTCTTTGAAGCCAGGTCCACCACGGCCAGCACGCCCGACGGGCCATCGGCCGCAAACAGTGTCTTGCCATCCGGCGAAAGAGCGATTCCCCACGGCCGCGCGCCAACCTCGATCGACCCGGTCACTTCGTTGGTGGCGGTGTCGATCAGGAACACCATCTTCCCGCGGCCCGAACTGACGTAGGCGGTGCCGCCGTCCTGAGAAAGGATGACATGCATCGGCTTGATCTTGCCCGCTTCGCCCAGCCGGATGGTTTTGATGGCGAGGTGCCGTCTGGCGTCAACCAGGGTGACAAAACCGTCGTTCTCGTTGGTGACATAGGCGCGCGATCCATCAGGAAGAAACGCTACCGAACGCGGGCGCCGGCCCACCTTCAGGGTCTTCACCACTTTGCGCCCCTCGATATCGAGGACCGTTACGGTCCCCTCGTCCTCGGAGGTGACATAGACAAGTTTGCCGTCCGGGCTTGTGGTGACACCTTCGGGTTCTTCGCCCACCGGGAGTGAGAGCACCACTGTCCCGGCGTCAATGTCGACGATGCTGGCCTTTGAATCGTCCTCATTGGAAACAATCAGGAACCTGCCGTCTTTGCTCAGATCGAACTGCTCAGGATCGGACCCGCTCTTGATCGTCCGCACCACTTTGTTCTGCGCGATATCCAGCACGCCAATGCCGTCGGCGCTTTTGTCAGGCGGCGGAAGAGTGCTTTCGTCCACACCCGGAGGCGCGGGTGGCGACCCGCTGAGCGCGATGTACACCAGCCGGCGATCCGGGCTGGCATGAATACCTCGCGGCCGCTTGCCGACGGGCACGGTGGCGCTCACCTCCATTGTGGAAGATTCGATGATGCTCACATCACCCGAATTCTCGTTGGTGACGAAGATGCGATACCCGGTCTTGGGCTCTTCCTTCACGGGGGCCGGCGGCGGCGCGGTTGTACAGGCCGCCAGCAACATCGCAAGTGGAACCACCGCTGAGATTTTCATATGAAGGCTTAGACTCCTTTGAATGTGAAACCCGCCTCCTGCTTGCCTGACGGCGGCACCGTGACCTGTTGTTCCTGGCTTCCCAGCTTCTCATGCCACGCCTCGATTGTGTAGGAGCCGGGTGGCAGATCCCTGATCTCGAACGACCCATCGGCGCCAGTCACGGCGAAGTAAGGATGCTCCAGCACGCCGATATAGGCGCGCATCCAGGAGTGCACGTTACACTTGACGCGAATCATCACCTCGGACCGCACGAACTTGCGCTCCAGCGGCGGAGCGCCCTCGGGCTGGCTCTGATTCCATTCGCGATTCATGCGCGCCTGAGGATGGATGTTGTGCGTCACAGGATCGGAGTTGGTCACCCGGATCACCTGGCCGACGCGGACGCCCATCACGCGCGGTGAAAAGCGGCATCCTTTCTGGTCGATGGTCACGGCGCCTTCAGGTGGCGTGAACTGCTTTCCCTCCAACCCCTTCTTTACGTAAACGAAAACATTGGCCAGCGCGCCATCCCGATTCACTACGATCGACTCATCGAACAGTCCGTTCCTGTTGGCGTGAACGCAGGCAAGATCCTCATCGATGCGCAGCTTCCTGCGCGGCGGTTTCGGGCCGCTGAACGTGATTCTGCCGCTGATGGCGCCGGCCGTGGAAGGCTCCACCTTGAAGTAGACCGGCGTGGACTTCGGCTGCGGCTGCGGAGCAGTACAGCCAACCAGGGCGATCAACAGGAGATACGGCGTCCGGCTTCTCATCTTGAATTCACCGGGGGTGGCTCGCCCGTCAGAGCTTCGAGAAATGCAACCAGATCAGCCCGTTCCTGCCCGCTCAGCTTCAACTCGCGAATTTCCTTGTCCAGATAGGGGTTCGAATTTCCGCCCCCCACGTAGAAATCCACTACCTCGCGCAGCGTCCTCTGGCTGCCGTCATGCATGTAGGGAGCGGTTTGGGCGATGTTGCGCAGCGTTGCGGTCTTGAAGGCGCCCTTGTCGGCTTCCAGCTTCGTTTGCTCGAACCGCCCAAGGCCGGTGAGTTCGCCCTGCGCATTGAGACCTACGCCCAGGTTGTGAAACTTGCCGTCCGTGAAAAGCGCGTGGTTCTCTTCAATGGTGTGGCAGACCGCGCAGTTGCCCTTGTTCTTGTCCTTAAAGATGGCCAGGCCGCGAATGGCCGACGCGCTCATCGCCTTGCGATCGCCGCCAAACTGGTAGCGGTCAAAAGGCGAGTTTGCGCTGAGCACGGTCCGCTCAAAGCTGGCGATGGCCATCTGCACTTTTTCCATTGTCACCGGTCCGGGCCCGAAGGCCTTTTCGAACAACGGACCGTAGCCCGCGGCGTTCAGCTTCTCCACCGCGGCATCGTGGGGAAGATTCATTTCAATGGGATTGGCGATGGGACCGGCGGCCTGTTCTTCCAGCGTTGCCGCACGCCCGTCCCAGAACTGGCTGGGATAATAGGCGGCGTTCAGCACGGTGGGCGCGTTGCGTGTACCGGTCTTTCCGCCGACGCCCGTACTGACACGCTTGCCGTCGCCGAATCCGATGGCCGGATTGTGGCAGACCGCGCAGGATATGGTGTTGTCAGCCGAGAGCTGCACTTCATTAAAAAGACGCCGCCCCAACTCGATCGTTTCCGCTGTCGGGGGATTGTCGGCGGGGATGGGAACGGGGGGCAGACCGAGTGGAGCCTTGATCTCCACAACGGCGCCTACCGGCCGGACGGGATCGGGCTTCTCCTGGCGGCATGCTGTCAAAAGAACGATTGCTACAAGAACCGGACGCAAGTCACTCCTCCATCAGATCAAAGACATAAAGCGCGCGGCCGATGGCCATGGCGACGTATTGGCGGCCGTCGACGGCGTAGGTCATGGGACCGGCATTGATGCCGCCATTGGTCTTGAAGCGCCACAGCAGTTGCCCGGTGGTGGCGTTCAAGGCGAAGAAGTCGCCCTGGCCGGTGCCGGAAAACAGAAGGTTGCCGCGGGTGGTGAGGATACCCACGTTTAACGGTATTTGAGTCTTAAATTCCCATTTGAACGCGCCGCTGTCCGGCTCCAGGGCGCGGATGGCGCCATAGGGCTGTTCATCCGGATTCACACGCTGTCCGCCGCCGTTGAAGATCACTCCGGGCCTGTACTCAGCCTCGCCCTTGAAAAAGTAGGCGCTCTGTTCGCGCACGGGCGCATAGAACAGGTTGGTCTCAGGGCTGTAGGAGGGGCTGGCCCAGTTGGTGCCGCCGGCCAGTGACGGCCAGACAAGATTGCCTTCCTCGGTGGGATCGGTACCCGGAATCACCATGGGCCGCCCGCTGTCATCCAGGCCTTTGGCCCAGGTTTGTTTCACGAACGGTCTGCCGGCGAGGAACTTGCCGTTGTCGCGATCCAACACGTAATAGAAAGCGTTGCGATTGGCGGTAACCACCATCTTCTTCTGCGCGCCGCGAAAGCGTCCGTCGATGAGCACGGGCACCTGGGTGGCGTCCCAATCATGCGTATCGTGCGGCGTGAACTGGAAGTGCCAACGCTTGGCGCCGGTATCCACATCCAGAGCCACGAAGGAACACGAGTAGAGGTTGTCGCCTCTGCGCACATCGCCATTCCAGTCCGGACCCGGATTGCCGGTCCCCCAGATGGTGGTGTTGGTGGCCGGATCAAACGAACCTGTGGTCCAGATGGCGGCCGATCCGGTTTTCCAGGAGTCGCCCTCCCAGGTGCCGAATTCACGGTCGCCCTCACCCGGAATCGTGTAGAAGCGCCAGGCGCGCCTGCCGGTTTTGGCATCGTAGGCGTCAATAAATCCACGGATGCCGAACTCCCCGCCGGCCGCGCCCAGGATGATCTTGTCCTTCACCGCCAAGGGCGCCACGGTGGAGGAATAGCCGAGCTTGTAATCAGCCATCTCGATGTCCCACTTCAGGCGGCCGGTCCTGACATCCAAAGCGATAAGATGCGCGTCGATGGAGCCATAGTATACGGTGTCATTCAGGATTGCCACGCCGCGGTTCGGACGCCCGCAACACAACCTGAGATCTTCGGGAATCTTCTTCTCGTACCGCCAGATCAGGTTTCCGGTCCGGGTGTCCAACGACTTGACGACATTCGGACCTTCGGTGAGGAACATGACGCCGTCCACCACAAGCGGAGTGGTTTCGTGCGATTCGGTGGTGTTGGTGTGATGCACCCAGGCCACCTTCAACCGCTTCACGTTGGCCGCGTTAATCCGATCGAGCGCAGAGTGCCGGTGCCCGTTGTAGTTCCCGGAATAGGTGAGCCAGTTCTGAGGCTCTTTGTGCGCATCGAGGATGCGCTGGTAGGGAACGCTCTGCGCAGCGAGTGATACGGCGAGCAGGAACAGCGGCAGAAATCTCATGACGGCTCCTTCAACGAGACCAGATAAGCGATCAGATCGTCAAGCTCAGCCGCCGAGAGTTTTGCCTGGTAGGAAGGCATGGGCGAAGTCCTGGGATCGGGCGTGATCGATTTGAGATCCTTCTTCAGGAAAGAATGATTGTTGCCGGCAAGGTCCCGCACTACGATGGCGAAGGTATCCTCGTGAAGGCGGCGGCCGTCGATGGTCCTGCCGGAGGTGGTCACCAGACGAGTGGGAACGAATCCATCGGGCAGGCTTGCGGCGGGATCGACCAGCGCCTCACGCAGGTGGGCCGCACTGCGCTTGAGGCCGATCGAGGAAAGATCCGGCCCCATGTAGCCGCCGGTATATGAGCCGCCCAGTTTGATGGTGTGGCATCCGGCGCAACCATGCTTCTGAAAGAGAGCCTGGCCCTTTACGGGGTCGCCGGCGACCGCGCGCACATCCACTTTGGCCAGTGAACGGACGAATGCCGCCACCTGAGTCACCTCGCGGCGGGTCATGTGCCAGGCGCCGGGCATCTCGGTTCCGGGAACCCCCTTTTCGATGATGCGGGCCAGATCGCCGTCAGTCTTGGCGCGCACCAGGTCCTTGCGTGAAAGGTCGGCGCCTTTGCCGCCGTCACCGGTGGGACCGTGGCAATAGGTGCAGGAACCGAGGTAGAGCTTCCTGCCGCGCTCGAGGTCAGCGGTGGAGGCGGGCAGCGTGATGTTGTCGAAATCCCTGGCGTCGTCCTGGGCGAATGCCGCCAGGCAGGCGAATAGCAACAGAGCGCGCATGTGGTCCATATTAAGCCAAGCGGGCGCCGCGTGCAGACAGGGATGGGTTGCGGCGGCTCCGGGCCTGCGCCTGCGAGTTGGGGGTTTTTTGAAAATTAGTATGCGGTACACTAAATTTCATGAAGGTGCGCCGGTCGAAACTAACGGAACAACTCCGGCATTCCCTGCGGCAGTTCCGCGTCACCGCCCTGCTGGGTCCCCGCCAGTGCGGAAAAACCACGCTCGCCCGCGGACTCAAGGTACGTCCGGAAGCGCTCTTCGATCTCGAAGATCCAACGGATGTGGCCCGCCTGCGGACTCCCAGACTGACGCTGGAACGGCTTCGCGGACTGGTTATCATCGACGAGATTCAGCGCATGCCGGATCTTTTTCCGCTGCTCCGCGTGCTGGCGGACCGTCCGCGCAATCCGGCGCGATTTCTCATTCTCGGCAGCGCCTCGCCGGATCTGATGCGCGGCGCTTCGGAGTCACTGGCCGGCCGGATCGGTTTCATTGAGATGACCGGCTTCGATCTCACCGAAACCGGCCCCGATTCCATCCATACTCTCTGGCTGCGCGGCGGATTTCCGGAATCGTATCTCAGCAGGACGGACGAGGACAGTTTCCGGTGGCGGACGAATTTCGTGCGGACCTTCCTCGCGCGCGACATTCCACAACTGGGTATCTCCATCCGGCCGGAACAGTTGTGGCGATTCTGGCTGATGCTGGCCCACTACCACGGCCAGACATGGAACGCCTCGGAGATCGGCGCATCACTGGGCATCAACTACAAGACTTCGCAGCACTACCTGGACATTCTGAGCGGCGCCTTTCTGATCAGGCAGCTTCAGCCGTGGGTGGAGAATCTCGGCAAACGGGTGCGCAAGGCGCCCAAGATCTATTTCCGCGATTCCGGCCTGTTTCATGCGCTGATGGGACTTGCGTCCAGACGGATGCTGGAATCGCACCCGAAACTTGGCGCATCATGGGAAGGAATGATCGTGGAACACGTCGCCAACCTGTTGCGGCTCGGCGCCGGCGAGTTGTTCTACTGGGCCGTTCATTCCGGCCCCGAACTCGACCTGTTCTTTCTGCGAAAGGGCAAACGGGTGGGAATCGAGATCAAGTACGCCGACGCGCCGGTTCGAACCGCCTCGATGGATGCGACGATCGAACTGCTGCGGCTCGATCGCCTCGTGGTCCTGTACCCGGGTGAAAAGAGCTACCCCATCAGCGACCGGATATCAGTGGTAAGCGCATCGCGCATTGCCGAGCTGCCGAAGATGCTGTGACGATTCGCATGAAGGCGCCGCACTGCGCCGTGCGGCGGCTATACTAGAGAGCATGCTGGGCCACATCATGTTGTTGTGTGTGCCGCTGGGTCTGGCCTGGGCGCAGGCGCAGGCTCCCGCGGCCGGGTCCTCTCAGGCCGACATCCGGGTTTCGGTGAACGAAGTCATTGTGCCCGTCACGGTCACCGACGACAAGGGTCGCTTCGTCACCAACCTGGAGAAGAAGGACTTTGAGATCCTGGACGAAGGGAAGAGGCAGAACATCACGTTCTTTTCCCGCGAGGCGAAACAGCCCGTCGTCATCGGCTTCCTGCTGGATCTCAGCAACACCTCGCGGCTGCACTGGAAGACGTATCAGGAAGCGTCGAAAGAGTTGATCTGGGCGCTTCTGCCGGGTGAGAAGAAATATGCGGGATACCTGATCGGCTATCACCAGGAGGCCGAGTTGATGGTAAACACCACCATCGATTCCGACAAACTGACGGACCGTATTTCCAAGCTGAAGCCTTCGGGCGGATCCTCGCTCTACGACGCCATCTATATGTCCTGCACCAAACGCAGCCTGGTGCAGGGTGAGCCGATTGAGCCGCGCCGCGTACTGGTGATCATCGGCGACGGCAACGACAACGCCAGCAAGAAAGCGATCGACGAGGTGCTGGAACTGGCGCAGCGCAACCAGGTAACGATCTTCGGCATCAGCACGGTTGCGTTCGGTTTCACCTCGGAAGGGGAAAAGAACCTGACGCGGCTGGCCGAGGAAACCGGGGGCAAGGTCTACTATCCGCTGCAAGGGTTGTATAAGGACATCAGTGGCTACCTTTCGACGCCGTCCGATGAAGGCAACTACGCGATCAAGGTGGGAACGGGGGGCTATGCGGCGGAGATCGCCAAGGGAATCTTCAACTCTGTTGCTTCGGTAACCGGCGAGATCACGACGCAGTACATCCTGCGCTATCTGCCCGATACTACCGACGCCGCGCGGGTGTTTCGCAGGATCGAAGTCAAAGTACCGAGCCTCGATAACACAGGTATCCAGATCCGCGCGCGTAAGGGATATTTCCCGGCTGCGCCTTAAGAACTCGTGCGCGCCGATCCGATGAGGGAATCGTGGCAGACTCCACTGTGCTGGTAACGCGGCAGGCGGAGCTCTCGATCGTCGAAGTGACGCTGCCGGGAGAGCCGGCGGTCGCCGCGGGCGTCATCGTACATGATCCGGAGACCGGGGAGTGGCGTGCGCGATTCCGGAGAGACTGGGAAGCCTTCGCCGGGGAGGAAGCTGAGACGCTGGCGGCCCTGGCTGCGGATTTCTCCGCGAAGCTGAAGGAGCGGGGAGCCGGGCAGTGGCTGCGATTCTGCGAAGAGACGCTTTCCAACACGATTCGTATCAGCGATCCGGAAAGGATCACCGCCGGCGGTTTGGACCGCGCGGCCGATCGCCTGTACGCCAAACACGTGCAGGTGAATGTGCTGCCGTTTATCACCCATCTGCCGAAGTATTCGGCGCGTGTGGCTGCGGGAAAATTTCTGGACGACAACGAAGTAAGCGCCGAAGACTGGGTGGAAGCGCCCGAGGGTATGCGGCTGGAGCCGGCGATGTTCGTGGTGGAAATCAGTGGCCGGTCGATGGAACCGAAGATCCCCGACGGCAGTCTGTGCGTGTTTCGCGCCGTCACCACGGGATCACGGCAGGGCAGGCTGCTGCTGATTGAAAGGCGCGACATTTCCGAATCCGGCGGCCGCTACACAGTAAAGCGCTATCGCAGCACCAAACGCGCCGAAGGCGATGAATGGAGACATGACGTCATCCGCCTGGAACCCTTGAACCCGGAATTCGAGGCTTGGGAACTGGAGGACGATCCGGAACAATTCCGTGTCATCGGCGAGTTCGTGCGGGTATTGGAATGACGTATCAGCTTGCCAACGGCCGCACGCTCCGCCTTGTACGGGGCGATATCACGAAGGTGCCCGTGGATGCTATCTGCAACGCGGCGAACTCCGGCCTGCACGGAGGCGGAGGCGTTGACGGCGCCATCCATCGCGCGGGCGGCGGCGCCATCATGGCTGAACTTGACAGGATCCGCGCGGTACAGGGCGGTTGTGCCACCGGCAGCGCGGTGGCCACCACCGCGGGCAATTTGCCCGCCAGGCATGTCTTCCACGCCGTGGGTCCGGTCTATCACGATGGCGCGCACGGCGAACCGCAGCAGCTTGCCTCCTGCTATCGAGCGTGCATGACGCTGGCCGCCGGATACGGCGTGAAACGCATCAGCTTTCCTTCCATCTCCACCGGAATCTACGGTTATCCGCTGGACGAGGCCGCGCCGATCGCGGTCTCCACGGTGCTCGAGTGTCTGGGCGGTGAAACTACCGTGGAAGAGGCGATCTTTGTGCTGTACGACGCGGGCACAATGGCGGCGTATGAGGACGTGCTGCACCGCGCTGATCAGCGATAATCGTGGGCATGCTGCTCCGCTGCGCCTGCATCGCGCTGTTTGCCTTCAACCTGGCCGAGGGCCAATCGAGGATTCGCGTCCTGCTGGACACCGACGCCTACAACGAAATCGACGACCAGTTTTTCGTCGCCTACTCGTTCTTTGAAAGACGGCTGGAGATTGAGGGCGTGAGCGCCGCACACTACCGTTGGGAAAACGGTTCCGTGGATGAGTCGTACTACGAAGTCCATCGCGTGCTGGAACTGATGCGGATCGCCCCAAAGATTCCCATCGTGCGCGGCGCCGATTACGCGATGAAGGACGACAGGACTCCGCTGGGCTCCGCGGCCACCGATCTGATCCGGGTGCTGGCGATGAAGCAGGATGCGCGTCCGTTGTATGTGCTGGCGGTGGGGGCGCTCACCAATGTCGCCTCGGCGCTGCTGCTGCACCCGGAGATCAAGCCGCGGATCCGCGTGGTGTGGCTGGGGGGCTTCCCGCCCGACGGACGAATTGTCGAATTCAACGCCGCCAATGACCGCGCGGCCGTCAAGGCAGTGTTCGAATCGGGCGTTGATCTCACCGTGGTTCCGACAGAAACCTGCGCCCGGTATCTGACGCTGCCCTATGAGGAAGCCCGTGCGCGGCTGCGCCACACCAACGTTCTGGGCCGTTACCTGCTGGGCCTGGTGCGCGACTATGGCGACCGCAACAAGATTATCTGGGACATTTCGGTAACCGCCTACGCGCTGCAGGTGGCGACGGGGACCAGGTTTTTCGATGTGGAGAAAGAGCCAGCGCCGGTGATCGATCTGGCGCGGGCAACCTACATCCGGCGTCAAGGTCCGCACACCATCAAGGTCTGCACGAACGCGCGGCGCGACGCCGTCTTCGCCAGCCTTTTCCGCCACTTCCCCTCGCCGGTGGATAAAGACGCGCCATACCCGCTGATGGCCCTGGCCTCGGATGGCAACCGCGAGATTCGCGTGTGGTTCAGTGAGCCGGTGAAGCCACTGGACCGGCTGGATTTTCAGATTCCCGGCAACGCCGTGCAGGAAGCGCAAATGCTGGATGAACAGACGGCGCTGCTGCGAACGCAGAGCCCCGTGGCCGGCGGCGCCGTACTCACCATCACTCGCGGTACGGACCTGGCCGGCAACGCGATGCTGGCCGCCCGCGCTCATCTGCCGGTTCGCGCGGCGGGCAAAGCCAAGCCGGGATTGCGGCTAAAGGCGTATGCCACCGACCGCGGACGCCATGAGATACCCCAACCAGAGGGCGAGCCGTTCTTCGATGGCCCGGTGCCGACACTGGCGTGGCCGAGCCTGCACCTGCCGGCCGATCTCCGGAAACCGGACCAGGGAACGTTGCTGGTCGCAGAAGGCCTGGTCTCCCTGCCCGTCGATCACCGCTATGAGTTCGACCTGGTGGCGCACAAGTACGCGCGAGTGTATCTGGATGGCCGCCTGCTGCTGGATCAGGGCAGCGAAGGTGACCGCCGGGCAAGGCGCACCACCTTCCGGCGCGCGGGCATCTATGCGATTCGAGTGGAGCAATATGTGGAGCCGGGCCGCTTCGATCTCACTCTGCAGTGGAACCTTCCGTTCCACGACATGAGCCTGATTCCCGACGCGGCCCTGCTCCACGAGTGAGACGGCCTGTTTGGGCTAGCTTCCGATCACCGGGCTGCCGGAGGCTTTCGAAACAACGACAACGGACGGTCGCACCGGCTGTTTGCCATCGGGGAACGAACTGATGGAGTCAGAGGCGGTGTCGGTCCATTTGCCGCCTTCACCGGGATGCTGCACCGCCACGAAAAGCGCTGTGTCATCGGTGTTCATCACCAGGCTGGCTGCTTCAGCGCCGATGGCCACGCTGCACAACTGGCGCACGAAGCCCCGTTCCGGACCTTCGGTGGGCACCGCGTAGATGCCATCGTTGATGCGAAGCGTACCGGGCTGGCCGTCGGTGGAGATCCAGAGGTTCCCTTTGTTGTCAAAGGCCAGGTTGTCGGGGTTGGCGATGGCGCTCACCTGGGCGGGGTCAAAGCCGGCAAAGAAGGCGCCGTGGCTGGCCGTCTTGCCGTCGCCGCAGAGCAGGAAGATCTCCCAGCGGAACTGCAGCGCCGTGTGGTCACCACCGTCCTCGGTGAGTTCGATAATGTGGCCGTAGCGGTTGGATGCCCTGGGATTGGCCTTGTCCACCTGGCGGTCCGTGCGGTTGGTGTTATTGGTCAGCGCGATGTAGACCTTGCCGTTGACCGGATTGGTGTCAATGTCTTCAGGCCGGTCCATTTGAGTAGCGCCCAGCAGCCGCGCCGCCGTGCGGGTGTTGATCAGCACATCGGCCTGCGAGGTGAACCCATTGGCCGTTGTCAGCGGGCCCTGGCCGTAAACCAGCGGGAGCCACTGGCCTGAGCCGTCGTCGTTGAACTTGGCGGTGTAAAGGGTACCCTCGTCCAGCAAGCTGCTGTTGGCCGCACGGTTGAAGGCGTTGAAAGTGCCTTTGCTCACGTACTTGTAGACGTGCTGGAAGCGTTCATCATCGCCCATGTAGGCGACGATGCGGCCGTTGCGGGCCACTTCGATGGTGGCGCCTTCGTGGCGAATGCGGCCCAGTGCGGTACGTTTCTTCGGGCGGGAGGCCGGATCGTAGGGGTCAAATTCGACGATCCAGCCGAAACGGTTTGGCTCGTTCGGCTCTTTGCCTACGTCGAAGCGGCTGTAGTGGCGGGACCATGGGTACTCGCCATTTCCGTTGGGCAGCCCGTAGCGGGCATGAAGGGTCTTCAGCGGCCCGTCGGGAAGGGCCGAGGCATTGGAGAAGTACTGGTGGAAATTTTCCTCGCCGCTCAGCGCGGTTCCCCAGGGGCTGATGCCACCGGCGCAGTTGTTCAGTGTGCCTTCGACGAGTTTGCCTTCGGCGTCGGTTGTGGTCCGCAGCCACGGCGAACCAGCAGCCGGTCCTGTGATCTCGAACATGGTGCGCATGGTGATGCGGCGGTTGTATTGTGAACCCTGCACGTAGCGCCAGCGGCCCGAGGAATCGCGCATCAATTCCACCACCGACAGTCCGTGCGCCATCAGTTCGATATCGGTCTGCTCGCGCGTCTGGTTATTGAACCCGCCGTAGTTCTTGAACATCAGTTCCGGATTGGTGTATTCGTGGTTCACTACCAGCAGCCCATGGCGGGGATTTGCCACATCATGGCCAGGCAGTGGGAAAAAGTCCATCCAGTCGCAGTTATAGCCGAACTGCTTGGCTTGCGCAGCCGCCGTCATAGTGGCCGGATCAAACTGCGGCGAGTCGTTGAAGAGGGGATCGCCCCAGCGCAGGATCACGTCCGAGCGATATCCGGTAGCCACGGTGAATCCATCTCTGCTTGCGGCGGGGATCGCGGTGAAAGAGAGCCGGGGGTCAGAGCCGGCGTCACGTACGGAGGCCGAAGCCGTGCCGGCGACGTCCGTTTCGGCGGCGGTGCTACGCATGGCGGCGGCGAAGCTCGCCACGGGAATCGCTTTTGCCGCCTGGCCCAGCAGGGTGCGCCGGTTGAATCGGTTCTTTATTACTTGTTCGAAGGTTGACATTTTCGGGTAGGATCTCCTTTTAGGGATTCTCGTTAGTGAACCATGCGGCGATTTGAGTTCTGATGAATGTTGGATCACGATCCCGTGAATGCCCCACAATGGAACCGGAATGATTTCGATTCGAGACGAGATTGAAACCGCGGTGCAGGATGCTGACCGATTGACCGCTGCTCTCAACGACCGCCAGCTTGCCTGGCAGCCTGCGCCGGGCTCCTGGTCGATCGCGCAGAATCTGGAACACCTCACCATCACCGCGCAGCGCATGATGGAGGCCATGGACGCGGGCTGTGCAAAGGGGTCGCGTGAGGGCCCCGGCTCAAAACCATGGCAGCCCTCCATCTTCGCGCGCTGGTTTCTGCGCATTCTGGAGCCTCCGGCGAAGATGAAAGTGAAGACCCCGGCGGCGTTCGATCCCGCGCCGGGCCGCCCACTTCATACCTTGATGCCGGAATTCCGAAGCACGCACCGCGCACTAACGGAGAAACTGGCGGAATACGCTCAGTACGACCAGAACCGGACGCGCGTGGTGTCGCCGTTTCAGAGCGCCATCCGGTACAAGTTGGGCACGGCGCTGGCGATCATTCCCGCGCACCTGCGCCGCCACCTGGACCAAATGCGGCAAATAAGAAACCATGCCGGTTTTCCGGCATCATAGACGGAAGACCAAATCGGGAGCCGACAGATGAAGACGATGTTTGACGCCGCGGCCAGGCAGGTGTTGATGGAGCGGTTCGCGCGACTTTCGCCGGATCGCAAACCGCTTTGGGGCAGGATGAACTGCACCCAGATGCTCACCCACTGCGCCGATCCGATGCGGGCTGCGATGGGCGAGTTGGAAGTGAAGTCAAATGGGCCGTGGTTTCTATCGCTGAAGCTGATGCGCCACGCGGTGATCTACTGGTTCCCCTTCCCGAAGGGGGCGCCGACGGCTCCCGAATTTATGCCGCCGCCGGGCGGTGATTGGGCGAAAGCCATGGAGGGGCTCTCGGCCGCGGCCGCCCGGTTCGCGGCAGTGGGCGAGAACGGGACGCTCCGCCCACATCCGGCGTTCGGCGATATTTCCACCAGGGACTGGGGCTACCTGACGTGGAAACATCTGGACCATCATCTGCGGCAGTTCGGAGCCTGAGCATTCGCCACATGGTCAGCGCGTGCGCAGAGTCACGGCGGCTGACCACGGCGAATTGCCGGCCGGATTAAAGGCGCGCACGCGATAGGTCCATGTGCCCCGGGTGCGCGTTTCCGAATACGTTCTCTGGCTGGTGTTCGCCAGCAGCCGCCAGTTCCCGTTGTTCGCACGGCGCTCCAGGCGATAGCCTGTTACAACGCCACGTGGAGCGGTCCACGACAGCGTTATCCTGGTGCCGCTCACGGAACCTGACAAAACGGGCGCGGCTGGCACGGCCGGTTGCTGCGTCGTGGTAATGGTGCGGGAAACCGATGCGCTGGCGCCCTTGTCATCGGTGACAGTGAGCGTCGCGGTGAACGCCCCGGCTGTGCTGTAGGTGTGTGAGGCGGTGACTCCGGTGGCGGCCGCACCGTCCCCGAACGTCCAGCGGTAGGTGGCGATGCTTCCATCCGGATCATGCGAGCCCGCGCTGGAGAAGTTCACCAGCAGCGGGGCGTTGCCGCTCGCGGAAGATACGGTCATCGCCGCTACCGGAGGTTGGTTAGCCCCGGGCGCAGTGCCGCCGCCGGCTTCGTAGGCGCCAATGTCGAGGATG
>JANRLE010000030.1:0-6000 GCA_033762895.1 Bryobacteraceae bacterium | reverse complement strand
CGCATCGGAGGCAACCCGCACCTGAGCGGCGCTTCCCACATGGCCGGTCAGCGTCACGATTCCCTGGTGAACCGCAACGCCAATTCCGGCAGCCTCCAGTCTCGGGTCCAGCGCCAGTTGGTCTTCCACCTGCCTTCGGAGGATTTCTTCGCCAGTCATGAAGCTCACCTCAATTCCGCGGCCACCCTCTCAATACTGCGCCCGATCCGCGCAACCTCTCTGCGGACCGATCCGGGTGCATAGCGCTCCACCAGCGCGCGCTTCCAACCCTTGAGGATTCCCGCCAGCAGATCCACGCGCGACCGGTTGACGTACACCATGTATGCTCCGCCGCCGGGAGCATCCAGCACCACAGTGAGCGCGAGCGAACCCTCGTAATAGTGGCTCGCCCGGACCTGCTTCGCCCAGACCACCAAGACCTCCGGCGACGGCCGGAACATGCGAGCGTGGGTCACATTCAACAGCGCCTTCAGTCCGAAACCATAGCGCTCCACAGACCAGAACAGATTCTCCTGCTCCGGCGAATTCCCAGCCAGGCCGGGAAACGCCTCCAGCACGCAATTACCGGCGCTGAGCAGATTCCGGTATGCCTCTACCCGATCCACGGGGACCTTGTGATCATGGTAGGGGGCAAGCGCGGCATCCCCCTGCTGAAAGTACCCGCGGGCCATCTCCAGCAGGATGCTTCCTGCCACTTCGTTCTCTTTTCCGGGAGCCGCGGCGAAGCGCTCCATCTCCCCGGCGGTCAGTTTCAAACCGCAATTTCCCGGCCTGCAACGGCCTAGCGCGGCGATGTCATCGGCGGTGAGCGCATAGCCCGCCACATCCGGCTCCCCGGGCGGATTGTGAAATTCGCCGGCGGCAAGCACTACCTTACTGTCTTTGAAATTGCGGGCATCGGAATACCACACTCGCACCGCTTCCTTGTTGGCCCTCAACCGGACGGCGCCGAGGATTCCGATCTCGCCCGGGCCTTTGCCGGGCAGCACGCGCCCGATGGCCTCGCCGCGATCGAGTTTCATGAAGTCATGCGCGGTGAGCCCGCAAAAGTCCGCCCATGACGCCACCGTGCGGCCCGCGGCCACCACCGGGCAGACCAGCAGCAGCACCACCGACGGATACATCAATTCCCTCCGGGGCCGCTTTCAAGCAGTGTCTTCAGCCGCAGAAAATCATCATCCATTTCGTGCTTTGGATCCACGCCGAACAGCGCCGCCACGCCATGGCCGATCATGCCGGCGGGGGGACGGTACAACATGCGCACACTGACGCGGGTACTGCCATCGGCATTGGCGTCAAATCGCATCGCGCCGCGATTGACGATTACCGAGCCAGGCAGGCTTCTCCATTCGAGCAGCTTTCCTTTCACCACCCTTGTGATTTCGCCATCCCAGGCCACCGGCATTCCTCCGGGCCCATCCACCACCCAGTGGTAACGGGCATCGCCCAGATCGCGCACCTCGCGCACGTGCGAAAGGAATCGTGGCAGGTTGGTGAGCGAAGTGAGGAAGGTGAAGACCTCGTCCACGGGAGCATGAATCGTGACGGCTTTCTGGATCTCAATGCCCGGCTCACCGTCGATCCCGAGCACCGATTTCAGTTCGCGGTTTGCCGTCGCCCGCGTCAGCATGGCCGTGCCTGTGAAGCCCGCCACTGCGCCCGCCACGCCTCCCCGCGCCGCGCCCAGGGCAGCCAGCGCGCCTCCACCCGCCGCCGCCAGCACTCTCAGCCCCGGCGTCCAATTCTTCTGCATCAGTTCGCAGCGCGGAGCACGCGCTCTCCCTTCTCCCTGCAAACTGGAAATGTTCTCTCCTCTGGAATGCGCCTGGAGCCTTGAATCCACGTCCACCACGCCCGGCACGGCACGAACGGCCGCCATCAGGGACTCCACCTCGTCCATCAGCACGTCCCCGCTCAGGGTGACCACACCGCAGTAAGCCGTGGCATGGATTGCGTGGGGATGGCGCACGAGGCGGCCGATCTTTGTTCGCACGCGCGCCACCAGCACGGCGTCGTCCACATGGACGCCAGTGAAGACACCTTCCATGGTCCGCCGCGCCTCGCTCGCCAGGCCGGCGGAGCGGTTACTGATATCCCTGGCCGCCTTATCGATCTCCCTCTGGAGTTGGTTGCCTGTTCTCACCAGCTTGTCGCGCACCAGCGTCCGCCGCCTTCGCCCCTTTGCCGGGTCGAGGAAGAACATCAGGCCCGCCCCGATGCCGGCCCATCCCCCGGCCCATCCAAGGTTCCGCATGTTCGCGTTCATATGCTGCTCCTTCTTGAGAGGAGAACGGCAATTGCGCTGCCAAACAGTGCGGCAACGAATCCCGGGCGGCGGGCGACGGCAATCGCGCGGCAGCGTGCGAAATGCCCCATCGGGCGGGCGCGCTTACCCGCCTTGCCCCACGCGCCGCAGCACCACCACCCAATCGTCCGCGCCAGGCGGCTGATAGCGGTATACGCCTCTCACCTCGGCTTCACCCAACGTCCGCCACTCGCCGGTCCGCGGATTGAACTCGCGCGCGCGGAATCTCCGGGCCCTGGCCCCCAACGCCAGTTCCACCGGCTCGCCCGTTCCGCGCACGTAGAGCACATACGTTTCCCCGGGCTCTGCGAGCGCCCAATAAGTCAAAGCCGGGGGACGCACATCGCGCCCTTCCGTCTTGCGGTCCGCCGTTCGCGGCTGCGGGCAGGAAACCAGGCCATCGGCTGGAGTGAGCCTGGGCCAGTCGAACTCCTCGAACAGCTTCCTGATGTGGCCGATCTGTAATTCCCATTCATCGTTCTTCTTCGCTTCCAGATCGAACGGTCCCGGATCGCGATGGCCGGCCAGATAGGTGGTGCCGAAGCCGGTTACCAGGTAGCCGCCCGCCATCACGATGTCCCAACTGGCGAAGCGCATGTCCTCCACGCTGTAGCTGTTGCTCTTGTCGGCCTTGCCGTCGCCGTCGCGGTCACGCAACAGGTAGCCGTACTCGCTGTTCACCACGGGGCCGGGCAGGAAGCGGGACAGCAGCACACGCGCGTGCAGATCGTTGTAGTTCTGCTGGTAGTCGGCAAACGACATCCACCTGGCGGAGGCGAACTCGCGAACGCTACCCTGCGCCGTCATCGGGTGAATACCCGTCATGCGCCGATGCGGATCGGCTGCCCGCAGCGCGCCGCCAATCGCCACGAACTCATCAAACACCTGTTCCTCGGTCACATTGCCGCGCGTGCGCACTTCCCCATGCCATTCCCCTGAAACAAGGAAATAGACATCGTAGGCGCTATAGCGGGCGGCTACGTAGCTGGCATACCGCTTGCGCGCTTCCAAACCGGCGAACCGGCGCCAGGCCCACGGCTCTTTCTTCTGCTTGTCGCCCCAGGCAATCGCCAGGCCGACGGTCAATCCCTGTTGGTTGGCGAAGCGCAGGCGCGCGTCCACTTCGCGCCAATAGGCCGGATTGATTCTGCCGGCGCCGATATCATCGAACGGCTTGCCGCCCGCATTGCCTTCGCCCACCTCGCTGAGCAGCATCGTATGGATGGCGTTGAAACCCTGCGACGCGCGGGCTCTGGCATAGGCCTCCGCCTGGGGCCGATGGTGCCGGTTCTCCGCACTGTCAATGAAGTAACCCCACGCCGTATCGCCCAGAAACCAGAAGGGCGTCCCGTTCTGCCGTTGAAAGTGGCTGCCCGAGGCCCTGATGCCGCCCGCGCTCCGGGACGGGACGCACACGAATGCGCCGCGCCTGCCGTTCAAACCCGGATCGGCCGAACGAACAATGAAAGACCACTTTCCCACCGCGTCGGGACTGATGCGCACACGCCACACGGCGCCGCCGTCCCAGAACAGCGGGATGGTCCACAGCTTGCCATCGGGGCGCGTAAACACGGCGCCGGCGGTGATCGCGGCGTAGGGATTCGGCGGCCGTTCTGAAGCTTCAAACGCGGCTTCGAAGACTTCGTAACGGCCCACCGGCCCCTGCGCCGCCAGGGCAAAATGGAACAGTCCGGCGATCATCCAAAACATGGCTATCCCCCATAGCCTATACTGAATGGCTTCACCCCATGCAGAATGACTCCTACAAGTGGTGGGTGGTAGCCATGCTTTGGTTCACCTGCTTCTTCAACTACGCGGACCGGCAGGCCATTTATTCCGTGTTTCCGCTCCTGAAGTCCGAAATGGGTCTCTCCGACGTTCAACTGGGGATCGTCGGCGGATCCTTCATGTGGGTCTACGCGGCTTCGGGCCCGCTGGCAGGCATCATCGGCGACCGCATGCGCCGCAAGACACTGATCATCTCCGGCCTCATCTTCTGGTCTCTGGTCACCGTGGCCACGGCGCTTTCCACCAACTATTGGCACCTGGTGGTGTTCCGGGCACTGGAAGGCTTCGGCGAAGCGTTCTACTTCCCCGCCTCGATGTCGCTGATCAGCGATTACCACGGTCCGGCCACGCGCTCCCGCGCCATGTCGCTGCACCAGTCCAGCGTCTACGCGGGCACCATCGCCGGAGGCGCGCTGGCCGGGTATATGGGTGAATTTTACGGCTGGCGGTCCAGCTTCTATATCTTCGGCTCGCTGGGATGCGTGCTGGGGCTGGTGCTCATCGCGCTTCTTAGGGAGACTCGCCGTGGGGAGGCCGAGGCGTCCGAACACACCACACTGAACTGGCAGGAGGCGGGCGTGCTTGATGGGCTGCGCCGGCTGCTGGGCAATCGTGTGGTGCTGCTGCTGGTCAGCGTGTTCGTGGGTGCGAACTTCGTGGCGATGATCTTCCTTACCTGGATGCCGTCGTTCCTGTTCCGCAAGTTCAACATGAGCCTCTCGATGGCCGGGCTCAATTCCACCGCATGGCTGCAGATCGCCTCCGTGCTGGGGGTGCTCACCGGCGGCTACCTGGCGGACCGTTGGGCCAAACGCCACCGCGGCGGCCGTATGGCCGTGCAGGGAGTAGGACTTCTGGCCGGCGTGCCGTTCCTGTTCCTTACGGGCTGGACTCTTTCAGTGCCCGTGCTGGTGTTGGCCATGACCGGATTCGGCTTCTTCAAAGGAATGTATGACGCCAACATCTGGGCGTCGCTATACGATGTGGTGCCTCCGGAACGGCGAGCCACCGCGCTGGGATTCATGAACTCGATTGGGTGGCTGGGCGGGGGCTTCGCGCCGGTGGCGATCGCGGCCGCCTCGGCGCAATACGGCATGAGCGCCTGCATCAGCGCGACATCCATCGTCTACCTGGTGATGGGCGTGCTGATGTTCCGCGGTGTGGCGTGGCGCGGCTCCGAGCCACATGCGATTCGAACTAATTAGACTGTGACGCAAATCGGAGCCAGCAGCCCGCGGCGCATGTCAAAAGTACAACTTCAGCGCCAGTTGGAACGCGCGGGAGTTCGTGTTCGGAGCGAACCCCGTCACGGTGCCGAAGTTGCCTGCGTCGATGTTGCCCGCTGGATTCCCAAACGTCGGCGTGTTGGTGAAATTAACTGCCTCGGCGCGGAACTGAAGGCGGATCCCCTCGCGAATTCCAAATGACTTCATCATCGATAGATCAAGGTTATTGTGCCCGTCGCTACGTGTACGAGGCAGATTGCGGGCCACGTTACCGAAGGTGAACGCCGGCGAATTGGCGAAGGCGGCGCGGTTGAGCCACCCGTTGATCGAGGCGCCGGGCAGCGAGGGGTCGCCCACCGCATCGGGGCGCGACGAACCGAAGGCCGTACCGTTCTGGAATACGGCAATCACGTTTCCGCTTTGGAAGCTCAGGATGCCGTTCAACTGCCACCCGCCCGCGACGCCGCGATAGAGCCAGTGCCCGGACTTGCCGAAGGGCAGTTCGTAGCTGGTGGAGAGCACCAGCCGCTGGGGCAGATCGTTGGAAGATACGGAGCGCTCGGCCGCCAGATTATCCCAATTGCGAACCGAGTTGTCGCCGCTTTCGGAGAAGTTATTCCCGCCGTCTCCCGTATTGTTGTCGATCAGCTTCGAGAAGGTATAAGCCAGCAGAAGGCTGAG
>JANRLE010000029.1:0-15804 GCA_033762895.1 Bryobacteraceae bacterium | reverse complement strand
GCGTGTCGGCGCGACACGGCGGGGCGGAGTTGGATGAATTTCTTCAGAGCCGCGTGCGGTCAGGAAGAGCAAGCTGCGCCGGGGTATGGATCAGGCCGATCGCGACGAACTGTTCGACGGCGATGAAGTGTTCGAGGAGTTGCGGCAGATGATCGCCGAACGCAAGGGGGCAAGGAGCACCGCAGGTAAATCGTGACGCGCGCCGGAACGCTTGATCACGGGGCTTGCCACTGCCGGCGCCGGCGATGTTGCGCCGCAACGGTCCTGGGCGTTCGGCCAGACGGACTAGAAGCCGGAAGACCGACCTGCGGGTTCACGATAAAATGTCATACCAGACCTATGAATCTGAACCGCCGCAGCTTCCTCTCCACCGCCATCAGCGCACCCCTGCTTGCGCAGCCGGCACGTCCCAACATCCTCTGGATCCTCGCCGAGGACATCGGTCCCATGCTGAGCTGCTATGGCTACCCCGGCGTGGAGACGCCGAATCTGGATCAGCTTGCCTCTGAAGGCGTCCGTTTTAATCGCGCCTACACCACGGCGCCGGTCTGCTCCTCCAGCCGTTCTGCCTTCAATGTCGGGCTCTATCAGATCCACACCGGGACCCACCATCATCGCAGCCACCGCAAGGACGGGTTCCAACTTCCTGCGGGCGCTCGCCTGATCACCGATCGCATGCGGGAGGCAGGTTACTTCACCGCCAACGTCCGCCAGTTTGCCGAGGACGCGGCGGGTTCCGGCAAGACCGACTACAACTTCACTGCGCCCAAGCCCTTCGACGGCACGCATTGGAATCAGCGCAAAGACGGCCAGCCCTTCTACGCGCAGGTGAATTTTCAGGAGCCGCACAAAGGGCCGGCCTTCGTGAACGCGCGCAAGCAGAAGAAGCTGGTGGATCCGGCGAAAGTGGTGCTGCCACCTTACTATCCGGATCATCCGGTGGTGCGCGATGAGATGGCCAATTTTCTCGACGCCATCCATCTGTTGGACCGCAAGGTGGGTCAGCTCATCGAAGCCCTGAAACGCGACAAGGTCTGGGACAACACGGTGGTGTTCTTCATGGGCGACAACGGCCGCTGCCTGATCCGCGGCAAACAGTGGCTCTATCAGGCCGGTGTGCACGTGCCGATGTTCCTGCGCTGGCCGGGGGTGACCAGACGAGCCACGGTGAACGATGACCTGGTGCTCTCTCTCGACATGACGGCGACGACGCTGGCGGCGGCGGGCATTCCGATTCCCCAGAATTTCCACGGACGGAACCTGGTGGCGGGCGGCAAACCGCGCAGCCACATCTTCACCGCGCGCGACCGTTGCGACATGACGCTGGACCGCATTCGTTCGGTACGCGATAAAAAATACAATTTTATCCGGAATTTCATGCCTGAGCGGCCCTACACGCAGTTCAACCAGTACATCGAAACGTCGTATCCCACCCTCGGCGCGATGAAGGAGCTTCACCAGAAGGGCAAGCTCAATGCCGCGCAATCGCTGTTCATGGCGGCGCGGAAACCTGACGTCGAGTTGTACGATTTGGAGAAAGACCCGCACGAGATCCATAACCTGGCCTCGTCGCCTGCTCATCGCAAGGTGGTGAAGGATCTTGGCGGGCGGCTGGATGCGTGGCTGACGGAGATTGACGATAAGGGCGCCATGGCGGAGAACGCCGCTGCCCGGGAACTGTAGCCGGCCTCAGAACAGGCGCCACAGTGACTGGGCGGGTTTTGCCGACTGAAAGCTCCGATAGCGCAGGCAGGCCGGAGAGAGCGCCACCAGCACCAGGGCCCACATCAGGTAGGCATGTTCCAGTGAGCCGGCATCGCGATAGAAAACAAACGCGCACAGTGTCAGTAAGTAGAAGTGGGCGAGGTAGAAAAACAACGGCGTCTGGCCGAAGACGATGAGCGGTGATTGTTCCGCCTTCCATCGCTCCGGCAGCCGGGTCAGCAGCGCCAGCAGCAACAGATCGATGCCCAGCGACATCGTCCAGAAGACCAGAGACGGCGGATACTTCACGTTGTTGAGGAATTCGATCCAGCCGGAGTCGCGTGGCGGGCGGATGTTACCCCACCCGCCGAATGTGCGCAGCGCAAGGCCAGTGGCCAGCAGCGCCGCCCCAGCGATCCAGATTCGCGGGCGGTCTTCGCCGGGGTGCGTACGCCACCAGTGCGCGAAGTACATTCCCGCGGCGGCGCCGGCCAGCCAGGGGATGACCGGGTAAACCACGATCAGGTGCCGGGAAAGTCCCGGCGCCAGCAGGATCAACTGCCACAGCGGGCCCGGTTGGCCGGAGGCGGGCAGCAGTGAGTTGGTGGCGAAGACGCATAAGGCCGAACATACCAGCCACATCCATGGGCGCATCGGCAGCAACCCGGCGCAGGCGATCATTACCAGGCCAAGGCCCGATAGGGTGATCAGCCCCCAATAGACGGCAGTGCCGTCGTTCGGCAGCGGCGCTGAAGTCCTGCTAAGGCTGACGGCAGCCGGCTTGAGGGTGCTCTGAAGAAACAACAGCGGGCTTTCCAGAAACTGGGCGGTGAGGAAGATGGCCAGTCCCCGCACCGCCGTGCGGCGAAGAATGGCCGCTTGTGTCCAGCCCGCCTCGCGCCGCGATGCGGCGAACCAGTAGATCCCCGCGCCCATCAGGAGGAAGAAGCCGGGGGCGCAGAGATGGGTAACCCAGCGGGTGAGGAAGGGGAAGGGGCTGGTGTAGGAACTCATGGCGCCGGCCCAGAATTCGCTGGAGTGCTGGCGCGCGATGATTGCGCTGGCATGGTCAATCGCCATGAGGATCATGATCAGGCCGCGCAGCGCGTCAACGGAATGATAGCGGGCTTGCATGGTGCCGGCTCGCCTTCAGACGATGGCGGCCGTGATCAGATCGCCCATTTGCGCCGTGCTCACCGTGCCGCCCAGATCCCGTGTCCGCTTGGCAGGATCGGCGAACACGCGCGCCACCGCGTCGCGGATCATCCGCCCGCCGCGCAGCGTCTCTGGATGCCCCAGCCACTCCAGCATCATCGCCGCCGAAAGAATCGTCGCCACCGGATTGGCAATTCCTTTGCCCGCGATATCAGGCGCCGATCCATGCGACGGCTGGAAAACCGCATACTTGTCCCCGATATCCCCCGATGGCGCCATGCCCATGCCGCCCACAATCGCCGCCGCCAGATCCGACAGGATATCCCCGAACAGGTTCTCCGTCACCAGCACGTCGAACGACTCGGGCCGCTGCAGAAAATACAGGGTCACCGCGTCGACATAGACATGATCGGCCTCAACGCCGGGAAACTCCTTCGCCACTTCATCGAAGATAGAGCGGAAGTAACTCATTGACGGCAGCACATTCGCCTTGTCGACCAGCGTCACCTTATTCCGCCGCGTGCGCGCGATCCGGAAGGCCGACCGGAAGACGCGTTCGGCGCCATAACGTGTCACCACCAGCTTGTCGGCCACCTCGTTGTCGGAAAGAGAAAACCGCTGCTTGCGGGTGGCGAACAACCCCTCGGTGCTCTCGCGGATGATGGCGAAATCGATGTGCGCGCGATTCTTTAGCGGCGTGTCGCCAGCGTGATAGAGATACACCGGGCGGTAGCCGCAGTACAACTCCATGCGCTCGCGCAGATCCAACTGCGGCGCCATCTCCTGCCCGTTCGGCCAGCGCACGCTGGGCAGCCCCATGGCCCCCAATAGGATTACGTCATTGGCGCAGATCCGCTGGTAGGTATCCTCAGGCAGCGGATTGCCGCTGCGAAGGAACTCTCCTGCGCCCACCGAATACTCGGTCATCTCAAAGCGAATGCCGGTGAGGCGGCGCTCCACTTCGCCGAGCACCTTCACCGCCTCGGCGATCACATCCGGACCGATCCCGTCGCCCGGCAGCAGGGCCACGCGGAAGGTGTTATTACTTTCGGCGTTTGAAAAAGACATCAGAACCTTTATGTGTTGTGCGCACCAGGATGAGAAAGAGAACGCCCATGGCAAGCATGGTCGCCATGCCGCCCACCACCAGATAATCGACGTTGCGTCGCGGATGAGGCAGCAGCCACAGCATCCCGGTCACGATCAAAGCAAAGATCGCGGCCACGGCGGCGACGATGAGTGCGGTGCGCGGCATCTAGTCGTAACGCTCGTAGACCACCTGCTTCTTGTCGAAGCCCAGTTCCTTGACGCAGCGGTCCCGCACGTCGTTCACCATTTCCTTCAGTCCGCAGATATAGACATCCACGTCGCGGCGGTCACCGATTTCGCGGAAAACGTATGGAGTCACGCGGCCGGTGTTGCCTTTCCAGGCTTCGGTGGGGCGCGTCACCGTGCAGACGAACCTGAAGTTCGGATATTGCCGCTCCATCTCTTCGAACACTTCCTTGTAGAGGATGGAATTTTCGTAGCGCACGCCGAACACCAGCGTGAACTTGCGCTCGGGCTCGCGCGGCAGGATGTACTGCAGCATGGGAAGGAACGGCGCGATGCCGGTGCCGGTGGCTACGATCACAGAATCGCTCACCGGCTGGCGGAAGACAAACATGCCATGCGGCCCCTTCATCTCGCACGTGTCGCCCGGCTTCATGGAAAACAGGTAGGGAGAAAAGATGCCGTCGGCGACAAGATTGAGGCAAAGCTCAAACCGGTTGTTGCCGAATGGCACCGATGCAATGGAATAGGCCCGCGTCACCTTCCTGCCGTTCAGCGTCTGCGACAGGGAGACGAATTGCCCGGGGATAAAATCGAAATTCTCCATATCCGGGATGTCGAATATGAAGTGCCGCACGTCGGGCGCGATCTCGCGCCATTCCAGCATCCGTGCGGTATGTGGGATTTGGTGAGCTAACATGTACCAGCCTTCTTCGCGCGATCCAAAACAATTTGCCGTAGTGCGGGATGGCCGTCCAGAGGCTCGGTGACCTCAATGGAAACGCCCGGATGCCGCCCCATACATTCTTCCACAATCCGGGGGAGGTCGCGCCTGAGGTGGATGCCCAGCGTAAGGAAGTAAGGAATCACCACGATCCGCCCGATTTGCCGCGCCACCAGGCGCTCCACGGCCTGAACCAGGGTAGGTTCGGCCATCTCCAGGAACGCGGTCTCGACGACGGGGAAGCCACCTTCGGCCGCAACCGAGGCTGCCACGGCGCGCACCGACTCATTGGCCGATTCCACGCTTGAGCCGTGTGCGAACAGAACGATGCCGGTTGTCACAAGCAACTCTACATCCTAACTCATCTTTCTCATCATGGACTCAAACGACGCCCTCGGCACGGCCACCTGCTTGCGCACGCGCGGGTCCTTCCATTCCGCGCGGGCCCGATTGGGCATCAATCGAAGAATGGCCTCCAGCCGGCCGCCCAGGGCTTCCACCATGCCCGCCAGCGCCCGGTAGTAGCCTCTCTGATTCGGAATGGTGCGGCAGCCATGAAGCAGGGCGGCGATGGTATCGGCGCGGTCCTGATCGCTGAGGGCGGGATGGCGGGCCACCAATTGTCCCCAATCGTCCAGGAAGGGTCCGAAAGGTGTGAGCAGGTCCGGCGATTGGCGCAGCGCCTTCACGGCGCGCAGCGGATAGTTACGATGGCCCTCGCAGGCCATGGCGCGTTTGTAGATAGCGGCCGCGCGCTGGAAGGCGCCTCCATAGGGTGTGGTGTTTTCATGCGCCAGGCGGCCGAATCGTGCCCGCGCTTCGGCATAGGGCCCGGACTTCGGCCAGAAGCTGATGCCCTGATCCACGTCGCCCGAGTTATGCGTCAGGATGGCAGAAAGGCGGAGGCGGTCCAGATCGCGCGAGGCGTCGAAGGCCGCTGCTTCCCGGCGCAGTTCGGCGTCCACGGCATCGGCGGCGGCAGCGGCTGATTCGTGGTCCCGAAAATGGTGGAACGAACCCAGGGCGCCCAGCAGCACGCTGAGTTGCTCGCCGTTGTGGCCGGAGACCGGTCCTACGGCTTTCAGCGATACCCCTTCGATGGACCATGTCATGGACCGCAGTGTGAATTCGAACATCCGCCGCGCCGCCTCCACTGTCCGCGTCTGACGCCACAGCAAGCCGCGGATCTTGCTGTCCACGTCGGTGGGCACAAAGGTGCCGACGGTGGCGTGATGACAGGCGATGCAAAGGGCGAAGTAGTCCTCAGTGGATTCCACCGCCTCGGCGCCGCGCAGCACTTCCAGGTAGCCTGCCGGGCCCTGTCCGGCGTGAATCAAGGGTCCGGGGGCGGGCAGCGATTCGATGGCGGGGAACAGGAAGGGAGCGGTGTTGCGCACCAGTCCCAACAGGTTGGCAGGCGCGATGTACTCCTCAATGGGGCTGCGCTCTAGCGGTTGTATTCCGGCCTCCCCGTCGGCCAAAGCAAGTTGCGCACGGGCGCCAGTATCGCCTGTACCGCGGCCACCATTTCCGGGTCCGGGGCGCGGCCCACACAGGCGGCGTTACGTTCCACTTCTTCCGGACTGCCCGCTCCGGTAAGCGTGGAATGAATGCGCGGGTTGGCCATGGCGAACTGCATGCCGAGATCGGCGATGTCGACTCCCCTTGCCGCGCACCATTCGGCCGCCTCGCGGCACTTCGCTTTCAGAAGATCGGAGCCCAGGTGCCAGGGCTGCGGTCCCTTCCGGGTGAGCAGGCCCAGCGCCAGCGGTGAGGCGTTGACCACGCCCAGCCCCTTGGACGCAAAGCCGGGCAGCAGCTCCTCGAGCGCCGTGTTCTGAAGCGTGTAGTTGGCGTAGCTGAGCACGATGTCGAGATTGGCTTGGGAAAGGATGGCCGGGAAGATGGCGAGCGGCAGGCCGGAGGCGCCGATAAACCGCACCTTGCCTTCGGTCCGCGCATCATGAACCGCGCGCAGCCCTTCGTTCACCACCTGTTCGATGGGCACGTATTCGATGTCGTGGAGGATGACGATATCGAGATACTCCGAGCCAAGGCGGCCGAGCGTGGCCTCCAGTCCCTGCTTGACGCGCTGGTAGGAGAAATCGTGGTCGGCGTAGTCATAGCGGCCCACCTTCGACTCGATGTAGTAGCGGTCGCGGGGTACGCCCTTGAGGGCCTTGCCGACGTTGGTCTCCGAGCGTGTCTGGCCGTAGAGCGGGGCCGTGTCCAGGTAGTGGATACCGAGATCGAAGGCTTTGTAAATGGTGCGTGCGGCGTGTTCTTCGGTGACCGGGCCGTAGGATCCGCCCAGTGCCGCGCAGCCCAGTCCCATCACGGGCACTTCCAGCCCCGTGTTGCCGAGTTTGCGATAGAGCATTCTCTACTAGAGTAAACTCACCTGCCGCCGTGAGGCACAGCCTCCAATAGGTCGTCGTCGTCGTCGTGGTGTTGGTTGAGACCCGGCGCCGGGGATGCGGCGGAGGATCCGGCTCCGGCTGCGGCCGCGGCGGCGTTTGGCGGCGCCGGTTGGTTTGCCGGCGGCGGAGCGAACCGCGTGAGCCCCGCCGTAAGAGCCAACTGGGTAAGCCCCGCGACGTTTGAGACGTTGAGCTTCTTCATCATCGTTTTGCGATAGCTGCGGACGGTCTGAAGGCCCAGGTCAAGCAGCACGGCGATTTCCTTGCTGGTTTTGCCTTCAGCCACCAGGCGGAGCACCTGCAACTCGCGCGGGGAAAGGCCTTCAAGCGCCTGCGGTACTTTCTTGTCCTCCAGGTCGCCGCGCTTGATGCGATTGAGAAGACGGTCCGATACCTGCGGGCTTAGATAGGAGCCGCCGCGAGCCACCGTCCGCAACGCGTCCAACAGGTCATTGTCGGAAGCTTTCTTGAGGACGAAGGCGCGGGCGCCGGAACGGATGGCGCTGACCACCGAGTTCTCATCGTCGTACATAGAAAGGATGATGACTTTGGTCTCCGGACAATGACGAATGATCTCGCCGGTTGCCTCGATGCCGTTGAGCTTGGGCAGGTGGATGTCGATGATGACGATGCCAGGCCTGCTTTTCTTGCAGATCTGCACGGCTTCAGCGCCGTCCTCGGCTTCAGCGACGACTCGAAAGTCTTCGTGGTTTTTCAGGATGGCTTTGATGCCATCGCGCATAATTTTGTGGTCATCGACCAGAAAAACGTCGTAAGGCACGATCACTACCTCCGTTGGGCAGGGGGCTCAGGTGGAGGATTCTGGTTCAGACTCCGCGGCGGGGTCCGGAGTCTGATAGGACGCCTGCACAATCGTACCGCGGCCTGGTTTGCTGCTCATCTGGAACCGCAAGCCGGCCTTGGCCGCAATGTGCTGCATCCAAACTAAACCAATCCCCCGAGCGTTTGCTCTTGCTTGTTCGAGATCGAAACCGACCCCATTGTCCCGTATCTCGAGGCGAACGCCGTCGTGTACGGGCTGTAGTACCACTTCGATTCTGTCACCTTGCGAATGCCGGAGGGCGTTTCCGACGGCGTACTCGACAATCTCGTAGATCGCCGGAGCGATTGCCATTGGAACGTGGACCTTTGAGTCCAACAGCAGCCGGATCGTAATTCCCTTCGACTCGCGGAGGCGGCCGACCAAAGTGTTCAGAGCATAACGTAAACCTGAACGCTGCACGATGTCAGAATTCAGCTTATAACTAATCTGTCGAACGTCCTCGATTGCCTTTTCCAGAAGATTTTGAATGTGTGTCGTTCTTTCGGCAATCTCGGGCGCTTTCTCAACGTAGTCCTGACGGAGCACATCCAAGTGCAGGCCAACCACTGTCAGAACCTGACCGACATTCTCATGCAGGACTCTTGCGACTCGATTCATCTCGTCCTGTTGCCTGCTGAGGGCGTCGACCAGACGGCCTGGTAGGCCGCCGGGAAATCCGGAATAATCGGTCATTCTGGGGCGCTGAAAGTACTATCCTGCTATACTCGCGGATTTTCCGCAAGTAGTCCCGCAGAGATCCAGCAAGATTCTGACAAAAAACACCCTCACCGTAAGCCGTTTGGAATCAATTTCATGCAGAAGCGAACGTCAGGCTGACATGGAAGTGTAGTCCAACACCCACCCGCTCACAAAGCGGACTGATTGGGCCGTAATCTGCAGGACGAGTTTGCACGCACGCTGCCAAACGCATTCCGCCTCACATTGCGTAAGCGGGCTGACGCCCGGTACCCCCAGAACCGGTGAAACACCCACTTGTGTGGGGCCGTGCACATGGATGGGGCGGTAAGAAGTGCCGGGAGTGTGGAGTTCTTGCCGGGCGGTCACCTCAATTCCCGAAACTGAGGTACGCTGGTCTGATCCATGAACCGCCGCACCTTTGTCTCCGCGGTCTCCACCGCGCCAGCCGCCATGGCGCAGCCGCAACAGACGGCACAACCGAAGTGGAACATCCTCGTTGTAGTCTCCGATACGCTGCGCAAAGACTTCCTGGAACCCTACGGCAACCGGACGGTGCGCACGCCGAACCTGGCGGCGCTGGCCAGGGAATCGGCGGTGTTTGACCGCAACCACCCGGAGTGCCTTCCCACGATCCCCACGCGGCGCACGTTGCATTCGGGCCGCCGCGCGTTTCCCTTTCGCAACTACCAGCCGGTTCCCTGGGACAACGTGTATCTGCCCGGCTGGCAGCCGATGGCGATGGGAGAGGACACGGTGGCCGAGGCGTTGGGGCGCGCAGGCTACCACTGCGGCTTCATCAGCGATGTGCCGCACTACTTCGTTCCGGGCCAGAATTTTACTCGCGGTTTTCACCAGTGGGATTACGTGCGCGGTAATGCCGAGGACCGCTACCGCTCGCCGTGGCCGTATGAGGAGGCGCGGGTGAAGGAGCGCTACGAAAGCGCGCGGGGTCCAATGCATGTGGCGAACCTGGGAGGGTTTGCTCCCGATGAGATGAGTTTCGCCACCCCGCGCACCTTTCAATCGGCGATGCGCTTCCTCGATGAAAACCGGGACAATCCCAAGCCCTTCTACCTCTACGTGGACACCTTCCATCCGCATGAAAGCTGGGAGGCGCCGAAGAAGTATTACGATCTTTACCGCGACCGGGCGTACAAGGGCAAAACCTACCTTACGGTGCCCTACAACACGCTGTTCGCGGCGCCGTTGCCCGAAGGCGCGCTCACCGATATCCGCGCGCACTACTCAGGGCTGATCACGATGGTGGATCATTGGCTGGGTGAGTTGCTGAACAAGCTGAAGGCCTCCGGCAAGGATGAGAACACGCTGATCCTCTTTGTCAGCGATCACGGCACCAACTTTGCCGACAACATCGAGAAAGTGACCGGCAAGCCGGCCGGGGCGATGTATCCGGGCACGATGAATATTCCCCTGATCGTGCGCCATCCCAGGCGCGCCGGGGCCGGGAAGCGGTTTTCCGAGTTCACCTACACGCTGGACGTGCCGGCCACGGTGTGCGCGGCGGCGGGTGCGGCGCCAAAGGATGGCGTGGACGGGCGCAGTCTGCTGCCGCTGCTTGAAGGCGGGACTTTCCCGGCCCGGGAATACGTGACCTGCCGCTACTCCAACTGCCTGTGGTATCGCGACGCCAGGAACTGGTTTTTCTCGAACGTACATTGGCAGAATGTGCGGCTGTTCGACCTGGAGGCGAGCGATCCTTTCCAGGCGACGATTGCCGCCAAAGCGCCCGAGCGCATCGCCCTTGCCAGGCGGCGGATTCTCGAAGATGCGCGAGGTGAGTTGCCGGTGTACCCGCTTACGGGAATGGACAAGATCAAAGCGCCCTTTATTTGAAGCGGAGCAGCACGATGGCCACCAGCAGGAATCCGGCCGCGGTCATCGCCAGTCCGGTATAGACCGAAACCGGCCGGTAGCGCAGGTCGATGCGATGGCGGCCCGCTTCCACCACAATGCCGCGGAAAACCCCATAGGTTTCGAGGATTGGGGCCGGCTTGCGGTCGACGAAGGCCTGCCAGCCGGGGAAGTAGGTGTCGCTCACCACCAACAGCCCACGGCAGCGCATGTCCACCTCAATGGAATAGGCATCGCTGGTACGGTTTTCCAGGCGGACTTTGTCCTCGCCCGTACACTGCTCCAACCGCGGGGATGGGCCGATGAAGACGGCCGTGCGCGCCAGATCGATTTCAGGATTGCGCAGCGCAGCGCGCAGTTCCTCCTCGCCAGGCACGCTCAACGTCTCATGCGCGGTTCGCACGCGGGGCAAGGCGTTTGGGTTGCGGAAGACGCGCAAGCCGGAGTCGGCGTGATAGGCCACCTCCTGGCCGGGGCGATTGGGTTCCTTTCCGATCCAATGGGTGACGCTGAACAGGTCCTGTACGCGCGGCAGGTGCAGCTCATGACGCAGCAGATTGGCGCTGGCGCCGGCGAGATAGCCATGCAGCATGTCGATGCCGTGCCAATCGCCGAAGTTCGCTCCGATCTGCTGATCGTCGATGGCCACCCGCACGGGCCCGCCCTTGACGGACATGAGATGGTAGGCGATGTCCTGGTTCGAGGTGAGCTGTCCGGCGAAGTGGAATCCGCCTTCACTGTGGCGGTTGGGATAAGTGGAAGTGACGCCGCTGGTGAATTCGATCAACGCCAGCGCGAGCAGGCAGGAGGCGGCGGCGGTGCGGGTGAGCGCTGCCCGGCTCCATCCGGCAAATACGGCGGCGCCCACGATTGCCACCACCGCGCCGAGGATGGTCTTATGATCGTTCAGGCGTTCGGTTGTCGCGCTGACGATGAGAACCAGCGCGCCGGTTGAGGCGAGAAACCAGGAGGCGTAGCGTGCGGCGCGGGTCAGCGTATTGCGCAGGATCGCCTCCAGCCCGTAGCAGGCAAGGACCGCCAGGGCCAGATTGAACAGCGCGACGCCGCGCACCGGAACCCTGGCTTTGTTCATCATCGGGACCAGAGCGTAGAGGATGCCGTTGAGTGGGGTGTAGGAGCCAAGCGAATAAACCAGGCTTGTGACCCCCAGCGCCACGGCCCAGCGGCCCGCAAGGTGGCTCCATCCGGTGGCGACGCCCGCGGCTGCCAGCGTCACGGCGATCCACCCGGCGTAGAGTGTGGTGTCGGGAAACGGGCTGAACTCGGTCATCACCAGCCCGAACAGGCCGCGCGGCGGCAGCGAGTAGCCGGTGTGCGCGGTGTAGGGGACGCGATCCTTCCAACCGATCGATTCGGGCAGCCCGACCCAGCGGCGGCTGAGTCTGCCGAACTCGATCATTGGGATCAGTTGGACGCCGCTGATCAGCACGGCGACGAAGGCGAACAGTGCCGCGGCCATCCACAGGCGACGGTCGCGGCGGCCGAACCAGAGCCAGGTGGCGGCGGCGCTGATGCTGAGCAGCAGCGGGATTTCATGGTGTCCGCTGAGCCAGGCCAGACCAAGAAAGAAGCCTCCGGCGGCGGCGTTTCGCCACGGAGGTTTTCCTGAGCAGGCGCGGAGGGTGAACAGGAAGACGAGAGGGGCCCAGATGGCTCCGTTTGCGATGTCGAGCCAGGCGACAGAGCCGAGAAAGCCGCCCAGGGCGTAGATGCAGGCGCCGAACAGGGACGCGGCGCGGCTGAGCGCAAGGGTGCGGGCGAAGAGGAAGAAGAAGGCGGCGGCGAGAAAGTGGATGGTAACCCAATAAGCGTTTAGATGAGAAAAGCGAAGATAGCCGCCGCGCAGGTTAGATGTGGCAAGCAGGATATTGAGCGGAAACACGGGTCCCGGCTGGGTCTGGCCGATCAGCGGCTGGCCCGCCCAAAGATGGGGATCCCATAGCGGAAAGCGGCCGGCGTGGACTTCGCGCGCGAGAAACTGCAGGCGCGGAATCTCGAGGTAGGCCATGTCCGGATGGTCAAACCAGACGTATTGATCCGTCAGAACCAGCTTCCAGAAAAAGCCGGTGGTGATGGCTGCAAGCAGCAGGATCCAACGGAGTTCAGTAGGCCACGCTACGGTGCTCTGTGGTGGTTTCCGATCAGAGTGGTGGTTTTCGGCCATACCGCGCGTTCTGTATCTTAGCATAAAACCCTGAAACCAAAGACTTTCCCGTTTGGCCCCGGACGTGCCATTAAAGAGGTGGCCGGGAGGTGGCCTGAAATGACGCGGCTGAGAAGTTGGCGGTGGATGGTGGCGGGGATGGTTGCCACTGCCGCGCTGATGGCGGCGGAAGACGAAGCCGGGCGCGGCGTGGCACGGGTGAGCCTGATTCAGGGCGACGTTTCAGTCAGGCGCGGCGATTCGGGTGAATGGGTGGCGGCGGCGCCGAACGCACCCCTGGTGGTGGAAGACCGTGTGCTAAGCGGGGCGGGGTCAAAGGCCGAAGTGCAGCTTGATTACGCCAACTTCCTAAGGTTGGGCGAGAATGCCGAAATCAGGCTGAGCCAGTTGGAGTATGGCCGCTATCAGGTGCAGCTTGCGCAGGGGACCATCACGATGCGGGTGCTGCGCGATTCCGAAGCCGAAACCGAAATCAGTACGCCAAGCATCGCGATCAGGCCCGTCAAGAAGGGCGCCTACCGGATTTCTGTGCGCGCGGACGGGACGACGGAACTGGCGGTCCGTTCAGGCGAGGTGGAGGTGTTCACGCCTCAGGGAACCGAGCGGGTGAAGTCAGGGCGCACCATGCTTGCCCGCGGTTCGGCCACGGAGGCGGAATTTCAGGTCTCCGAGGCGCTTCCCCGCGATGAGTGGGATGAATGGAACGAGCGGCGGGACCGTGACCTGGAACGCTCAAAATCCTACAACTACGTGAGCACGTCGGTGTATGGCGCCGAAGATCTCGACTACCACGGCGATTGGGTCTATGATGCGCCTTACGGCTATGTGTGGACGCCTCGGGTGGCGGTGGGCTGGTCGCCCTACCGGCACGGCCGTTGGGCGTGGGTGGACTGGTATGGATGGAGCTGGGTGAGCTACGATCCCTGGGGTTGGGCGCCCTATCACTACGGACGCTGGTATCACGGCCCGCGCGGCTGGTGTTGGTGGCCGGGGGCGGTGCGGTCGCGGCACTACTGGAGCCCGGGGCTGGTGGCATGGGTGGGCTTTGGTGGCGGCGGTGTCAATGTGGGCGTGGGCTTCGGCCGGGTCGGCTGGATTCCCCTGGCGCCTTATGAGCCTTATCACCGCTGGTATGGCCGCGACTACTATCGCGGTTACCGGAACGGCAATTACAACAATGTGACGGTGGTGAACAACGTCAACATCACCAACGTGTACCGCAACTCGCGTGTGAGTAATGGTGTAACGGCGGTGGACTCGGGTGATTTCCGCACCGGGCGCTACAATGCGGCGCGGCTGTCGGATGCCGACTTCCGCGGCGCTTCGCTGGTGCGCGGGCAGCTTCCGGTGACGCCGGACCGGGCGAATCTTCGGTTTTCGGACCGGGACGCGGCAGGCTCACCGCGCAGTTCCGATTCGGGCCGGTTTTTCAGCCGGCGGTCTCCGGCAGCGGTGGATCGGGTGTCGTTCGACGATCAGCGTCGCGGGGTGGATGAGGTGCGGCGCCGGACGTTTGGCGAGACTGGTGGTGGAGTGGCCGCGGCCGCCGATCGTGGCAGCCGCAGGGACGTGGCTGATGACGGAAGCCGCGGCTGGCGCAGAATAGGCGAGACACGCGCGCCCGGCGCTGAGGGGAGAAGCGGCGATGTCCGGAGTGGCGATGTCCGTGGCGGCGAGGCGCGTGGCGGCGAGACGAGAGGTTCCGAGCCAGCCGCCGGACGCAGCCGCGATCGTGGGAATACCGACAGCAATTGGCGGCGATTCGGCAGCCCCGGCGGCGCGAGCCGGTCCACTGGCCTGTCGAATGAAAGCGGCTCTGAGCCCGGCGCCAGAACGCGAGACCGTGGCAACACGGATAACAATTGGCGGCGCTTCGGCAGCCCGCGGGGCGAAAGCGGCGCCTCGGCGGACTCCGACCGCGGAAGCGGATGGCGCACGGGCGACCGGGCTCCGGCCTCGCGCGGCGACGCTCTCCGCCAATCGCCGAGACAGAGGATGGAGAGCGCACCACGCATGGAAACTCCACGCGAACCTGCGGCGAGTCCCCGGGAGGGCGGACGTTCCCGGGAGCAGGGCTGGCGGCAGTTCGATAGCACGGGCGGCGGTTCGGAATCGGTCCGCGTACGCCCACCGATTGTGCGGGACCGCAGCAGCAGCGGCAATCGCGGGAACTTTGGCGGGCTGGACAACGGCGGTGGATTCAGCAGGGGCGGCTCTGACCGCCCCTCGCGCATGGAAGGCTTCGGTGGAATGCGCGGAGGAGGCGGATCAAGGCCAGCCATGGAATCTGGCGGCTCCCGCGGTGGCGGGGGATTTGGCGGCGCGCGGGGTGGCGGCGACTCCGTTGGTGGCGCAAGATCCAGCGGAGGCTCGCGTGGCGGTGAAGGGTCACCCCGCGGCGGGCGCGGCCGCTAACCTCGGGAAATATCGATCTTCCCTCGGGCCTGCCCGCGGCGTTTCCGCCGCGTAGGCCCTTTTTTCTTTTCCCTAGAGCAGCAGTTTCGTGAGCCGCTCCACCTGCTGCGGCGCGCGGCGGGCGATATTGCTGGACTCCCCCGGATCGAGCTTCAGATCGAAGAGCACGGGCTTTGCCTCGGCGGCAGGGCGCGCCTTGCCGTTGGGTGGCGCAGGTTGTGGATCGAATCCCCGGATCAGCTTGTACCGTCCGTCGAATACCATCTTCCAGGCGCCGAGGCTTGACCGTACGAACTCACGGGCGGACTTGCCGGCTCCGGCCAGAACCCCCCTCAGCGAGACTCCATCTATGTCCGCCATGCGGGCGCCGCCGTAGTCGGCCATCGTGGCCGTGACGTCAATGAGGCTCACCAGGGCATCGGAAACCAGCCCCCGCGCAACGCCGGGCCCGCTGATGTAGAGCGGCACGCCGACTGACTGGTGGTAGGGCACGTTCTTCCCCCAGCGTTCATGGTCACCCAGCATTTCGCCATGG
>JANRLE010000028.1:0-43136 GCA_033762895.1 Bryobacteraceae bacterium | reverse complement strand
GTCGTTGTCAGCCTGGAACCGGATGCTCAAGAACGCCTCTCGCCTTGGGCTGCCTCAGCTTTAGCGCGCTGGATCTTGGCCCAAAGCGTCGGGTTGGCCTGTTCCAGCGGGATGGTGTTCCCCTCGAATTCACGCTCGGTGTCCGCGAGGTACTTGTCGATCTCGGCTTGATGATCCAGGTAGAAGGCGATTGCACCATTTATCTGGGCGCGTTTCAGCGACGGGAAGTCTTCCTGAATGGCTTCCGGCGATTGACCTCGTTGAACGAGTACACCACGGAATCCAACGAAATGCGCGTCCCAGCTACGTAGTAGCCTCCGTGGCGCTGTTCGATGTATTCGCTGTGCATTATACGGTTCCCCTGTTAACCGCGGAGCTCGGATTTCTCCCCCGAATCTTGGTCCGGGACCAGGAGGCCGGTGGTTCGAATCCACTCGCCCGACCATTCACCCCATTTCATCCGCCTGTACGCCAAAAGCGGGGGCAAACCCCATCCCAAGACCCTCTAAGAACATAACACGGCTGCCACGCGCGAAGTCCAATCTGACTTCTTCTTACTCCACAGGTTCTGACGCCGCCCAGACCATGATAATCGCTTCGACGATTTGGCCGATGCGGGCAGACTGCGAGACGAGAAAGACACCGGCACTCGACTTGCCGTCTTCCAGGCGAGCTCGAAAATGATCCTCCATGGTGCGCCTGTCATGGGTCACCCGGAAGCGGATCAAGGCCGCGACTGACCAATTTATGCCTTGGCTCGCTGCAGCCGCTTCCAAAGTGCCGGGTTTTCCTCAGCCAGCGGGATGGCCTTCCCCTCGAAGGCGCGCTCGGTGTCCACAAGGTACTTTTTTCGATCTCGGCCTGATGATCCCGGTAGACTGCCCTTCGTGGAACGGGTACCCGATCGAATCCAGTGAAATGCCCGGGTCGAAGGTGTGACATAATATTTCAGATCCGGAAATTTCAATGACAGCCTTTCTCCTCCTCCTCTCGGCCACCCTCCACGCGGCGGACCCCTATGCCTCCTCCGGCTTCCTCAGCCTCCCTTCCGAGGCCGGAATCGGCGCGCTTTCTGCCGTCGAGTGTGACCGCAAGGGAGGCCGCATCTACGTACTGCACCGCGGCGAAAAGCCGCTGCTGCAATTCGACTCCAAAGGCAAGTACCTGAAAGGCTGGGGCACCGGCCTGTTCAAAGTCGCTCACGGTCTGCGCGTCGACCGCCAGGGCAACGTCTGGACCACCGACAACGGCAACCACGTCCTGCGAAAGTTCTCGCGCGACGGCCAACTTCTGCAAACCATCGGCGAGGAAGGCGTGGCGGGTCGGGATGAAAAACACTTCCGCTCACCCGACGACATCGTCTTCAGTTCGAAAGGCGAGATGTACGTGGCCGATTCCGGCAACGGGCGCATTGTCCGGCTGGGCGGCGACGGGCGCTACATTGGCGAATGGGGTAAGAAGGGCAAGGCGCAGGGTGAATTTGCCACCGCGCACGGCCTCGCCATCGACGCCGGGGATCGCATCTATGTGGCCGATCGCGGGAACAACCGCGTGCAGGTCTTTGATCGCGAGGGCAGGTTCGTCTCCGAATGGAAGGGCTTCGGCAACCCGTTCGGACTGCTGGTGGTGGGACGCGAACTTCTGGTTTCCGATGGCGATGCCAACCGCATCAGCCACATCGGCATGGACGGCGCGGTGGCTTCGGCCTGGGGTGACGCCAATTCGCTCAAGTTGCCGCACCTGATGTCCACTGACCGTAAAGGCAATCTCTATGTTGCCGAAGTAAATGGCAAGCGGGTGCAGATTTTCCAGCCCGCAAAGAACCGGTAGGATATACATATGCGGCAAGTTGCGTTCCTGTTCTGTTTCGCGGCGATGGCCTGGGCTCAGCATCCGGAGGACCAGTTGGAGCAGGTGCACCGGCCCCTGATCCAGCCGCCGGTGAAGAAATCAAAGGTGGTCTCAGAGGCGACGCGGCAGCTTCGGCCGGGCGGTGTCGCGGCGGCCAAAGTTCAGGTTCGTTCCTACATTGACCGGCACGTGTTTGCGCGCATGGAACGCGACAAGGTGCCGCATGCGCCACTGGCCACTGACGAGGAGTTCGCGCGCCGGGTGTGGCTGGACTCGACGGGCCGCATCCCGCCGGCCGGGGAGTTGCAGGCGTTTCTGGCCAGCAAAGATCCGGCCAGGCGCGACAAGCTGGTGGATCAGCTTGTGGATTCCGACGCCTTCGTCGATCGCTGGACCTATTACTTCGAAGACCTGTTCCGCGCCGGCCAGCGCATGGGATACGGACTGAACCTGTTCCATTTCTGGGTGCGGGAATGGCTGAAGCTGGACCGGCCCTACAACGAGGTGGTCACCGATCTTCTCACTGGGGCGGGCAAGAGCAGCTTCTCAGTGCCGGGCGGGCTTTACTACGCGCGCGACTTCGTGAAGGCCAAGGACGACCCGTCCGAACCCGATGCGCACGACCTGGTGAATCAGCCCGACACTGCCGATGAGTTCACCATCACCTACAGCAAGGTGTTTCTGGGGTTGAACCTGGCCTGCATTTCCTGCCATGACGGCAGGGGGCACCTGGAGAAGGTAAACCTGTTCCTCACCAGCAAGAAGCGCGAGGATTTCTTTGCGCAGGCGGCGTTTTTCGGCAAGACGCGGCAGATCATGAACTGGGAGAACGGCTACCAGGCGAACACGGAATACACGGTGGATGACGTGGCGCCGGGCTATGACCGCTCGGCTGAATCGATTGTGCGCATTCCGCGCGGCGGAAAAGGACTGGCTGATCCGAAGTTCATTCTCACCGGCGAGGCGCCACGGCAGGGCGAGGTGGCGCGCGACGCGCTGGCCCGTTCCATCACTTCCCACATCCAGTTCAGCCGCGCCATTACCAATCGGATTTGGGCTGAGCTGATGGGTTTTGGCATCGTGGAGCCGGTGGACGATTTCGATCTCACCCGTTATGATCCGAAGAACCCGCCGCCGGCGCCGTGGTCCATCCAGCCGTCGAATCCTGAACTGCTGGACGCGATGGCCCGCGATTTTCAGGCCAACAACTACAGTTTTAAGCACCTGGTGCGCTCCATTATGAAGTCCAGCGCCTACCAGCTTTCTTCCAGCTTCCCCGGCGAGTGGAAAGACGAATACGCCCCCTATTATGCGCGCAAGTTTGTGCGCATGTTGTCGGCGCCGGAGTTGCATGACGCGATCTCACTGGCCACGGCGCGGCCGGGCAAATTCACTTCGGGCCAGGAAAAAGTACCGATGGTGATGCAGATGTCCGAGCCTAAGAAGGCCGATGGCGAAGTGCAGAACTTCATGCGCGTATTCGGGCAGAGCAATCGCGACGATATGCCGAAGAAGGTGGCGGCTTCGTCCCTGCAGGCGATGCTGCTGATGCAATCGAAGATCGTCAATGAACGGGTACTGGCCCGGGATGGCAGCCGCGTGGAGCAGCTATTGAAAGAAGCGCCGGACAACCGGGCGCTGGTGGAAGGCATCTACGTGGCGACGATTTCGCGCCGGCCGACGGCCGAGGAATCGGCGGCCGCTCTGAAGGCGGTGGAGGCGGACCGGAAAACCGGAGCCGAAAATCTGCAATGGGCGCTCATCAACAGCCCCGAGTTCATTTTCAATTACTAGGAGGATTTGCGCCGTGCAGAAAAAGATCGCCGATTTTCTTCCCGCCCGCCGCGACGTATTGAAACTGGGCGGCTATGGCCTGTTGGGCGCTTATGCGGACCAGGCGCTGATGCCGGTGATGGCGCGGGCTGCGGGAAAAGCCAATCCGCGCGGGACGGCGCGCTTTGCCGTGGTGATCGAACTTGCCGGCGCCATCAGCCATATCGACACCTTCGACTTCAAGGAAGACGCGGGCACGCCCAAAGATCTGGATGTGCGCCAGGTGCGCAATGACCTGTATCTTTCGCACCGGCTGTTTCCCGAACTGGCAAAGGAAATGGACAAGGTCACCATTGTGCGCTCCATGAAGAGTCACGAGGTGGTGCACTTCCGCGGGCAATATTACAACCAGGCCGGGCGGCCGTTGAATCCGGCGCAGGCGGCCGAGATTCCATCGGTGGGTTCGGTGGTCTCCTACGAATTCGAATCGCAGCGGAGGGAGAACGACAGCTTTCCCACCTACATCGGCTGCAATCTGGACACGGCGGGCTGCGGCGCTCTCAACACCGGATTTCTGCATCCGCGCTATTCGGTGCTGGACATCAACCTGAAGACCGGCGGCGTGGGTGCTGTTGACCAGGCCGGTATGAAGCTGCTGGAGGAGCGCTACCGCCTGCTTTCCGAACTGGACAAGGCGGTTGCGAAAACCCGTGAGGCGAAGGATCGTGGATTCGGCGGATTCCGCAGCTTCCAGGAGTCGGCGTACAAGATACTGGGCGACCCTCGCTGGCCCGCGGCGTTCCGCATGGACGAACAGGAGAAGCAGCGTTACGGCGATAACCTGGTGGGCATTGCCTGCCTGTTCGCCCGCAACGCGATACAGGCCGATGCCGGGACGCGCTACATCCACATCACGCACCCGGATTGGGATCACCACAAGAACATCTTCGATCCCAACGCCAAGTCCAGCCACTATGTCCGCTGCAATGAGTTTGACCGGGGCATGGCCAACCTGATCCGCGATCTGGCGGCGGCGCCTTCCCCCCGGCTGGCCGGCAAGACGCTGCTGGACGAAACGATGGTGGTGATGGTGACCGAGTTCGGCCGCGTGCCCGGTCCGCTGAACGGCGTGAAAGGGCGCCACCACTACAACGAGTGCTACCTGGCGCTGTTCGCCGGCGGCGGAGTGAAGGGCGGGCGCATCCTTGGCCGCACCAACGCCAGCGGTGAGAAGGTGGTGGAGAACGGATGGAAGTACAAGTCACAGCCCAAGACCGAGAACCTGTACGCCAGTATTTATTCCGCGATCGGAATTGACTGGAAGAAGGAACTGACGAACACACCCTCGCGGCGCGCCTACCGCTATGTGGATGTGCTGGGCGCCACGGACTTCGTGATTGACGACGAGATTGCGGAACTGTTTGTCTGATGTTGCTGCTTGCGCTGTTACTGGCCGCTGGCGAGGAGATGGCCCCCATCCCGGCCGGCGAGTTCACCATGGGCCGCACGAAGCTCACGCGGGATGACTCCACCGGCATGCGCCCGAAGGTGCTGCTGGATGACCGCCCGGCGCGCAAGGTAAAGGTGGACGCCTTTGCGCTCGACAAGTACGAAGTGACAAACGCGCGCTACGCGGAATTCCTCAAGGCGGCCAAACGGCCCGCGCCGCGGCACTGGGTGAGGGGCGAACTGCCGCGGGGCACGGAAAACTATCCGGTCTACAACGTGGATTGGGACGATGCTTCGGCCTACTGCAAGTGGGTGGGCAAGCGGCTTCCCACTGAAGCCGAGTGGGAACGGGCGGCGCGTTCGGGCAAGGAAGATCTGAGTTATCCCTGGGGAGACAAGGCCGACGCGAAGCTTGCCCGCTTCAACGTGCAGACCGGCCCTGGCCCGGTTGGCCAGTTTCCCGCCAACGAGTTCGGCGTCTATGACATCGTGGGCAACGTCGCCGAGTGGCTGGCGGACTGGTACGAGCACGGCTATTATCAGACGGCGCCAGCCGAAAATCCAAAGGGACCCGGCAGCGGCATGTACAAGGTGATTCGGGGCGGAGCGTGGTCCGATCCGCCGTCCCGGCTCACCGTTTTTTACCGCAACTGGGTGCGTCCCAACCAGAAGACTCCGAACATCGGATTTCGCTGCGCCAAGTAGCCGGCCTTGCATCCCGGCGCGGGCTGTGATATCCCATAGCTCCCAGGAGATGACAAACGATGCCGCTACGTGCCGTACTGATCTGCGTATTTCTGTTCTGCTTCTGCGCCTGCGAATCCGGTCCGCAGCCGCCCGCAAAGGGCACTCCCGCCTTCTACTGGTCGGCGGCAGGGGAAGCCTATAGCGCGGGAGATTTCGCCAAGACCAACGATCATCTGGAGAAGCTGGCGGGTTCGGCGGATTACGCCGCCCGCGCGGTGCCCTGGCGGCTGATGATTCTCGACGGGCTTGCCCGCGGCTACGCGGAAATTGCCGACCGCTTTGAGACCGGCGCCCGAGTCAACAAGACCAGTCCCGCGCCGTTCCGCCGCCAGGCATCGGACATGCGTTCGGCGGCCTCGCGGTTGGCGATGGGATTCGCTGAGAGCCTGCAGCAATATGAGAAAGCGAATCCGAGCGGAGAGGTGACACTCGATTTTCCGTTCCCTTCCGGCAGCACGATTCAATCGCCGGTGATCAACAAACTGGCCGAGGGTATCCTGGCGAGTGGGCCGGAACTGGAGTCTGCGCGCAAGCACGCCTTGACGCGCGGGGTACTGCTGGCGGCCAGCCGCATGGTGGGAGCGGGTGACGATGCGGCGAAAGCGCGCGACGCGTTCAAGGCCACCCCGGCGAAGATATCGAGTGAGACGTTCTACCGCGCCATGGCGCAGTCATCGCTCGATGCGGCCGATCTGTTCAGCTCGCTGAAGCTGGATATCCCGGACCGCTACAAGTTCTTCTGTGACCATGCCATGGAACTGACCAGGAAACTGCCCGATTCCAAGGAAACCAAAGAACTGATCGCCAAGATCCAGGCGGCGGCGAAAAAAGGAAAAAAGACCTGAATTTCTGTCAGGCGCCGGCAGTGCTATCATCGCCGGGATGAAAGCCATCGCCGTTTACCCCGCCGGGCGCCGTGTCGAACTGATCGACCATCCGGAACCGTCCTTCGAGTCGCCTTCAGAGGTGAAGCTTCGCATGCTGGAGGTGGGGATCTGCGGAACCGACAAAGAGATTGTGGCGTTCGAGTACGGCACCCCGCCGGCGGGATTCGACTACCTGATCATCGGTCATGAATCGGCGGGCGAGGTGGTGGAGGCGGGACCGGAAAGCGGGTTGAAGCCCGGGGATCTGGTTGTGCCCAGCGTGCGCCGTCCCTGCTCTCATCCGGAATGTATCGCCTGTCCGGCCGAGCGTCAGGATTTCTGCTATTCCGGCGAATTTACCGAACGCGGCATCAAGCAGCACCATGGCTATATGGCCGAATACGTGGTGGAGGATGCGCGATTTCTCAATCGTGTGGCCGCGCCGCTGCGCCCCTATGCCGTGCTGGTGGAGCCGCTGACGATCGCCGAGAAAGCGATCGAGCAGGTATGGGATGTGCAGAACCGGCTGCCATGGAAGCGCCCGCAGGCGGCGGCGGGGAACCTTGGGGCGGGGCACCAGGCGATTGTGCTGGGCGCCGGTCCGGTGGGGTTGTTGGGGGCGATGGCGCTGCGCGTGGCGGGTTTCGATGTCTGTGTGTACTCGCGTCATACCGAGGGCGACGGCCGCACGGAGATCGTGCGGGCGATCGGGGCGGAGTTCGTGGACGCGCAACAGGTGGCGGTGGAGGAAATGGTGTCGCGGTTCGGGCACACGCTGGATCTGGTATACGAGGCCGTGGGCGCCTCGTCGCTGGCCTTTGAGTTTCTGAAGGCGTTGGGGCCGAACGGTGTGTTCATTTTTACGGGCGTGCCGGGAAGGAAAGCGCCGGTTAGCGTGGACACCGATCATCTCATGCGTGAGATGGTGCTGAAGAACCAGTTGGTGTTTGGAACGGTGAATGCGCCGCGCTCCAGCTTTGAGGCGGCCATCCGCGACATCGGTGTGTTTGCGGAGAAATGGCCGGAGGCGTTAAGCCGCATCATCACAAACCGTATCCCGATGGATCGGGCGCTCGAGCCGCTGTCGGGCACGGTGCACGGGATTAAAAACGTTGTTGCGATCGCCTAGAGCCGGTCTAAACTAAGAAGCTATGGCCTTTCCTGTTCAACGCATGCGCCGGCTGCGCGCCACCGCCTCCCTGCGCGCCCTGGTGAGGGAAACGAACCTGAGCCCTGGCGATTGTATCCTGCCGCTGTTCGTTTGTCCCGGCGAAGGCGTGAAGAGGGAAATCAGTTCCATGCCGGGCAATTTCCAGATGTCGGTGGATGAAATTGTCGGCGAGTGCGCCACGCTTACGGGGCTCGGCGTGGGGGGCATTATCCTCTTCGGGATCCCATCGCACAAGGACGAAGAAGCGACGGGCGGCTACGACGACAACGGCATTGTGCAGCAGGCCATCCGCGCCATCAAGAGGGAAGCCCCGGATCTGCTGGTGATCACCGACGTCTGCAACTGTGAGTACACCAGTCACGGACACTGCGGCAAGATCGTCAACGGCGACGTGGATAACGACATCACGCTGGGTTGGCTGACGAAATCCGCCGTGTCGCATGCCCGGGCGGGTGCGGACATCGTCGCGCCATCGGACATGATGGATGGCCGCGTGGGGGCGATCCGCAAAGGCCTGGATGGCGCCGGCTTCCCCAACATACCGATCCTTTCCTACGCCGCCAAGTACGCTTCGGTGTTCTACGGCCCGTTCCGCGAAGCCGCGGAATCGGCCCCTCAGTTTGGGGACCGCCGCAGCTACCAGATGGACCCGGCCAACGCCCGTGAGTCGATGCGCGAGATCGCCCTTGATGTCGAGGAAGGGGCTGACATGATCATGGTGAAGCCGGCCATGCCCTATCTCGACATCATTCGCATGGCGCGTGACCGCTTCGATCTGCCGATTGCCGCCTACCAGGTGTCGGGCGAGTTCAGCATGATCATGGCCGCGGTGCGCAATGGCTGGCTGGATCACGATCGCGCGATTCTCGAATCGCTCACCTCCATCCGCCGCGCCGGCGCCGATTTTGTTCTCACCTACTTCGCCAAGGACGTGGCCCGGCTCTTGTAAAATAAAAGTTTTTGCATGGCACACGCAGAAACTACCACCTCACTCGCGGACCGTGAGAAGCTGCGCCGCGACCGCAAGCTCTCGCCTGTCGCGCAAGCCGATCAGGGCAACCACATCGACTTTATCGCAGCCGGCACCTACGGCTTCACCTATTCCCCGGCCACCGAGGGACTGCCGCTGTTTGAGCGGCAAACCTTCCAGGCCTTTGAAGTACACAAGCTGTTCAGCGGCGCGGTACACCTTGTGGGATACATGAACGAGGCCGACGCCAAGGCGCTGCAATCGGCGTCCGATACCACCGAACTGAAGCTCTATCCCGAGCCGTTTGAAAACGCCGTGAGTCTTGTCAGCGTTCCCTCGGATCGTGTTTTGAAGGCGAAGCCCACCTCGCGGGAAAACGGAAACTGGATGGGCTTCCTTTGTCTTCCGAAAGAATCGTGAACACATGACAACCGATGTCGCCGTGATCGGCGCTGGAGTCTTCGGCGCGTGGACGGCGTGGCATCTGAGGCGCGCCGGGCTTTCTGTGGCCCTCTACGATTGCTATGGCGCGGCGAACGGGCGCGCGTCGTCGGGTGGCGAATCGCGGATCATCCGCATGGGATATGGGCCGCGGGAGATCTACACGCGCTGGTCGATGCGTTCGATGGCGTTGTGGCGGGAGTGGACCGCGGGCGCCGATCCGGGGCTGCTGCAGCCGGTGGGTTCGCTGTGGATTGCGATGCCCGGCGACATATTCGCAGAGGAAACTGCCGGGACGCTGGCGCGCTGCGGCGTCCCATTCGACAAACTGATGGGACGCGATCTGATCGCCCGATTTCCGCAGTTCTGCTTCCCTGCTGAGGCCTGGTGTATCTGGGAACCGGGGGCAGGCGCGCTGATGGCCCGCCGGTCGGTGCAGATGCTGGTGAGCGGCATGGTTGCCGCCGGGCTGCGCTACGAACAGAGCGAGATCCGGTTGGAGGGCGGAGAGGTCAAAACGAATCTGGGTGAAACGGTTTCGGCGGGCCAGTATGTCTTTGCCTGCGGGCCCTGGCTGCCAAAGATCTTCCCCGATCTGCTGAAGGACAGGATTGTGCCGTCACGCCAGGAAGTGCTGTTCTTCGGCACGCGGGCCGGAGGGCGGCACTTTGCCCCTCCGCAGATGCCATGCTGGATCGACATTGAGCGGCGCTTTTACGGCATCCCCGACCTGGAGAATCGGGGTCTCAAGCTGGCCCACGATACCCACGGTCCACTCATGGATCCCGACACGGAATCGCGCCAGGTGACGGCCGCGGGCATCGCCATCGCGCGTTCCTATCTTGCGGAGCGATTCCCGCTGCTTGCCGGGGCCCCCTTGCTTGAGGCACGCGTTTGCCAGTATGAGAACACGGCCAACGGGGACTACCTGCTGGACCGCCATCCCGGAGATGAGCGAATTTGGTTGGCGGGCGGCGGATCAGGGCACGGCTTCAAGCACGGGCCGGCGGTGGGGGAATATATGGCGGGGCTGCTGCGGGGTGCGATTCAACCGGAGCCGCGATTCAGTCTCGCTTCCAAGCCCGATTCCGGCGCCTCGACGACCCGCTCGAGTTTCTACAGGCAGTAGACTGGAGGGATGACGCCTCTGCTGTTGGCCGCGGCCGTATTGCTGCAAGCTCCGCCCGAAAAAGTGGCGTTTTCGGCCGAATACATGGGCCATGCCGTTTTCGCCGAGGGCGCCAGCATTTATGTGCCGGGCTATGTCGGCGTAGAACTGGAAGTGATTCCCGCCAAGGGCACAAGCCTGATGGTGAGCCAGAACCAGTTCACGTTGCGCGTCAACGGCAAACGTCCGCCACTGCTCTCGCAATCGCCGGCCATGGTGGCGGCTTCGATCAAGTACCCCGATTGGGAGCAGCGGCCGACGCTTGAAGCAAGCGCCGGCGTGGGCAACGGCGCGGTGATTGTGGGCCGTCCCGGTCATGAGCCGCGTTTCCCCGGGGATCAGTCCCGGCGTCCGCTGCCGCCGCTGCCCCGCGCGCCTGAGCCTGTGGACCCAAGCGGCATCGTGCGGGAGCAGAAAGAGCCGCACCACGAGATTGTCGCCAAAGCAGGACTGCCGGAAGGCGAAGCCTCGAAGCCTGTGAAGGGTTATCTTTACTTTCCGCACCGGGGCAAACCCGGTTCCATCAAGAAGCTGGAACTACTCTACAACGGCCCCGGCGGCGAACGGACTATCGTGCTGTTGGCGAGGTAAGAAACCGCGGCGCGGTGCGCTCAATCCGCACCTCTCTCAGGCGGTGGCCAATGCGCCGCGCACCGGCGAATTCGGCTTCCACCACCAGGCCGCGCTGGGTTTCGGGGCGCTGGAACTGATCAAACACCAGGTTGCCGAGCGAATAGCAGATCAGCCCTTCGCCGTAGGCCTCGACCGGCTGGATTACGTGGGGATGATGGCCGATCACCAGCGCGGCGCCTGAGTCGATCGCCAGCCGCGCCATCTTTCTCTGCAGGGCGTTTGGCCGCGGCTGATACTCCCAGCCGGCGTGCATCGATACGATGATCGCGTCGGCGCGGGGCGACATCCAGTCGATTGCTTCCTCGATCGAGGCGGGGTTTAGCATGGCCACGCGCGGATCGTCGGACGGGTGGTTGCCGTTGCGCTGATCGAAGGTGTAGGACAGGAAACCGAACCGGACTCCGTTACGTTCGAGGATGACGCCGTGATTGGCGTCTTCCGCCGTCAGTCCCGTGCCCGTGGCGGCGATGCCATTGGCGCCAAGGACGCGAAGCGTTTCCTCAATGCCGGCGCCGGCGGCATCGCGCGAATGGTTGTTGGCCGTGGAGACCACGTCGATTCCCGCCGAGACAAGCCCTTCCACCATGGCGGGGTGGGTCCGGAACACCATCCGATCCTGAAAATAAGGGGGGCGGGAGGCAAACGGCGATTCCAGGTTCACGAAGGCGATGTCGGCCGAGGCGAATTCCTCACTGATCCGGCGGAACGGCCATGCTGGGTCCCTCTTTTGTTCCGCGATACGCCAGACCCAGCGGCTGAGCATCACATCGCCGCCGAAGATGAGGCGATTGAGCGGTCCCGAGGCGGCCTTCATGCCGTGACGAGCGAGGCAGCCTCCCGGTCCACGCACCAGGTGAGGTGCCGGCTGTGGTGGGCGACGAGTTGCGCGGGGTAGCGCAGCGGCTCATAGGCGCCTTCGGTGACAGTCTTGAGCGCCTCGGCCTTGTCGGCCCCGGCTACCAGCATCAGGACGTGCCTGGCGTTGAGCAGCACGCCCGGCAGCAACGTTACCCGCCACTTCGACAGCTTCTCCACCCATACGGCGGCGGCCATCGACTTGCGATCTTCAATCAGCGGCTCACCGGGAAACAGGCTCGCGGTGTGGCCGTCGGCCCCGATTCCCAGATGGATGACATCGAAGTGCGGGAGTTCGCCGGCGGACAGCCCGAAGAATTCCTCCATCTCCACGGCGTAATGTTCGGCGGCGATGTCGGCGCGTAATTCGCCTTGTATGCGGTGCAGGTTGCGGTGAGGGAATCTGGCTGGTTTGATGAAATTCTCCTCGGCCAGCAGGTAGTTGCTGTCCGCGTCCGTGGGCGGAACCATGCGCTCATCCACCCAGAACAGGTGTACGCGGCTCCAGTCGAATTTCGCCTTGGCCAGGTGCTGGAGCATCAGCTTTGGGGTGGATCCTCCGGAGATGGCCAGCGATGCGGTGGAATGCCCGGCCAGCGCCTGTTCGAGGTGAAGCAGAATCTGACGGGATCCGGCTTGGGCGGCAAGATCAGCCGATGGGTAGGTATACCAATGTGCGCTCATGGCGATCCTCAGGCCAGGGCTAAGGCGCCGGCCAGCACACTATCATAGACTGAATCGCGGCCGGAGATCGAGAGTTCTTCGCGCAGCAACTCGCAGCCCGCGCGGGAAAACGGCGGGCGGAAGGAGAACAGCACTTGCTCGCCAATCAGGTCCACCCGCGTGATGGGATCGCTGCCGGCCTCGGGCTGGAAGCTGACCGGCAGTTCACGGCCAAGGGAATGGTGAAGCCACGCCGTGAGGTAGAGCGCTTCGGGGGGCATCGGACCGGGTGGGTGAGCAATCACGGCCCGGCTGATCAAAGGCAGCCTGGCGATGGCGCCCGGTTCGTCGAATGCCGCGCCGATCTCCTGCCGCAGCGGCGTCAGCCGTGTCCAGGCCAGATCTGCGACGTCGCGGCCGTTGGCCCGCATATCGGCCACGCGCTGCATCACTCCCCATGGCTCGGGTGAGCCGTGGGAATCGGCCACCACCTTGTTGGCCATCGCCAGCAGCTTCTGGAACTTCGGCAGTCCGAACAGGCGCGGGCTGCGGCACACCAGCATCACTGGCAGATCGGGGGCCACCAGCGCCCCCAGGATGCGCTGTACGCCGGGCAGAGTGGCGGGCGATGCGGTGATCTCAATCTGTTCGCAACAGATTTGCTGGCGCTTGCCAAACGGCATCCAGCATTGGGCGAGAACGCGCGATTCCAGCACCGGCTCAGCGCTGGTGACCACGCGCAGCACAATCGCGCGGCTGGGGTGTTCGTGGATCAGCTCGGCCAGCGTCAGTCCGGCTTCGGCGGCGTCTTCCTCCTCCCCGGTGGCCATGATCAGCGTCATGGCGCAGGCCCGCAGTACGCCGCTGTCTTCCTGCTTGCCGAGCGACACCCACAGCGCGGACAGTTCCTTCAGGATGCCTTCGGGGCTGACCACGGCGGCCATTAGGGGATCCTCCAGCGGTGGCCGCGGGTGGCCAACATGTCATCGGAGGCTTTCGGCCCCCAGGTTCCCGCCTCGTAGTTGGGAAACAGGAAACGCTGCGAAGCCCAGTAGTCGAGAATCGGCTGCACCACGGCCCAGCTTGCCTCCACCATGTCCTGCCGCGTGTACAGCGTGGCGTCGCCGGCAAGGGCGTCCTGCAGCAGCGTCTCATACGCGGTGGGCGTGCGCACGCCGAAGCTGGAGCCGTAGTTGAAATCCATCGAGACCGGACGCAGCTTCATTCCCTCGCCCGGATTCTTGGAAAGAAACCGCAGCGAAATTCCTTCTTCCGGTTGAATGCGGATAATCAGCAGGTTCGGGCGCGCAAGGTGATGGTTGCCGGCCGTGTTGTCGCGTTCAAACAGCGGCAGAGGGGCGGCGTTGAACTGAATGGCGATATCGGTGACACGCTTAGGCATGCGCTTACCCGTGCGCACGTAAAACGGCACGCCGGCCCAGCGCCAGTTATCGACAAAAAAGGTGACAGCGGCGTAGGTATCGGTCTGGGCCTTGGGATCCACGCCTTCTTCCTGGCGGAATCCGGGCATTTCCCTGCCGCCGATGCGGCCCGAACCATACTGGCCGGCCACCGCCAGCCCCGCCACTTCCTCTTCCTTCAGGATGCGTACCGAACGCAGCAGCTTTGCCCGTTCATCGCGCACGGCGTTCGGCTCATACACCGCCGAAGGCTCCATGGCGATCGTGGCCATCACCTGCAGCAGGTGATTCTGGATCATGTCGCGCAGGGCGCCGCTTTCCTGGTAGTATCCGCCGCGGCCTTCCACACCGATCGATTCGGCGGCCGTGATCTGCACGTTGTTGATGTAGCGGCGGTTCCACAGAGGCTCAAAGATGCCGTTGGCAAAGCGTACGGCGAGCACGTTCTGCACCGTTTCCTTGCCCAGGTAGTGATCGATCCGGTAGATCGACGATTCCGGGAATACGGCCTGCAGCTTCTGGTTTAATGCGTGTGCGCTGGCCAGGTCATGACCGAACGGCTTTTCAATCACCACGCGCCGCCATCCGGCGCCGCGGGAGAGCCCGGCCTGGCCAAGCCCGCCGACAATCGGCTCATAATGGCTGGGCTGGGTGGAAAGGTAGAACAGCACGTTGCCGCCGGTGCGTTCGTCCTGTTCTTTCAGGCGGGCCGCCAGAACGGAATAGTATTCGGGGTTCTTAATGTCGCCCGGCAGATAGAATAGGGACTGCTCGAATTGCTCCCACAATGCAGCGTCGAAAGGGCTGTCCTCAAGAAATTCCTGGACGGCGGCTTTCATCTTCTGGCGGTATTCGGCGTCGGACATGGCCGTGCGCGAGTTTCCGAAGATCACATAGCCTGACGGCATGCGCCGCTCATAGGCCAGCCGGTAAAGGGCGGGGATCAGTTTTCGTTTGGTCAGGTCGCCGTTGGCGCCGAAAATAACAATGGCGCACGGCGGAACTCGCCGCTCAAACCGGAGCGGATCCAGGAACGGATTAGCCTCCATCGTTCCCACCTTAACACGCGATGGAAGCCCGGCAGCGGGAAATCAGAAAGCAGCAGCCGCCAGCGCCTGTTGGGGCGCATGCTCAGTCACCGCTTCGCCAACCACAGACAGCTCCGCCAGCGATTCGCGGTTGTCGCGGCTTGGATTCAGCCGGTACTCGATTCGCAGAAACCTGGCTTCGGGATGTTCGCTCAGGTCCATCAAAAAATGGCAGGTTCCGCAATGATAGCGGCGCGGCAGCCGAAGCACGGGGCGCATTCCCCAGGCCGTTCCATCCGGAGAGGCCCAAATCGCCAGATCCACGCTCTCGCGTTCCAGGATGCGATTCACACTGATTTGAAGTTGAAGCTGTTTACCTGTGCAGCCGGACAGGTCGATTGTTGGGCCGACGCCACTGGACCGGATCACAGTGTCCGGTAGAAGAAGGACAGAAGGAGTCATTGGGGGCCTCCATCGCCACCTCCTTTGCGGAGGCGGTGCCTTACCTCTTCCAGCGTCTCATATTTCTTGCAAAAACAAAAGCGAATTAGTTGCCGCCCAAGCGCCGGATTGGAGAAAAAGCTCGAGCCTGGAACGGCGGCAACGCCGGCTTCGTTGAGCAGATGCAGGGCGAATGTGGTGTCGTCATTAAAACCGAACCTGGAAATGTCGGCCATGACGTAGTAAGCCCCTTGCGGGCGATGGCAATGAAACCCGGATGAGGAAAGAACATCGAGTAGGTGATTGCGGCGCTGCCGGTAGGCTGTCGCCAGTTCGTCATAATACGAATCGGGCAGCCCGAGGGCGGTGACGCCGGCGATCTGAAGCGGATGCGGCGCGTGTACGGTGAGGAAATCATGCACTTTCCGTATAGAATCCGTCAGGTCGGGTGCGGCCAGAATCCACCCCACGCGCCAGCCGGTGACTGAGTAGGTTTTGCTCATGCTGTTGACCAGGATGGCGCGATCCCTCACGCCGGGAATCGAAAGAATCGGGGTGTGAACTGCGCCGTCGTAGAGTATGTGTTCGTAGATTTCGTCAGTGATGCAAATAACGTCATGCTGCTGGCACAGGTCCGCGATAAGCGTTAGTTCCTGGCGAGTAAACACCTTTCCGGTCGGGTTATTCGGCGTGGTAACGATGATCGCCTTGGTCCGGCTGCTGAACGCCTTCCGCAACTCATCGGGGTCAAACGACCAGTCCGGAGCGCGCAGGGAGACGATCTTGCGCACTGCGCCGCACAGATCGGTGTCCGGTCCGTAGTTCTCATAGTACGGCTCAAACATGACGACTTCGTCACCCGCATTCACCACCGCCAGCAGGGATGCGATCATCCCCTCGGTGGCGCCGCAGCAGGCCGTCACTTCGCGGTCCGGGTCCACTTCAATACCGTAGTGGCGGCGGTACTTTCCGCTGATCGCCTGGCGAAACGAACGTGCGCCCCAGGTGACGCTGTATTGGTTGAACTCGGCGTCGATGGCTTCGTGAGCCGCTTTCTTGAGGATGTCCGGGGCGGGGAAGTCGGGAAATCCCTGGGCAAGATTTACCGCGTTGCGGGCGATGGCCAGCCGCGTCATCTCACGGATGACGCTCTCACGGAAGTTGTGCGTTCGTAGACTTTGAAACCTTGCCCGAGCGTGCGGCAGTGGCGGCAGGCTTTCGTTTGACGGCGGGTTTTCTTGCGGACTTGGCTGCGGCGGCTCGTTTGGGTGTTGGCTTGGCGGCTGATGCGGCAGGCTTGGCAGGCTCATCCGTCGAGCGTACCGCAAGCGGCAAACCATCGTAAAGCTGCCGGTATACTTTGGCGTTTCTCAGCACGATTTGCACATAGTCGCGGGTTTCGGTGATCGGAATGGTCTCAATAAACTCGGAAGGCTCCGAGAAATTACCCCACTCGGCCCAGCGCACCACACGCGAGCGTCCGCCGTTATAAGACGCCAGCGCCGCCTCCCATTTTCCGTTCAGCGAATTGAGCAGATTGCGGATGTAGTAGGTGCCAAGACGCAGATTGACGTCCGGGACAAACAGCATGGAGGTGTTGAAGCGCCTGATGCCCACCCGGCGGCTCAATTCGCGGCCGGTGGCCGGCATCACCTGCGTCAGTCCAAGGGCGCGGGCGCGCGAAACGGCTTTCGGATCAAACTCCGATTCCTGCCGCACCAGACCCGCCACGACATAAGGGTCGACTTCACTGAGGCGGGCGTTCTTCAGCAGGGATTCGCGGAAAGGCATGGGGAAGGCGATGCGCCAGAAATCCTTGGGCGCCTGCTCCATGGGAATCATGAGGTATTCGGGCACGTAAGCCTTCACGGCGCGCAGGGCATGGTCGCTCGCGCCCCTTCGCTCGAGCAGCTTCGCCAGTTCCATGGCCAGAAGATGCGGCTGCTCACCGTTGCGGGCGGCAAAGCGAAGTTCACTCTCGGCCCAATCGGAAAAGCCCGCTCCATCGAGCAGTTTCACGCGTTCCAGGCGGACCCGGGTGGCCGGCTGCACCTCAAAGCTCGCCGATCGCCGTTTGTCGGGCAGTTTGAGGCTAGCGACAAATTCGGCGGCTTCGGGCGCGGCCGTGGCCCTGGCTATGGCCGTATCCTCCAGCCGTTCCCTTGCGAGCACGGCATAGTAGTGATTCGGATAGCGGTGAGCGAGTTGCGCGTAGTAGCCTTTCGCCATCCCGTAGGCCCTGTTCCTTTCGGCCAGACGTCCCAGGAAATAAAGCGAGGCGGGCACCTTCTCCGAGTCCGGAAAACGTTTCAAGTGATTTTTGAGAATATTCTCCCGGCTGTTCTCATCGCGCAGGTAGTTCGTCCAGGTCACCTTCCAGTCGCAGAAGCTGGCATGGCGCTCCTGCGGGAAACCGTCGGCGCAGGCGCGGTACAGGGGGACGAAACTCTCGGGTTCGTTCCGGTACAAATGATCGTAGGCGACATTCACCAGCGTTTCGGCGCGCCATCGGGACTGTGGATAATTTGACTCGAATTCGGCCAGCAGCGCCGGAATCTCGCCGTGACGGTCCAGTCTGCGGCATGCTTCCACCAGGTAATGCAGCCGTTCAGCACCGGCCTCGGGGTTCGATACCGAAAGGCCCTTGAGATGCGTGTAGGCCGCCGCATAGCGCCGGGCCTGATAGTCGTAGACGCCGAGCCGCACCTCGGCAAGATCCCGTTCGGCGCCCGTCAATTGTGGCAGCGCCGTCTCCAGCACCTTTCTCGCTTCAGCGAAGTTCCGGCCCTGGGCAAGCCCGGCCGCGCGCTTGAGTTGAGCTTGGGGCATGACGGGCGGGTAGCGGTCTCCCAGCGTCTGCTGAAGGCGCGTGAGCGCATCGGCGGCCTCCTGCACGCGATCCCAGGTTGGATGCGAATAATAGACCGTCTGGTAGTGTGCCGCCGCCGAAACGGCGTCACCGGCCGATTCAAACGCCTTGCCGAGCGCGAACTCCGCATCGGCGCGAGGCAACAGTGGATGCCGGCCGATCAGCGAAATCGCATCTCTGGCGCGTCCGCTGTCGGACATCGCGTCAGCGGCAAGTAGGACCGCGCGGGTGGCGAATGGCGAAACCAGCGCGTCATAGCGGTCACTGAACACAGGCGTGAGGGCGGCGATGGCCGCCGGATAGTTCTTCAACTCGTAGTGGGCGGAGCCTGTGTAGTAGCGGGCATAGTCGGCCAGTTTGGGGAGCCGCCCGGCCACGCCGTTCAGATGCGCCACCGCTTCTTCGTAGGACTTGGCCTGGGTATCGTGCCAACCTACCGCCAGCAGCGCCAGGGCGCCTTGCGAATCTTTTGGGTGGGCCTGGGCGAAGTTCAGCAGGGCGCGTTTGCCCGCCGGTGATGGAGATTCGAGGAAATTTCTGGTGAGTGTGGACAGCGGCTGCGCTGTCACCGCGCCGGCCAGGCACATTCCCAGCAGCGCGAATTGTCCGTTAGACCATAGCGCCCGGATAGTCCGGCCCCATTGCGAATTCATCGTCATTGGCTAGCGTTCTCATCATCTCCCGATGTAGGTAATCGGCCATGGAGGGGCATTTGTCCACGAACTCCCTGCGGAAATCGGCCCGCCCGGAATCGATCTTGTCCTTCAGCGCCGCGTAGAGATTCTTTTCCTGCCGGCCCCGGCGCACGGCATCGGCCTGATACAAGCGGATCTCGGCCACCCGCACACGCGCAAAGCGCTGCGCCCTCAGATGCAACTCCTGCTCCTCGGCGCTCAGTGCCGTCCAGTCTATCCGTATAGACGCGGGCGGTGCGGCAGCCGGTTGCGGCGCGCTCACCTGAATCAATGCAGTTGCCGATTTCGGGGCCGCCGCGCCGGCCAGAACAGCCAGCAACTCCAGGGCATTGCGGTCCAGGCCGCCGGCGCCCGGTTGTGCATAAATGACCGCTACCACGCGATCGCCGGAAAGCACGGGTATGAGGTAGCAGCGCGAGTCGCCCTGTTCGCCGAAGCGGCCGGTGATGGCTGGGGAAAGCTCGCTGGTGAGCCTCAGCGCCACCACGGTGTCCTTGGATTCGATTGCGGTCGCGATGGCGGGCGCTTTGGCGATGGCGTCGCGGGTGACGTCAAAGACGGCTGCCTTTTCGCAAAAGGCCGCCGCGGTCTCCTCGAGAATCGCAATCCACTCGGCGGCGTTTTCGGCGGAGCGCAACCTGCGCGCGGTCTGGTTCAGCCGTTCGGTAAGGGCGCGTTCGGCCCGTGCGGTTTCTCTGTGCACGGCCGGAGCGAGTTCCGCCAGCCGCTCACTGAGAACGGTTTCGATCTGTTCCCGCCAGCCGGCGCGCAACTGCTCCTCCACTCTGGCGACATGAAGTTGCCAGGCGGCGCTGAGTTGTTCTTTCGAATCGGCCTCAAAGGAGGCCAGATCGTCGGCCAGCGACATAAAAACAATCCGCCCTATTAATGTTTACACCGCCATTGTAACGGGAATGGGCGCCCGTTGGAACAGAAGAATCGCCGCGTGAGTGAAAATGAGGCGCCGTCATTCGGCGGCTGCGGCTTTTTTGATGATGAGAAGGGAAGAGCGGCCGGGCTGTGTTTCGACGTCTGCTTCCAGGCGGGCGCGCTTGCCGGTGAGGGCTTTCAATAGATGGTGCGGGTCGCGTGCCTTGAACTCCTGGCCGGTTTCGGGAATGAGGAAGCCGTCCGGTTGGACGATGCCGCGCGCCTCCACGGTTGCCGCCTTGGGGGTGAAGCCGCTTTGTTGCACCAGGTCGCGTACCTGTTCGAGGCGCATCTTATTTTCCGGCTTCAGTTCCAGCCGCAGGATGCCTTTCTCCTTATCCACGCGCACGGACTGCACGTTGCGGTTGCGGCTCATGCGGCTTTCGATGAACTCCGTGCAGGAAGCGCATTCCATGCCTCCGAAGCCCATTTCGATCCTGAGCAACTCAGCGCCCGCCAGCCCCGGAATCAGGACCATCAGCAACAGCCTCATACTAGCGCCGGTACAGATACAACGTGTGGCTGCGGCCCTCGCCGTCATCGTCGATGGTCTCCACCTTTTCCGGTTTCCAGCCGGCGAACTCGAAGTCGTGCGAGACGATGCGCGTACCCTTTCTGAGCTGCTTTTCAAGCAGCGGCCGCACCTTATCGTTTGACGATGGCAACAGGTATACCGTGAGCATGTTCGCCGAGGAGTAGTCCTGCTTAAAAATATCGCCCTGCACGATGCGCGCCGATTTTTCGAGGCCGAGGCTGCGGATGCGGTCCGTGCTCTGCTTGTACAGGTCGGCGTCCATCTCAATGCCGGTGGCCGTTGCGCCGAACTTCTCGGCGGCCATGATGACGATGCGGCCATCGCCGCTGCCGAGATCGAACATGCGCTCGCCGCGCTTGAGCCCGCCGAACTGCAGCATCTTCTCCACCACCGATTCCGGCGTGGGGTAGTAAGGCGCGAGTTTTTCTGGTTTCTTTTCCTGGGCCGGGCCCGAAGCAAGGAAGGCCAGTAGAACGGTGAGAGTGAGAAGGTGACGCATGTAGCCCCCAGTCATCGAATCAAAAAGGTAGACGCAGCGCCTAGGGCGCAAGGTACAGCCGGACGCGGTTGCTCTGCTGATTTCCGGCTTCCAGGTACAACTCGGCCGGTCCCGCGTTCACGAGCATGGGCAATTGTACCTCAACGACATAGAAGCCGACATAGCCTGGGGCAAGCGTGGCGCGCGTCACTTCGACGGGCTCGCGATCCACATACACCCTCACCGGCGCCACCACCCTTGGGACGTTTTCGGCGGGCGCCGGAACGCCCGTAGGCCAGGCCGGGTTTACCGCACCCAAACCGCTGACCAGAATCTGGATGCGCGTTGCCGACCGCGCCGGGTTGCCGGCGTCCAGGGCCACGCCGGAATCGGCGTCGAGCAGCAGCGGTGCGCCGTCCCTGGCGATGAAGATGGCGGGCGAGGCGGCGGCCAGCGGCAGTCCCATGCGCACGGCGGCGCGCCCGGGTGATTCGAGCGTTAATGCCAGGCTATCGCCGCTCACTTCGAACGGCACCTGAATCTGCGATTCCGAATCGGTGGAGCCGAGCACGGGCGCCGGCTGATCGCCGGCTCTCACACCGGTGACGCGGCTGCCGAGTATGCTCAGCAGCGTGCCGGGCGCCGCAGGGCGGCCGCTGAAGTCGGCGGCGTTCACCACGCTGATCTGGCGGCTTCGATGCGGCGCCATGCCGGCGAACAGACCCCAGCCCTCCAGCAGAACGTAGAGTTGATTGCCTGCCTCGTCCAGACGCACATCAAGGGCGTGCTGGGTGGGCAGGCCGGCACTGACAGGCGACCACGGGGTTGCCGCTCCCAGAAGATTCAGTGCCGTGGTTGTCTGAAACACGCCCCGGGAAGTGGCCACATAAATGGAACCGGATGCCGGATCGGCGGTGATCCCGTTCGTCCCGCCAGGCGGAAGGTTGGACGTTGCGTCATCCCAGAACAGGCCGCCGTTGAGGGTGCGCAGCACCGCCCCCCGGCCCGCCACTGCCGCCAGCGCGATTCTGGGTTCGCGCGGGTTGACATAGATCGCATTCACCCGTCCACTTTCCTGTGCCAGAAAGCTCTGCCAGGTCTGGCCGCGATCAGCCGATGCCCAAAGCCGCCCGTCGGCGCCGCCCGCGTAGGTCCATTCGGCTGTAACCACCGCCGCTGTGACCGTTGCGCCGAGCCTTGCCGAAAGCTGGCCGCGCAAGCGCCGGTCGGCCTGCAGGTACTCCTGCCGCCCCTGCGTCCTCCACGCCACACGCTCCCCGGGCGCCCACTCGATCTCGTAGGGGTCGGCGCCGCCGGCGAGCAGTTTCACGGGCTGGTTTCCATTCGGCAGCGTAAGCAGCTTGCGGGCCGTCAAGGCGGGAAGGGAATCGTTGAGCCCGCTCCAGGTCAGTCCACCGTCAAGCGATCGCCAGACGCCCTTGGCGTTTGCCACCACGATGTCATCGGGGTCCGACGGCGACACATCCATATCGTTTAATTCGCCGCCGAGAATCGATTCATTGCGGTGGGCGGTGAGGTTCGACCAGACCTGGCCGTCGTCGGAGCGGTAGACGAAGCGGCCGAAAGCATACCAACGCGAACCTGTGCCGCGAGCCCGCAGCACTTGCGCTCCGGTTTCCGGGAGCGCCCGGCCGAGCACGGCACGGCGCGGATCGGGCGGCGTGGCTTCGAGAACCGGTTTCCAGCTCTCAAAATCGGCGGTGCGCCAGATTTGTCCGGCAGCCGTACGCGCATTGAGGGCCGCGCCATCCTCGGAAAACCACACTCTGGCGACAGGTCCGGAGCCGAGCGAGGGCAAGGCCTCTTCCACAGCCGAGTTTCCGATCCTTCTCCAGTCAATCGCTATTTGGCCGAAGGCAGTGGCAGCCGATAGACACACCAGGAGGACAGCCGCCGCCCGGATTGTGGCATTCCGACACATGACTGTTCCTATTCTATCCTGTCGCGGATGGGCAGCGCCCGTTGAAAACGTTGAAACGACATGTACTTTTGGGCCAAAGTGTGTTATCCCTAAATTTGCTAAGCAAGTTTGGCGGGAAGTGTATTTGAAGGAGCTGGAGTGACGCACATGAGCCAGCGGGGGATGGCCGTGGTGGCGCTGTTTGCGCTCACAGCGGGCGTGTGCGCGGCGCAGATTCCGTTCATGACGCCGCCGGTGTCTTCCGGCGCAGTGGCCAAAGCTGTCGAACTGCAAGGTCAGGTTTCGGTCCTCAAACAAGGCTATCCGTGGGCTCTGCAACTCGGCTCCACGATCCAGCCGCAGCAATTCGTGGTCACAGGAGCCGACGGCTTTGCGCGCTTTCAGGTTTCCGACGGCAGCACATTCGACGTGTTTCCCAACTCGAAGGTCCAGTTCCGGTCCAATCCCGGTAATCTGCGGGATCTGGTGGATCTGGTGCTTGGCCGCATTCGCGTTCACATAGAAAAAATCGGTGGACAGCCGAATCCCAATAGTGTCCGCACGCCGACCGCGGTAATTTCCGTCCGTGGCACGACGTTTGATGTCGTTGCCGAGGAGGATAGCACCACGGTGGCCGTGGAAGAGGGCCAGGTGGGGGTTCGCCATCTGCTGCGGCCATCCAACGAAGAGCGGCTGCTCAGTGCCGGCGAGGCTCTGACGGTGTATAAGAACGAGCCGCTGGCCAAGTCCGTTGATCGTGGTCCGATCTATCAGCGAATTCGCGAGAGCCTGATGGACGCGCTCGCCACCGTGCTTCGCAACGGCCGTACCACCGGCGGATCGCCTGGTGGAGCCGGAGGCGGTCCCACGCTACCCGGCGATACCGGCGGCACGGCTCCGCCCGCCAGTGGCGGCGGCGACCAACAGGGCGCTCCTCCTCCACCTCCGCCACCACCACCGCCGCCTCCTCCACCAGGAAATTGAGGTCCGGCTGGAGCGGTATAATTTGAACGCGAGGGTTCGATGTCGACCGCCGTCACAGAATCGCATTATCAAGCTCTTTCACCCGAGCCAAGGCGCAAGCTGTGGACGCGTGAGGAGACCAAGGCGCTTGAGGCCACCGGTTTGTTCGATCAGCAGAGACTGGAACTGGTCGAAGGAGAACTGGTTAACAAGATGGGGAAGAAGCGTGCCCATGGCAATGTCGCCAGGTATGTGCTGATCTGGCTGCAACGGGTTTTTCAGGTGCAGTTCGTTGACCAGGAGATGCCGGTTGATGTGGCGCCTGAAGACAATCCCACCAGCGAGCCTCAGCCTGACTTGATCGTGCTGGCCCGGTCGGCGTGGGAGTTCAAGCACGCCAACCCGCAGGCAGGGGATCTGCGGCTGGTAGTGGAGGTATCGGACACCACGCTCGGGTTTGACCTGAAGACGAAAGCCGATCTGTACGCTCGTGCCGGCATCTTGGAATACTGGGTGTTCGACATTGCGGCCCGGCGGCTGATCGTCCACCGGGAGCCGGTTGCGGGCCGGTACGCGTCCGTTATCGCTTACTCGGATCAGGAATCGGTATCACCGCTGGCCGCGCCTGAAGCCGTCTTCCCGGTTGGCGGTGCGTTCGGCGACGCACCGCCGGAGCCGCGCTCAACCTAGCACTTCACCCACGCCTTCTTCCTGGCGCTCTCAGCCGCCTTGCCCAGAAGCTGCATTCCCCACAGCCCATCGGCGAAGGTGGGGTAATCCACCGGCGCGGAAGGATCGGCCACATGCGCGTAGAAGCGCTTGAACACCTGCTTATGGCTGTCGTCGTAACCTTCGCTGTGTCCCCCGGGCAGATCGGCGAAGCCGGCCGCCGGCCCGCGCAGCAACGAGGGATCTTTGATGATCACCTGGTTGGGTTCGTTGCGGTTACCGATCCACAGCTCATCGGGCCGTTCCTGATTCCAGCGCACGCCGGGCTTTGTTCCGTAGATCTCGAATTCAAACCGGTTCTTGTTGCCGGCCGACATCTGGCTGACGGTGAAGCATCCGCGGGTGCGCTCTCCCATTCTCAGCAGCACGGCGCCGAAATCCTCGGTGTCCATCCTGATCTCGTCAAACTCGGCGAGTTTGGCCTTCTTGCCGGTGAACGTCTCCACAGAGCCTTTTGGCTTTTTGCGGGTCTTGTGAAAGATGGCGAGTTCAGCGCAAAGCGCGGTGATCTTCTGTCCGGTAAGATGCTGGATCATGTCCATCCAGTGGGAGCCGATGTCGCCCATGGCGCGAAGCGGACCATTCGGTCCTTTTTCCACGCGCCAGTTATAGTCGGTGTCATAGAGCAGCCAATCCTGGGAATAGGTGCCCTGCACGATGAGGATGTCGCCCAACTCGCCGGCGGCCACCATCTGCCGGATATGCTGCACCAGCGGGTAGTAGCGAAGGTTATGCTGCACGCAATTGGGCAGCTTCCTGCGGGCCGCCAGTTTCACCATCTTCTTCGCCTCATCGGCGTCGAGGGTGAGAGGCTTTTCGCACAGCACGGCCTTGCCTGCCTCCATTGCCGCCATCGCCATGGGGAAGTGCATGGCGTTTGGGGTAAGGATGTGCACCGCGTCGATGCTCTTGTCGTCCATGATGGCGCGATAGTCGCCGGTGGAATGCTCGACGCCGATGGAGTCGGCGAAGGCGCGGGCGCGCGCGTCCGAGGAGCCGACGATGGCGGCGATCTCCACGTTGCCCAGCCGTCTGACGTTTTCCGAATGCACCTTACCCATAAAACCGGTGCCGATGATTGCTGTTCTTAACTTGCGCATCACTCTATCCTAATCGAATTCCCGGATGGCCCGATGGACGGGCCGAATGGGCAATAGAATTGGTAGGAAAGATGCTTCTAAACAAAGTTTAATTTCTGCTAGACTAACGGGTACGATGCGCGTCCGCATCCGCTTTCAAGAGGGGCCCCGCGCCGGCCGGCGCGAGGGTGGATACCGGCCGGTGGCGGCCGGCATGGCTGCGCTGCTGAGTCCGCTGGCGCTGATGGCCGGAGTGCTGGGAGTGTGGCGGATCTGCGCCGACATCGGGATTGCGCGAACCTTTGCGATCTCCGACGGCATGTTCTCTCACTGGCAGATCTGGGTGGCGCTTGCGGTGTTAATTCAAATCGGCGCGGTCCTGTTAAGCAAGTACGGCGCAGGCGCGGGGCGCGCCGAGTACGCTGACGATGCGGAGCGGCGCTTCTGGTAGCATGTCATCTATACGATGACACGCCTTATTGCGCTGTGCTGGCTCGCCGCGGTTGTGCCGGCGCAGGAATACCCACTCGGTTTGGATTCGCAGCGTCAGGCAGGCGTGCCGGCAGGCACGGTTACCAAACACACCTGGAGCAGCAGGATCTTTCCGGGCACCCAACGCGATTACTGGATCTATGTTCCCGCCCAGTACAAGCAGGGTACGGCCGCGGCGGTCATGATTTTCCAGGATGGCGCGGGCATGGTGAACGAACAGGGGCGCTTCCGTGTTCCCATCGTCTTTGACAACCTGATTCATAAGAAAGAAATGCCGGTCACCATCGGCATTTTCATTAATCCCGGGGTGCTGCCGGCGCGCGGTGAAAACCAGCAGGCGCGCTATAACCGCAGCTTTGAGTACGATGCGCTCGGTGACCGCTATGCGCGTTTCCTGATCGAAGAGATGCTGCCCGAAGTGGGCAGGCGATACACGCTAACCACCGATGCGAATCTGCGCGCTCTTGCCGGGTCCAGCTCCGGCGGCATCGCCGCCTTCAACGCCGCCTGGGAACGTCCGGACCAGTTCCGCCGCGTCCTCAGTTTTGTGGGCTCTTACGTGAATCTTCGCGGCGCGCAGATACTGCCCTCGCTGATCCGCAAAACGGAGCCCAAGCCGCTGCGCGTCTTCCTGCAGGACGGCAACAGGGATCAGAACATCTACGCCGGCAACTGGTGGATCGCCAACCAGGATATGGCTTCGGCACTGCAGTATGCCGGATACGAAACCACGTTCGTGACCGGAACGGAAGGGCACAATTCGATTCACGGCTCTTCGATCCTGCCCGATGCGCTGCGCTGGCTGTGGAAAGGACACGGGACTCCGGTTTCGGCCTCGCGCGCGGGTGGCGACAGGCACTTCATCACTTCGATACTCGATCCTGGCGGCGATTGGCAGCTTGTCAGCGAGGGCCACGGATTCACCGAAGGGCCGGCGGTGGACACACAGGGTAACGTGTTCTTCACCGATATTCCGAACAACCGCATTCACAAGATCGCCGTGGACGGCAGCGTGAGCGTGTTCAAGGAAGATACCGGCGGGGCGAACGGACTGATGTTCGGTCCTGACGGGCTGCTGTACGCCTGCCAGAACCGGCGCAAGCGGATCGTGGCCTATGCGATGGACGGGACGGAAAAGGTGATCGCCGAGGATGTGAACTCCAACGATCTCACCATCACGCAGAAGGGCGAGATCTACTTCTCCGATCCTCCCGGCAAGCGGGTGTGGTTCATCGATGCGAGCCGCAACAAGCGCGTGGTGCATGAGGGTGGTATCGAGTTTCCCAATGGAGTCGCGCTTTCGCCCGATCAATCGCTGCTGATGGTGGCCGACTACCGCGGCAAGTGGGTATGGTCGTTTCAGATCGAGCCCGGCGGATCGTTGTCCCATGGCCAGGCCTTCTACGGGCTGGAAACGGGCGATGAGTCCGACGACAGCTACGCCGACGGGATGAAGACCGATTCGGAAGGCCACCTCTGGGTGACCACGCGCGCCGGTATCCAGGTCTGCGATCAACCCGGGCGGGTGGTGGGCATCATCAGCAAGCCGCACGCTGGCGCGGTCTCGAACCTCGTCTTTGCCGGCCCTGACCGGGACTGGATTTACGTCACGGGCGGCGACAAGGTATTCAAACGCCATGTCAGGCGCAAGGGCGTCAGCATTCTGACTCCGGTCAAACCTCCACAACCAAGGCTCTAACACCACATGCGATTCCTTCTGGTATTGATCACCGGCGCCGCGCTCGCGCAGCAGACGCCACAGATTCCCGACGATGTCACCGCCGAGATGAACGTGGAGTACTCCCGCGTCGGCGAGCGGATGGCCATGGATATTGTTCGTCCCAAAACGAAGGGGCCGCATCCGGCCGTTGTGGCGATTCATGGCGGCGGATTCCGTGCCGGCCAGCGCACCAGCTATCTGCCGTTGTGCATACGGCTGGCCCAACGCGGCTATGTGGCGGCTACGGTCAGCTACCGGCTTGCGCCGCGCCATCAATTTCCCGCGGCGGTGGAAGATGTGAAAGCCGCGGTTCGGTTTCTGCGCGGCAATGCGAAAAGGTACGACATCGATCCGATGTACATCGGCGCCACCGGTGGGTCGGCAGGCGGCCACCTGGCGCTGATGCTGGGCCTCACCGGGCCGATGCGGATTTTCGAAGGCTCGGGAGGGCACCTCGACCAGTCGAGCGCCGTGCAGGCGGTGGTGAACTACTACGGCCCCACCGACTTTACGGAATCCTACGGCAAGAGCGTCGACGCGGCCCAGGTGCTGCCCATGTTTCTGGGCGGCGATCTGCTGCACAACCGCAAGGCGCACATCGCCGCAAGCCCCCTCTACTACGTCACTCCCCAGGCTGCGCCCATCCTCACCGTGCATGGAACCCGTGACGCATACGTGAATTACGAGCAGGCGGCCTGGCTGACGTCGAAGCTGGTTTCAGCCGAAGTGGAGACGGAACTGGAGACAATCTCCGGCGCCGGGCACGGCTTTAAGGGGCCCGATGCCGAACGCGCCGAGGCGCGGTTGTTCGGTTGGTTCGACAAACATCTGAAGCCTGCGCCGCAGACCCGCATCCTGATTTCCGATCATGGGCCGAAGGGGGAAGTGGTGGCGATGCTGTGGCCTTCCGGGCGTGAGTTGTGGACACGGCCCAACGACCGTGGACACGACGTGCAGCCGCTGGCCAACGGCAATGTGCTGTATACGATCGGCGCCTCGCACAAGGTGGCGGAGTTTAATCCGCAGACCGGACAGGAAGTGTGGTCGTGCTGCCAGGGGCTCGACCATCCGCTGGCGGCGCAGCGGCTGGGAAGTGGCAACACGCTGATTGGCGACGCGCGGGCGGGACGGGTGATTGAAGTGGATCCGGACGGCAAACAGGTGTGGGAGTACAAGTCGGAAGATATTCAGAACATGCGCATGAGGAACAGCCATCGCACCGCGGCGGGCACTACGCTGATCGCCGTTGAGGCCGTGGCGAAGATCATTGAAGTGGACAGCGGCGGCAGAATCGTGTGGGCATGGCAGGCTCCGGAAAAGGACAAGCGGCGGCTCTACATGGGACGCCGGCTGGCGAACGGCAACACCGCTGTGAGCCTGTCGGATCCGGGCGAGATCGTGGAAGTGGACGCGGCCGGAAAGGTGGTTCGCTCCATCGGGGGAGCAAAGATGGATCTCCGCTTCGGATGGGCATCCGGCTTCGATACGCTGCCCAACGGCAATCTGCTGATTTCCGACTACACCGGACGCAGGCTGGTGGAAGTGGACGGCGGGGGCAGGCTGGTGAATGAACTGCGGCTTGGGCCGCGCACGGTGGCTTCAGTGGCTGTCGTGCGTTAACGCTCGCGGTTCAGGCGGGGAAGTAGACACCCAGCTTGTCGTAGAACGACTGGATGAACGAAGTCCCAACCTTTGTGATCTGTTCCTCGCTTGCCTCGCGCGGCAGCGGCATCACCACCCTCACCAGCGCCGTATCGGAACGGTTGTAGCGGATTGAGTCCACCACGGTGTAGATCTTCGCCTTGTACTCGCTGCCGACGGCGCGGTGAGCGGATTGATACCAGTACAACACCAGGGACCGTTCGCCGCCGCGTGAAACGATGTAGCGGTTCACTTCGATCGGTTCGGCGCGGCCGGGTACGGTCATCTGAACGGTGTCGCTCACGCTGGGCACCCATCCCGATCCGGGAAGGCAGTTCTTGGGCGAGTGGGGCGCCTTTCCGGTGCGCTGGGTGGCGAAGTAGGCGATGAACAGGCTGGCCGCCTGCCGCTCCTTCATGTTGACGTACCAGCGCGTGAGCAGATCGTCGGCCTTCAGGATGTCGGCGATTTCCTTCTCAACCACGCCCTCCTGCGTCAGCTTCCAGTTGCCGAACTCGGCCGGAAACGAGGCCAGCGGCATCGAGTTGCGAACCGGTTCGGTGCGGGCGAGGCTATAGAAAGCGAGCGCCTGCAGCAGGAGAAATACCGTAAGAATCCTGGCGGATTTGGATCCAAGAAAGTTCAGCATCGGCCTAGCTCCGTTTCAGCAGCGAATAAGTCCTGCTTGCCACCTGATGGAAGGCGAGCAGGATCACCATGGCGACAACGAATACTACCCATCCCGAGAGGCTATGATAGACGCCGCGCGAGTATTCCACGTTGACCTCGCTGAGCAGCCCTGTCATGGTCACCCGGCTGGCGTTGGCGGTAATTGCGATGGGAACGGTGGCCACAAACAGCAGCCAGCGCATCCAGATACGGCTTTCGAAGAAATAGCCATAAATCAACGACAGAAACGACAGCGATAGCAGCGAACGGATGCCGCTGCATGCTTCCACCACCGAAAGCCGCTTGCTGGGCAACTCAAGTATGTTACCGTCGCGCACCACGGGAACTCCCAGAACGCTGAGCGTGGTTTCGGCCACCTGACTGGCGATCAACTGCAAGGGGAAGGTGATCTGGTTGTAAATGATCGCCGGAATCGGGATCATGAAGAACAGCAGAAACAAGGGAAATGAGAGAATGCGGATCGCCTTCCATCCGCCCAGATACAGCACCGCGCCGATGACGGAAAATACGAAAGCGACGCGTTGGGTGAAAAGCTCCGCGCCGAGCGTTCCGGCGATGGACTGCGCGGCGGCCAGCGTCATCACCAACAGCCCAAGCATGTTGGGCTTCAGCGCCTGCGCCATCAATTCTTCCTTGCGCTGCCAGGCGATGTAAACGGCCAGCGCGGGCACGAAGAAGCCATGTCCCATGTCTTCGTCGTAGGTCCACTGCATGACCAGTTGGTTCAGGATCGGTGCGTAGCACAGGATCAGGAGCAGGGCGAACCAGCCCAGGGCAACCGGACCGAAGCTGGCCGGTTGTGCGTGCGCTTCTCTAGCGGCCATTGTATTAGTACTAGAGCCCATTGTTCACCAGTATGATGTTGCCAGTACCTCCATGGTAGCGCAGGCGGGGCCACGCTGCCACCGCCTCTCGGGCGGCAGTGGCAGCGTTTAGGTGAGCGGCAAGGACGGATGCGGCTAGAGGGCGGGCGAGAGGTAGCGAACCAGCGGGGATTTGGCGAGCGCCTCCAGCTTTGCGGCTTCGATATAGCCGATGATGAAGCCGCCCGACGGTTCCTGCCGTTGCACCTCAAGGCCGAGCGCTTTCAGTTCTTCGATGGCTTTTGCGGTGTTCCCGGTCAGGTAGATCCTGACGTGCAGCTTTGCGGCCGTTTTCGCGGAAAGCGCCGCCGCCAGTGTGGGATGAATCTTCGCCATCGGATTCAACGACGCATCCTGACGGGCCGAGTCCCGGGCGGCGCGCGGAGTGGAGGCCTCAGCGGGCATACGCCGGAAGACCGTTCCCATCGAAAGCGACTTGTTCGCCCGCTGGGACAGGAAGGGCGGCGCGAAGGCGTAGGCCGCCTGCATCGGCATGGCTTCACCGAACACGCCTTCATGGCTCACGCCTTCCGGCATCTCGACAGGCACTTCCACGCGGCGCACCTTGCCGCCTTCGTTCACCACCTTTTCCTCCACCGCGACGAAGGCCGTGAACTGCGTCATGAGCCGGAAATCGAGGCCGAGTCTGGTGATCTCATTGCGGAGTTCGGCCGAAACGTTGCCGCTTTGCATGCCGCGATAGTCCTGTGACATCAGATCGTCGATGCGGGCCCGCGCCCACAAGGGGGCCAGCACGTCATGCCGGGCCTCGGTGGCCGGCAGGTCCACGTTCACCTGTCGGGTGTATTCCTTTCCGGCGATTTTGCCCGAGATGCGGATGACGCCCCGCGCGGCCTGGCCATAGCGGCCGTGAATGGTGAGGGGCTTGGCGGAAAACAGATCGGGAATCCGGGTGGGATAGACGCCCGTCACCGGGAGTCCGCCGAAGTCCACCTTCACATCGGTGAGCAGCGGGGTCCGCATGCGCTCAAAGAAGCGGCGGGCGGCGGCCGAACCGTCGTCGTTGAGGGTGACATACTCCACCTCGCCGCGCCCTTCCTCCGACATTTTGTCGAGGAGGAAGCGATTGACGGCGTTGCCGATGCCGAATCCGAACACGCGGGCGTTGGGGTGTTTACGGATTTCGCCGAGAATTTCCAGGTCGTTGCCGACATAACCGTCGGTGAGGAACGCCACCACGCGAACGTGCTTTGCGCTGTCGGAGGGATCAAGGGCGGCGCGGACGGCCTTCATCATCTCCGTGCCTCCTGAGCCGCGCCGGCCTTCGACAAAAGCGCGCGCCCGCGCTACGTTCTCCGCGGTTGCCGGCACCGGCTCAGAGAACAGCAGATGTGTGTCGCCGGCGAAGGTGATGATGTTGAAGGTGTCTTCGGGGTTCATGTTGCCCAGCGCCATGCGCATCAATTCCTTGGACTTATCCATGGGGAAGCCGTGCATGGAACCCGAGGTGTCGAGCACGAATACCAGTTCTTTCGGCGTGATCTGGGATTGGGGGACGCGATCGGGCGGCTGCAGGATGAGGGTGAAGAAGCCTCCATTGGCGCCCTTGTGCGCGAGTACGGCATCCTCCATGCGGGCGCCGGCCACGGCGTACTTCAGGATGAAGTCCTTGTTGGGGATGGTGGAAAGATCTTTCAGACGCACGCGCGCCTGGCGTGGATCGGGCTGTTCGGAAGTGACCTGGTGGGAGCCTGATTCGATTTTGCGGATCGGCACGCCGGCGTCCACTGAGACGTCGACGGTGATGTCGTGCCCGGCGCGGCTGTCCGGTACGGCGACGGGCGGAGTGATGCGGGCGGCGTCGGGCAAGCCGCCGGGAATGTAGCGGGGTCCCACCACCATGGGGTACACGAATTCGTAGGTTCCGGCTTCGTACTTGAGCGGCGCCACGTAGCTGAGCACGATGCGTACCTTGTCGCCGGGGCGGATGTTGGTCACCGATTGGGTGAAGATGTTGGGGCGTTCCTGCTCAAGCAGGCTGGCGCGCTTGCCGGCTTGGCGTGCGGCGTCGAAGATGGCCCGGGCTTCCTCGCGCGGTTTGATTTTGGCTTCCACGGCACGGGCGCCAATGTGCATCATCATGCGGTCAACCGCGCCTTCCGGCGGCAGCGGGAACGTATAGACGGCTTCAATCGTGCTGGAGGAAGTATTTTCGAAATTCTGGGTCACGGTGACACGCGAGAGGAAGCCGGTGATTTCGGCCTTGACCTCGGTGCGTTTGAGGGGACATTCGGTAGTGAGCCGGCCTTCACGGTCGATTGCCGTGAGGGCGCCGGCGCCGGGTTTGGTGACAGGAGCAGCGTCAGAAGGTGCGGTGCCGGCGAACAGGCCGAGCAGCGCGATCAGTGGGGTGCGTGGTTGCATCGGATACCTCAACCGGGAAATTGCGCCCGGCGAGGAATCCTTTCAAGAATTTTGCAATGTCTAAAGGCGGATTCCCCGGAAGCCGATCAAGGGAGGGATGTCCGCCACCGTCGACTTGACTGGTCCGTCCGAGACAGCGTGGAGTATGTCTCTCGGGCGGCGCCTGCTCACGCCGTCGATGGCGGACATCTTCTTTGTAGCGCTCATTTTATGGCTCTTTGTGGCCGGGGCGGGGTGGCAGCGGCTGGTGTTGGACGGCGACACGGGCGTTCATATCCGCGTGGGGGATCGAGTGTTAAGCGAAGGCGCGGCGCCGAAAACGGACACCTTCGCCTATTCGCGCGAGGGCGAACAGTGGTATGCGTTTGAGTGGCTGAGCGGCGTTGTGTTTTCCGCGCTGCACCGGGAATGGGGATTGCGCGGCGTGGCGCTGGCTTCGGGGCTGGTGATCGCGGCGACGATCACCATTCTGTTGCGCTTCATGATCTGGAGCGGGGCGAACTGCCTGATCGCGCTGCCGCTGACTTTTTCGGCGACGTCGGCGCTCTACCTGCATTTTTTAGCCCGGCCGCACATTTTCACTCAGTTGTTTCTGGTAATCGCGATCTGGATGATTGCCAGGGACCGGGAACAGCAATCGCCCGCGATCTGGCTGCTGGCGCCGCTGACCGCGCTGTGGGCCAATCTCCACGCCGGGTTTTTCATTCTGTTTGCCTGCCTTGGGCTGCTGGCGCTTGGCAGCATACTGGAGATGCGCTGGAAAGCGGCGTCCCGCTATTCGCTGGTGGGGCTGGCCTGCCTTGCGGCCTCGCTGATCAATCCCTACGGCGCGCATCTGCACAGCCATCTGCTGGAGACCATGAGCGCCGGATGGCTGCGCGACTTCTCACTGGAATTCAGGTCGCCGTCATTCCGCAATGAGTATTACCTACATTTCATGGTGCTGCTGTTTCTCGGGCTATGGGTGACGGGAAGGCTGTTGGAGCGGCGGCATTTCGCCGACACCTTGTGGATCGTGTTCCTGGCTTACTGTTCGCTGGTTTCCGTACGGCACGTGACGCTCTTCACGCTGGCCGCGACGCCGTATATCGCGCTGCGGCTGACCGAGCTATTGCTGCCCTGGGCGGCAAGCCAGCCGGAGAACTCCGTGGCCAGGATCGTCGAGGAACTGGGGGCGGAAAAGCAGCCGCAGTTTCGTTGGAACAGTCTGTGGGTAATTGTTTTTGCGGGCATGCTGATGCTGCCCCTGCCGTGGGGCCAATTTCCCACCGATGTGTCGCCTGAGCTGGCGCCGGCAAAGCTGGTGGAACGGAACGCGCAGTTGCTGACCTCCTCGCGCGTGTTCGCCTCCGATGAATGGGGCGATTATCTCATTTACAAGCTCTATCCCCGCCAGCGCGTCTTCCTGGACGGCAGGCATAACTACTACGGTGAACAACTGGCGGGAGAATACACCGAGTTGATTCAAGGCAAACCGCGGTGGCGAGAACTCGCGGCCAAGCATCGCATCAACGCGATGCTGGTGAACCCGGAAACTGCGCTGGCCGCTCAACTCGCCATCGACCCGGCCTGGCGCCTGATCGACAGGGACTCCAAGGCGCTGTTATTTACCAGGCAGGAAACCCCGTGAACCAGACCCACTACCGATTGAACGCCCGTCCGGTGCCGTCTTTATTGTCGATCGTCATCCCCATCTACAACGAAGAGCAGGTGGTGCCGGTGTTGCGGGAACGAATGACAGCGTTTCTTGGGACGCTTCCCTGCGCGGTGGAGTTGGTGCTGGTCAATGATGGCAGCCGTGATCTGACGCTGAATGTGCTGCTCGATTGGGTCAATGCCGACCCTCGCATCCGGCTGTTGAATCTGGCGCGCAATTTCGGCCAGCAGGCGGCGGTGACGGCGGGGCTGGACGCCGCAAGGGGCGATGCGGTGGTGATCATGGACTCGGACCTGCAGGATCCTCCCGAGTTGCTGCACAAGATGATCGAGGAGTATTGCAGGGGATACGATGTGGTGTACGGCCAGCGCGTGCGCAGGCATGGCGAAACCAGGTTCAAGCGCTTTTCCGCCTGGGCCTTCTACCGCACCATGCAGATTCTGATTTACCGTGACCTGCCGGCCGATGTGGGCGATTTCCGGCTCATTTCGAAGCGCTGCCTGGAGGCCCTGAAGGCGATGCGCGAGACGCACCGGTTCATGCGTGGGATGGTGGCATGGGTGGGCTTTCCGCAGACCGCCGTTCCCTTTGTGCGGGATCCGAGAACGGCTGGTGAAACAAAATACGGGCTGGGCAACATGCTGATGCTGGCCTGGACGGCCGCAGTCTCGTTTTCAGCCGCCCCGCTGCGAGCCAGTTTCCTGCTGGGCTTCGCGCTTGGGGCGATCGGCATCACGCAGGGCGTCTACGCGGTGGCGCGAACGGTGCTGGGTCTCTACGTGGTCCCGGGCTGGACCTCGCTGATGGTGGTGCTCTGCCTGATCGGCGCGGCCATGTGCATCAGCATTGGCGTGCTGGGTGAATACGTGGGACGCATCTTCGAGGAGAGCAAAGGGCGTCCGCTCTATATCGTCGCCGACGAATATTCCGCCGGCACCCGCCCCACGCAGGATCTGATCGCGGCGGCTTCGGCGCTGGAAACGAACCTGAGCAGGGAGGCCGTACGGAAATGACGCCGCATATTCACGAGAGCGAAGCGAAGTTTCACGACGAGTGGGCGCGTGGCGCCGATCTTGGCAAGATCGCCGTACGTGAGGCGTTTGAAGCGCCTACGGCGATGGAAAACCGGTTCATCCTGCGGGAGATGGGGCCGCTCAAGGGCAAACGCGTGTTGGACATCGGGGCGGGGCTGGGGGAATCGTCGGTCTACTTTGCTTTACAGGGCGCCGAGGTCACCTGTACCGATCTTTCACCGGGAATGGTGGAGTGCGCCGAACGGCTGGCCGGACTGCACGGGGTGAGCGTGACGGGAGTGGTGATGGCGGGCGAGGATCTGGTGGTGGAAGAGAACGCCTTTGACCTGGTCTATATCGCCAACACGATCCACCATGTCACCAGCAAGCGGGCGCTGTTTGCGCAGATGCACCGCGCGTTGAAGCCGGGCGGCCGGTTCTTCTCGTTTGACCCGCTGGCCTACAATCCGGTGATCGAGGTCTACCGGCGCATGGCGACCAAGGTTCGGACCGAAGACGAAGCGCCGCTCACCTTTGACGATCTGGCGCTGGCGAGGGAGTATTTCGCCAACGTGCGGCATCGCGAATTCTGGATCCTCAGCCTGGCCCTTTTTCTGAAGTATTACCTGATCGACCGTGTACACCCCAACGAAGACCGCTACTGGAAACGCATCTTCCGGGAAACTGATGACACGCTGGGGTGGTGGCGGCCGCTGCGGGGGGCCGATGAAATTCTGACACAGATCCCATTGATCCGGCGCCTGGCCTGGAACATGGTGATGTGGGGCGAAAAACGTTAGCGCCCCATCCAGCCGCCGTCGACGACCAGGATTTCGCCACTTACGTAATCGGAGGCGCGGGAGGCCAGAAAAACCACGGGGCCTTTGAAGTCGGCAGGCTCTCCCCAACGGCCGGCGGGAATGCGCGACAGGATCGCCGGATTGCGCACGGGATCGGCGCGCAGCGCGGTGGTATTGTCGGTGGCGATATAGCCAGGCGCGATGGCGTTCACCTGTACGCCCTTCGATGCCCACTCATTGGCCAGCGCCTTGGTGAGCTGTCCGATGGCGCCCTTGCTGGCGGCGTAGCCGGGCACGGTGATGCCGCCCTGAAACGTCAGCAGCGAAGCGGTAAAGATGATCTTGCCCTGGCCGCGCTCCACCATACGTTTGCCGATCTCCCGGCTGAGCACCCACTGCGAGTTCAGGTTCGTTTCGATAATTTCGTCCCAGTAATCGTCGGGGTGATCGGCGGCGGGCTTCCGTAGGATGTTGCCGGCGTTGTTTACCAGGATGTCGATGACGGGGTGATCGGCGGTCACCTGATTTGCGAAGGCGGTAACGGCGGCGCGATCCTTGAAATCGACGGCATAGCCGTGGAAGTTGCGGCCCAGCGCCTTCACCTCCTGCTCAATGCCGCTGCCCTCGGGTTCCAAAGACCGGCTGACGCCGATGATGCCGGCGCCAGCTTCGGCCAGCCCCAGCGCCATTGCCTTTCCGATCCCACGGCGGCATCCGGTTACCAGCGCGATCTTCCCATCCAGTTTGAAAAGGTCGATGACGCTCATTGCGCTCCCCCGCACTCGATGAGAATTTTCATGACGTCGCCGCCGCCCTCCAGCTGATGGAAGCCTGAGGCGAGTCCCTCAAGCGGCAGTGTGTTGGTGATCAGCCTGTCGAAGGGCAGTGCGCCGGCGGCGGCGAGTGCGATCGCCTTTTCGAAGTCCTCGGGTTCATAGACGCGAGCGCCGATCAGCTTCAACTCACGCCAGAAGAAGCGGAACAGGTCGACGCTGGTGGGCTTGGCGTGGATGGCCACCATTACGATGCGCCCGCGGGTGCGGGGCAGCTTGGTCATCATTTCGGCGGCGGCGGCGGCGCCCGTCACTTCGAAAACGACATCGGCGCCGGCGGCGCCAGTCTCCTGGTTGACCAGTTCCACCACATCCTGTTCCATCGGATTGACGCCGCGAACGCCGAGTTGGTCGAGCAGCTTCAAACGGTAGGGATTCAATTCGGTCACCAGCACATTGGCGCCCTCGTTGCGGCAGACCAGGGCGATCAGCGCCCCGATGGGGCCGCCGCCCTGCACCACGACATATTCACCGGGCTTCACCTGGCCCAGGCGCACGTCATGGCAGGCGACGGCTATGGGTTCGATCATGGCGCCCTGGGCCAGCGACAGATGGTTGGGCAGCCGGTGCAGGGTGTGGGCCGGCACGTTCCAGACGCCCTGCATGGCGCCGGGCGAATCGATGCCGATGAACTTCAGTTTCTGGCAGATGTGCGAATGGCCGGCGCGGCAGGCGGGGCACTCGCCGCAGTAGTCGAGAGGGCGCACGGTGACGCGGTCGCCTTCGCTCCATCCGGTAACGCCCGGGCCCACGGCGCTGATGAGGCCGGACATTTCGTGTCCGATCACCTGGGGCATCTTGACGCGGTGATCCATGTTGCCGTGGAAGATATGCAGGTCGGTGCCGCAGATGCCGCAATGGGAGACGCGGATCTGCACCTGGCCGGGCTGTGGTGCGGCGGTGTGGCAATCGCCGATGGTGATTGTCTTGTTCCCTTCGTAGTAGGCGGCTCTCATGATGTTTGTTCCTTGCGGTAGTCGGGCGGGTGTTGGCGCCAACGGACCCGGGCCTCTGAAAATAGGGTTTCCACTTTGCGGAAGTGCGTGTCGTAGTAGTCTGAGGAGTATTCGGCCATGCGGGTGGCGGAGACTACCACCTCAATGATGCCGGCCTGCACGATGGCGCGGGCGCAGTCCATGCAGGGCATGATCTCGACGTACAGGGTGCAGCCTTCCAGTTGCGTGCCGCAGCGGGCGGCGTTGTAGATGGCGTTACGCTCGGCGTGTTCGATCCAGAGATACTTTTCGGGGCGCACCAGGCGTTCGGGCACGTCGTCGCGAATGTGGCGCGGGAAGGAGTTGTAGCCTGTGGTGCGGATCTCCCGCGCCGGGCCAACGATAATGCAGCCGAGCTTGGTATTGGGATCCTTGCTGCGGGCGCCCACCATGCGGCAGATCTGGAGGTAGTATTCGTCCCAGTTGGGGACCGCTGCGGAGCTCATCGGCTCACTATGTTAGCAGGGACGGGATGGGGCCGACACGTCGATGACGCGATCTTCCTTGAGGGCGCGGATTTCGGCTTCCAGCAGTTCGATACGCATGCGCAGATCGTCGACGGCCTGACCCTGGGGATCGGGCAGTTTACCGTGTTCCAGGATCTCGGCGGGTTCGTTCCGCGCGCGGACGACGCGCCCGGGGATGCCGACAACGGTGGAGTTGTCGGGGGCCGGATGGACTACCACCGAACCGGCGCCCACCTTCACACAGTTGCCAAGCCGGATATTGCCCAGCACTTTGGCGCCGGTGCCGATCACGACATTGTTGCCCAGCGTGGGATGGCGTTTGCCTTTTTCCTTGCCGGTGCCGCCGAGGGTGACGCCCTGGTAAAGAAGCACGTCATCGCCGATCTCGGCGGTTTCTCCGATCACCACGCCCATGCCGTGATCGATGAAGAAACGCCGGCCGATTCTGGCGCCGGGATGAATCTCGATTCCGGTGAGGAATCGGCTGAACTGGGAGATCAAGCGGGGCAGCAGGGGCACGCCGGCTTTATAGAGGCGGTGGGCCAGCCGGTGCAGCAGGATGGCGTGGAAGCCCGGATAGCAGAGTACGATTTCGAGAACGCTTTTGGCAGCGGGGTCTTCCCGGAAGATAGTGTCGATCTGTTCGCCGATGGTGCGAAACATTGGTCCCTTGGTCCTATTATGGCGCTATTGCTTTGGATGGCGCACTCAAAGGGCTGGATTCGGCTATGATGACGCTGGAATGCAAATCGCTGGAAAAGTGGTTGTGGTGACGGGTGGCGCGCATGGCATCGGACGCGCCCTGTGCATGCGGTTCGCCCATGAGGGCGCGAGGGCTGTGGTGGTGGCCGATATTGATCAGCGGGCGGCCGAGGACGTGATCACGCACCTGGCGGGCGTGGACGGCATGAGCGTGTGGTCGAACGTGGCCATTGAGAAGGACGTGCAGGAACTGGTGCGGGTGGCAACGGAAGCCTATGGGCGGGTGGACCTGTTCTGTTCGAACGCCGGCATCTTCCTGGAAGGCGGACTGGAGAGGCCCAACGAAGACTGGGACCGGATTCTGGACATCAACTTCAAGGCGCACCTGTATGCGGCGCGCGCGGTGCTGCCGCAGATGCTCGAACGCGGTGAAGGATACCTGCTGCAGGTAGTGTCGGCGGCAGGACTGCTGACGCAGGTGGATTCGGCGCTGTATGCGGTGTCCAAGCACGCGGCGCTGGCGCTGGGTGAGTGGCTGGCGGTGGAATATGGGGACCGTGGCATCGGGGTGTCCTGTGTATGCCCGCAGGGTGTGCAAACCCGGATGCTGCTCGGCGAGGACGGCGGCAAGGAGAGTTTTCTGCGGGAGGGATCGATCCCGGCCGAGGAAGTGGCGGCAGCGGTGGTAGAGGGGATAGCCGAAGAGCGGTTTTTGATTCTGCCGCACCCGGAAGTGGCCACCTATTTTGGCCGGAAGGCGGCCGATTACGACCGTTGGCTGAAAGGCATGCGCCGTCTGCGAGCATCGGTCCAGAGATGAGGTATACTGAAGAGATGAAAGAAGGGATTCACCCCGCCTACAGTGAAATCAGCGTGATCTGTGCCTGCGGGAATCAGTTTAAGACTCGCTCCTCGCATAAGGGCGACATCCGCGTGGAAATCTGTTCAAACTGCCACCCGTTCTTCACGGGGAAGCAAAAGCTGATTGACACGGAAGGACGCGTGGACCGCTTCCAGAAGAAATACGCCAAGACACGGGCAATGCAGGAAGCGACCAAGGCCGCGCAGGAAGCGCGAAATCCGAGCTAAGGCTGCGAGTTAGATACCGGGCCCGGGCCCTTTGCCCTCGCGGTGTTTCTTGTCTTTTTCTTCCAACAGCTTCTCGTACTCGGTCCGCTGGCCGTCCGAAAGGATGCCGCGGATCTTGTTCCTTTGTTCTTCCTGGATCTGCTTCATTTCCGGCTCGATCCTTGCGTGAGCGGCCTTGTAGCGGCTGCGGAACTCGTCCAGGATACCGACGAGCTGTTGGGTCTGCCCGGGCTCCAGACCGAGGCGAGTCTCCATTTCGCGCAGGTAACGCTTCCGGGCTTCCTCGTGGGAAAAGCGCGGCTTGGCCTTGGCTGCGGCTACGGTGGCCTTAGAGGAGTACAAGACGTGGCCGACCGCGCCTACCAGGGTGCCGCTCAGAAAGACAAGGCCAAGGTAGAGGCCGACAAGACGCGGATTGGTTGTCCGAGGACTCACTGCAGGTCTCCCGCCAGATCAGGCTGGTCGACATCGGCATAGGCCAGCGTTTCATGCGGCTGTTCTTCGTCGAGGATCTCAAGATAGGTGGTGGAGCTGTTGGGTTGGCTCACGGGAGTGACGAGAAAAACGGCCATGGCCAGGCTGAGCGCCGCCGAAGCGGAAACCACCACTTGAGCGAAGCGCCGCAGGCGAGTGGAAAAGCCACGCCGGGCTTCGATCTTCTGCCACAATTGCGGTGTGAAAGCAGCGCTGCCGTCGAAATCCGGGCAGGCCTGGCGATAGTCCGCGAAAAGCTGATTCAGATTGTCGTCGGTATGGTCGCTCATATTCCCCCTACTCCCCTCATTCTACTCACTGCCCGGCCCCCGTTGCAGCACCCTCCCGGCCGGCGAAGGCCTTGAGGACTCTCTGCCGGGCCCGGAAGAGCCGGACCTTGAGAGCATTTTCCTTCACCCGGTAGATCCTTTCGAGTTCCTTGAGCGAAAGGCCTTCCACTTCCTTGAGGGTGAGGAGAATCCGGTCTTCCTCGGAAACATCGCTGAGGAGGCTGTGGACGAACTCGCGTAGTCCGGCTTTATGGCGTTCCTCGTCGGTGCGCTTGCCGCTGGCATGTGCGTCGGCCATCTCCACCTGCTGTTCGCTAAGATCGGCCATGCGCGATTCCATGCGCCGCTTCTGTTTGCGCATATAGTCGTAGGCCGCGTTTACGGTCAGGCGGTAGAGCCACGGTTCGAACACTTCGGCTGAGCGAAGCTGATCGAGCGAAAAATAGAGGCGAAGGAACACTTCCTGCGCGACGTCTTCCACATCTTCGGGGCGGCCGATGAGCCTGGAGATTGTGCCAAAAATTTTCCGGCGGTAGGCCTGCACCACCTGATTGAATGCGGCGTCGTCACCCTGCCGGGCACGGTCGATCAGACCGAACTCGACTAGCATACGGGCGTACCTTGGCCTCGCCTCGGTGAAGGCGCCGGGTTGTGCGGCGGATGGCTGCAACTCCGGCGGCAGGGTGATGGTTGCCACGTTAGCCACGGCGCTCGGGTTTGCTCCATGTACCCACACTGAATAGGGCGTCGCACACTACTCACAGGTTACAAGTTGTCGGCCCTCCGGGAGAAGCGGTTCCGCTTCATCTTTACAATCCATTACAGTGGAGTGTTCACCTCCAGGGTCAGCCTTGGGTCCGGGCCGCGCTGGCGAGAGGGTCTGAGGGGCCCCTCACTGCGCTGGTAGGCCTGAAGGGAGCGGATCAACTGTTCGACCACCAGGCGCCGCTCATAAAGAGACGATAATTTCCGTCGCAGGTGTTGCTCGGAAACTTGGGGAGGTGTTTTCAGGAGCATGACACCTTTAGGTATAAAGTACTAGGAGTACGGTTATCAACTTCTCGGAGGCGGGGGGCCGGATGGTCTTATGTGCGTTGGGTTGCGAAGGCGATGCCCGCGACTGAGGAATTGTCTGGTATCGATACCCTCAGCGTGTACCCCTCAACCGATCAACTTGTGAAGATTCCCGATCGCCGCTTCGAGCCGTTGCGGCTTTTCGAGTACGCCCGAAAACAGGTCGCCAACTCTGGCAAAGCGGTCGAGTACGTTGCGCAGGTGGAACTGCTGGGGCGTAAGACCGGTTTTCACTTCGCGCCACTCAAGCGGCGTGGCGACGGGCGCGTGAGGAT
>JANRLE010000027.1:0-3291 GCA_033762895.1 Bryobacteraceae bacterium | reverse complement strand
GGCCGTGGGCGAGGTGGTGCGCGAGATCATGTCCAGCCACCCGGACCGCGACCTCACCGTCTACTGCGGGCATTCCCATGGCGAAGGCTACGTGGAAGTGCTGCCCAACCTGCGCGTCTGGACGGGCGGCGCCGAATATGGGACGCCTAAGGTGCAGCGGGTGATTGCGGTGTGACTCAGAACAGATCCGAATCCAGGTTCACGACGAAGCCAATTGCCGGAACCGGCCGCCGTGCCAATTTCGTATCGTTCGTAAGAAAGACATCCGCCCGGCCCTGGGCCGCACACGCCAGATGAATTGCATCGGCCGCCAAGCTCGCGGTACATTTCTTTGCCGATGCCTTGAATCTTCATCAATGGGTATTGCTCCGGGCTCGAGCGGCTTACCCCCTCCAACCGGTACGTGAAACGAACTGTCGTACTCAGGCCAGACGGCGGACCCTCCCGCCTTTCGAGCACAAGGTTGTTTGTCTTCAGCCTAGCTGGGATAGCTTTTGGTGTCACTAGCCAGCGCGGGGACCCGTTGCACCGGTCAAAGCAGGCAAGGAACGGGCACAGCAGTTAGGATCGCGATGGTGGGCATTCGGCGACAGTTAAGGTCGGCCGAGCAATGGAGCTGCCAAGCCCGGTAGCTAGCCTGATTCCGAGGTCTCGTGCTCAAGGCAGTGGTGACGTTTGGGAGCCGTAGTTTGACTCGCAAGACGAATAATGCGGCGATGCCGGTGATGCGGCCAGACGCTGCGGGCATCGATATTGGGGCTACGGAGATCTTTGTAGCGGTTGCTGAGGATCGTGCAGCGGAGAACGTGCGCTCATTTCCCACCTTCACCCAGGACCTGTATCTATTGGCCGATTGGCTCAAGGCATGCGGCATCGAAACCGTGGCGATGGAATCGACAGGAGTGTACTGGATTCCGCTCTTCCAGATTCTGGAGGAGCGCGGCTTCGAGGTGTGCCTGGTTAACGCCCGCCACGTGAAGAACGTCCCCGGCAGACGGACAGACGTGAGCGATTGCCAGTGGCTGCAGTTCCTGCATTCGGTGGGTCTGCTGAAGGCCTCGTATCGTCCGGCGCAGGAAGTGTGCGCGGTGCGATCTCTCCTACGGCATCGCGAGAGCTTGGTGCAGATGGCGGCGACGCATGTGAACCACATGCAGAAGGCTATGGACCAAATGAACCTGCAACTGCACCACGTCATCAGCGACATCGTAGGGCAAACGGGACTGGCCATCGTCGACGCCATCCTGGCAGGTCAGCGCGATCCAGAGGAGTTGGCCAAGCTGCGCGGCGAACGGATCAAAGCCAGCGAGGCCGTCATTGCGAAATCATTGGTGGGTGACTACCGGCACGAACACTTGTTCACTTTGAAGCAATCCCTGGAGGCCTACCGCAGTTATCAGAAGATGATCGACGCTTGCGACCGCGAGATCCGGCAACACCTGGAGGAGTTCCAGCCGCCCACTACGCCGGCGGCGCCAACGGGTGAACCGGAGATCCCGAAAAGCAGCAGTCAACGGACGGGGTCCTCCGGTCAGAGTTGCAGCGGGTCTGGGGCATCGACCTCACCAAAATCCCGGGCATTCGCACCGGCGTGGCGCAGACCTGTTCGGCGAGATCGGCCCAGACTTCACAAAGTTTCGCAACGCCTCGGCGTTCGCCTCGTGGATGGGATTGTGTCCGGACAACGATATCAGCGGAGGCAAGGTGCTTTTCGTAGGGACGCGCAAAGTGAAATGCCGCGCCGCGCTGGCCCTGCGCATGGCAGCCCAGTCACTGCGTCGCAGTAAGAGCGCCCTCGGCGATTTCTACCGTCGGATGCGCGCCAAACTCGGCGCACCGAAAGCGATCACGGCGGCGGCGCACAAGCTGGCCCGGATCATCTTCCATCTGATCTCGACCCGGCAAGAATTCGACGACTCTAAGATTGCCGCCGACCAACTGAAGTATCAGAAACGGCAAGAGGCCAAACTTCATGCCAAAGCAAAATCAATGGGGTACGCGCTTATTCCACTCGAAGTGGCGGGGTGAGTTCCTTAAGAGGGCGCAACGCGTTTCGCAGGTACGCCGATTCTTTGGTAGCTGCTTCGTTCAATCCCCAGTGTCTTTATCCGGGAGGCCAGCGTGCTTGCGTTAATGCCGAGCAGGTCGGCGGCTCCGCCTTTGCCCGAAATCCGGAAGTTGGCCTGGCGCAGAGCGGCGATGATGTTGGCTCGTACTCGATCACGCCATTCCTTCTCTGGGATCACAGTGTCAGAGGAGTTTGGGACGGGCTGCGCGGCGCCTGCGTGTCTGCCACTCGGCTTGACCGTTTCCGGAAGGTGGACGGCGATCTTACTCCCGTGCGAAACAATGACGGCGCGTTCGACTAGGCCACGCGCTGCCGCAGCTCACGCCAGATCCTATAGCTCCCGCTCTCCAGCTTTTCGCGCGTAATGTTAGCGGCCACCAGCAGACCGCCCAGAACATAGGAGCCCCGCCCCTCTGGTGGAATCAGCCCCACAGCCCCGCTTCCCTCACCAATGCGGTCACGCCACGTGCAAACCAGCTTGCCGTCGACATAGGCTGCAATCTGGTCGTCCACAAGGGAAACGGCGCAGTGCATCTGCGAGCGATTGAGGCTGCTCAACGTATCCAGTTCCACCCGCTGAATCGTGCGCGCACGGTTGCGATGCACCTCGGCGATCTCAAGCTGCAGCGGGGACAGCCGTTTCCCGGTATTTCTTAGGCCCACGCTGTAGTAGGCGGGCCGCTTGTAGTTCTGCGCGCGCACGGCGAATCCGACGCTGCGCCCCACCCTGACGTCGAAATGGAGATGGCCGTTGAGCAGTCCCGCCGATGGCTGGAACAGAGACAGCGCCTCGGGAACGGCGTAGCCCGATTCAAACTTCCAGGCCGAGGGCTTGCCGTCGGAATCGGTCCAGTCCCTGGCGACGAATTTATCGTCGAACCGGAAACTCCATGTGGGGTCGCGCAGGGCGAAGTAGGCGATGCTACTCACGAGTGCGGCCTTGATCGCGTGGCGGCGATTGGCGATGGGCGGAATCCCGGCCAGGAGTTTCATGCGGCAATCGGGCGAACAGTAGTAATCCTTACGGAGGATCTTCTCGCTCAGGAAACGTCCGCAGAACCGGCAATGTATGTGCACCATGGCGGGGTTGCCCGTATGATCGGCGGCGAACGGCGGGATGATTAGGGTGGTATCGCGAAAGTATTACGGCAAAGCCGCCGATAGAAAATCATGACAGCATCCGGCTACGCGGAGGCGGAAAAGAGGATTGACGCGGCCTGCAG
>JANRLE010000026.1:0-4792 GCA_033762895.1 Bryobacteraceae bacterium | reverse complement strand
GCAGACCAGCTTCGTGCGTACGCCGAAGTTCGCCATCGGCGGGCAGAAGATGCAACTCGAACAGAAGAAGTACCGCGCCCGCAGCGGCTGGCTGCCCTACATCGAACTTGCCTTTGGAACCTACTTCCTGAGCATGGTGCTGTACGCCATTGACACGTTTAACTTCCTGGCCGTGCCGGTGCTGCTGTTGTTTGTTGGCGGGTATTACTGGGCGGCGTTCTCCACGCTGTGGCAGGAATATCAGGGCAGGCTGCGGTGGGAAGCGGCGCAGAAGCTCGAGACCGCACGGTGACCATCGTTCCGGCCACCACGCCGGAGTTGATTGCACAGGTGCGATTGCTGTTCCAGGCCTATTGGGACTCCTTCCAGTTCACGCCTTGTTTTCAGGGGTTCGCCGATGAGGTGGCCGCGCTGCCGGGGGTGTATGCGCCGCCGCGGGGCGGGTTATTTCTGGGGCTGGAAGATGGCGCGGCGGCCGGATGCGTGGCATTCAAGCCGTTGAACGATACGCAGTGTGAAGCCAAGCGGCTGTATGTAGCGCCCGCCTTTCGCGGGCGTGGATTGGGACGGACGCTGCTGGAACATGCCATTGCCGCGGCGCGGTCGGCGGGTTACCGGGAGTTGGTGGGCGACACGATTCCGGAGGTGATGGCGCCGGCGCTGGCGATGTATGAGCGTATGGGATTCGAGCGGGTCACGCCTTATGCCGAATCGGCGACGCCTGGCGCGGTCTGCATCCGGTTGAGACTCTGAAGCCCGCCAGGCCTCCTGCCGCTGGCGTTCCCTTGGCGGACCGTGGTAGTGTGTCCTGGGCGCCGCCAGCCCGTTGGCGGCGAAGATCCAAGCGGAAGGGAGTTGAACCTTGATCGACAAATTCCTCCACGCCTTCGCGGCGGACTTGATGCGCGCCGCGGGAGGCCCTCGTGATCCCTCGGCCGATGCCTCGCTCGCCGAAGCCTATTGGGAGCTTCAGTACTTGAGCCGGGCAGGGTTCCTGCGCAGGCCTGAACCTGCTGCAGCGCCGGCACAAACTGGCAGGCCCGAATGCGGCGACGAAGCATTGGCAAATCTGTTGAGCGCATTCCTGCAAGGGCGCGGCGTAGCGGCCGCCGGGACGCCGAATCTGTTTTCGGAGTTGGCCAACCCGGAGCGGCAGCTTGCGGCGGCACAGAGTCTCTTGCCACGGCTGACGGCGGCGTCCAGAATGCTCACCCTGGAAATCGCGCGGCTGCAAACCTGGCTGCATGGCATCAATCAGAACCGGATTCTCCGGATTTCCTTCACTGTGGCCGGCGCCACCGTTGCGGCCGAATCGCAGAAGGACAACCTGAACCTCGAAAAGGTGAATATCGCCGTGCGGCAGGCCCTTGCCTACTGGAGCGCAATCACGCCGCTGGTATTCACTCCGCCGCTGGCTGGGGAAGAGGCGCGGCTGAGAATCAACTTCCGGCGCGACAACCGGCAATCGGCGGAACTGGGAACGGCTTCAGGATTCATCTCCAGCCTGGGCGGGCTGGCGGGCGGCAGCTCCGTCACCATTGACTGCGACAATGAGTTATTCGTGGATCTGTTTCTCGAACGGGATCTGAATCCCGTGCTGATCGGACCATTCGATCTGGTGGCGCTGTTGACGCACGAAATTGGACACGCGCTTGGACTCGATCACTCCCCCGATGACGAATTGGCGATCATGTCGAAGGGTATCGGTCCCGGCTTTGCGAAACGGAATCTGTTCCCATTCGACATTCGCGAGGCGCAGAGGCTGCACGGCTCGCTGGTGTTGGGCGAAACCCGGCGGGCGAATTTCGCCCAGACCGGTGCTCTGGCGGACGCGCCGGCCACCGTCAAACTCCAACGGTTCGATTCCGGGTTAGTAGTGTTCGGTCCGACCGGGACGCGCGCCCTGGTCGATGTCGTCGTTAAGGCCAAGGGATCGTTGATCAACGCGCTGCGGCTGAAATTCACCACCGTTTCCTCGCTTGTGTTCGTCAACCGCGTGGAGACGTTTGACGGAATCATTCCGCTCCAGCAGTATGCGCTGAGTTCCCGCAGTGTGGGCAACGAAGGCCTGACCGGGCGGCCATTCGACCTGCGGCTCGGCTTTCTCGAACGCCGCACGCTGAGCAATGATCTGCTCGTGCGGATGGAGATCTTCTTTACAGGTGATTTTGGAGTGCTGCAGGTGCACGAAGTTGCGCTGGAAACGCTGCCTCAACTCCCGGTGCTGGATATGAAGTTCGACACATAGCGTCCGCGGCCGGATTGAGTGATATCCTTCTTTCGATGAAACGGCGTGAATGGATATCGGCAACGATGGCCGGCGCGGCCATGCCCGCCCTGGCCCAGGACCAGGCGAACCAGCGGCTGAACGGGCTGCCCCCGCTCAAGATCACAGGTGTCAAGGTGATTCCCACCAGCGGCGGGCGCCGCTATCGCTGGATCTTTCTGAAGGTCATGACCAGTGAGCCAGGGCTATACGGCATCGGCTCAGCCAGCAATCATTACCAGACGATGGCCGTGATCACCGCGCTTGAGAAGCACCTGGGGCCATGGCTGATCGGGCGCGATCCCATGCGCATTGAGGACTTGTGGCAGGCCGCCCACGTGCGGACCTACTGGCGCAACGGGCCGGTGAACAACAACGTGCTGAGCGCGCTGGACATGGCGCTTTGGGATATTAAAGGTAAACGGGCCGGAATGCCTGTTTTCGAACTGCTGGGTGGCAAGGCGCGCGACGCCGTGCCCTGCTACGATCACGCCGGCGGGCGCGATAAGGAACAGGCGGTGGAGAGCGTGCAGAAGTCGATTGCCAACGGCTTCCGGCACATCCGTGTCCAGTTGGGCAATTACGGCGGCGGCGGATTTATTCCACGCGGGCAGGGCAGCCGTCCGGAGGGCGGCTACGACGGGCCGGCGTTCGATGAAGAGACCTACGTCGAAGTGATCCCTAAGCTGTTCGATTTCGTGCGCGGCAAAGTGGGGTTTGAGCCAAAGCTGCTGCACGACGTGCATTCGCACCTCAGCGGGATCAACGCGGTGGAACTGGCGCGGCGCGTGCAGCCGTATCAGATGTTCTTCATGGAGGACATACTGCCTCCCGAACATCTGCAGTGGTACCGCCAGATCCGCAGCGTTTGCACGACGCCGCAGGCCGTGGGCGAGGTCTTTTCCCATCCGCTGGAGGTGGTGCCGCTGGTGGCTGAGCGGCTGATCGATTTTGTCCGCTGCCGAGTGTCGGCAATGGGCGGCATCACGCCCATGAAGAAGGTGGCGAACCTCTGCGAATTCTTCGGCGTGAAGACGGCGTTTCAGGAAGGCGGCGAGAATGATCCTGTGAACCAGCTTGCCGCCTATCACGTGGATATCTCCAGCACCGCGTTTGGCATTCAGGAAGAGAACGCCTTTCCGCCGGAAGTGCATGAGATGATGCCGGGCTGCGCCCGGATCCGCAAGGGGTATTTGTATGGCAGCGGGAAGCCGGGGCTGGGGATCGACATCAACGAGGAACTGGCGGCAAAACGGCCGATTGCGCCGATTACCGACGGCGGGGCCTATCCCACCGACCGCGCCATGGATGGATCGGTGGTGAAGCCATAAAACTCAAGAAGAACCACACATGGCGCGCCCGCCCCGGCTACAAGGTCTGCGTGCTCGACCGCGGCGCCGTCCGTTTTGACTTCCCGTCGCACTGGATCGCCGAGCCCCAGCCGGGCGCCATCATGCTGCATGACCGCAAGCCCAGCGACGAAAGCTGCGATCTTGGCGTCTCCGTTTTTCACGTCCCGGCCAGCGCGCTTGGGGGATTCGATGCCGCGAAACTCCTCGCTGACGTAACCGCGGAGCCGGATCGTGCCGTCGAAACCCAGTCGGAGATTCACACCATCGATCGCGGGGATACCTGCATCTTTTGGCTCGAGCAGACCTACACGCACAAGCCGTTCAATCGCGCCGCCAAGTTCCGCGCCGCGATTGCCCGCGGTCCGGTGATGGCCCTTGTCACCATGAACTATTGGGCCAATCACGCGCCGAAGCTCGAACGCGTGTGGGATGAGGTGATCCGGACACTGGTGCTGGGCGTATGGGTGGAGGATCCCCGATCCGGACCGTCGATTCAGTGACCGCATCGGTGGTGAAAGCCGCAGTGTGGTTTGCTACACTAGAGTTTGGCTTGGCCAGGTAGCTCAGTTGGTAGAGCAGCGGACTGAAAATCCGCGTGTCGGCGGTTCAACTCCGTCCCTGGCCACCATCCCGTTTCCTCCCGTTCCCCACCGAACATCCCCGGACACCTCAGGGGCTTGTTTTTGCAGAGCGGCCTACCGCGCTTCCAAACGCAGATTATTAGTGACACTGAAGACCCCGGAAACGCCATTCGCCTGAATGTTCGCGACGTTCTTGTCGGACTCCGAGGCGGCGACGCCTTCCAACGTCACATTCCCGTTCTTCACGAGGATGTGAATCGAAGGTACGGCTTGGAACGCGTAGCGGTTTAGCTGAGCGCTTCCATAGATCGCCCGATACACGGCCAGGCGCAAGCCATCATCGTTCGGGGAGAGCGGCAGTACTTCGATCTCGTTCACTACCTTCGTCACACCTTCTACGTCTTTCACCACGTTCTCAGCCGCGGACTTCAAGGTAGGTCGCGTCACCTGACCCTGCAGCGTGATGGAGCCGTCCTTGCCCACGCGAAAGCTCAAATTATCGAAAACGCCGTAGTAGGGCAGCATGACCAGCTCATGCCGGACCTCCTTCTGGAGCCGGGCTAATCCTCTCTCGCTGAGTCCGGTTTCCTGTC
>JANRLE010000025.1:0-5117 GCA_033762895.1 Bryobacteraceae bacterium | reverse complement strand
CTTTCTTGACGGCGAGAACGACGGGCCCTTTCAGGACGAGGCCCGCAGAGGCCCCACCGATGCCGACATCGTTTGGAAGCTCGACATGATGAAGGAGCTCGGCGTCTATCAGCGGCACATGTCCAACTCGTCTCCGGTGATTTGGGAGGACTTGGTCTTCGTGCAGACGTCCAACGGCAGGGTGGACGAGGAAATCCCGTCTCCGAAAGCTCCCAGCTTTCTCGCCGTCAACAAGAACACCGGAAAGGTCGTATGGCAGGACAACTCTCCGGGAGGTGGGATCGTGTCGGGCCAGTGGTCTTCTCCGGCCCTTGGTTCGGTAGACGGTGTGCAGCAGGCGTTCTTCGCCGGAGGCGACGGATGGCTGTATGGCTTCAATGCCAGGACCGGCGAGAGGCTCTGGAAGTTCGATCTGAACCCAAAGGACATCGCGCTGCGAGGGCGCAACTACGGAATCTCCACGCCTGTGTTCAGCGAAGGGAAGGTGCTGATCAGCGCGGGGCAGGATCCCGATAGCGGCAGCGGACGTGGAGCCGCCTACAGTATCAATCCCGCAAAGCGGGGTGATATCACCGAATCCGGCAAAGTCTGGCAGTACGAGAAGATCAACCGCTCCATTTCGACAGCGGCAGTTGGCAATGGCTTGGCCTTCCTGTCCGACTTTGATGGAGTTGTGCACTGCCTGGACGCAAACACCGGAAAGGCCTATTGGACGTTCGACCTCAAATCGCCAGTCTGGGGATCTCCGCTACTGGCGGACGGCAGGGTCTACGTGGGCGATGCCGACGGGGATCTTGTAGTTTTCAAAGCCAGTCCGGAGATGAGTAAGCCCGCAGTGCTCGACATGGCGGACTCGGTCTACAGCACGCCGGTGCCGGCGAACGGCGTGCTGTATGTCATGACGAGAACCCGGTTGTATGCCATCGCCGCGAACAAGATCGAGGCCAGCAAGTAGAAGGAGCAAGGAGCCCAACCAGATGAAGACCCGAACAATGCTCAGGACAATGTTCTTCGCGCCGCTCATCGCAGCCTGCGCGTTTGCGGCGGACTGGCCCCAGTATTACGGGCCAAAGCGGGACGCAACATCCGCCGAAAAGGGGATACTGCGGACCTGGCCCAAGGAGGGCCCGAAGGTGCTCTGGACCGCTCCCGTCGGCATCGGATTCGGCGGCGCTGCGGTGAGCGCCGGCAAAGTCTATCTACTCGATCGCGACGACAAGGCCGGCGACACGTTACGTGTCTACGAGCTTTCGAGCGGCAAGGAACTCTGGAACTTCGCCTACGCAGCTCCGGGAAAAGTTGAGTTCCCCGGTTCCCGGACTACGCCAACCGTGGATGGCGACCGTGTCTACACCGTCGGTATGGTGGGAGATCTGTACTGCTTCAACGCTGCCACCCAGAAGCCTCTCTGGCATAAAAACATCTGGACGGATTTCGGCGGCGGCGCCGCCGTCCCCGCCAGTCCCTTTGCGCCCGCTGCCGAAGGCGGCCAACTACCGATCTGGGGAATCGTTCAGAACCCTCTGATTTACCGCAATCTGCTGATCGTGGCCTCGCAGGCGCCCCAGGCGGGATTGGTCGCGTACGACAAGGCGACCGGCGAAATCAAGTGGAAAACAGCGCCGCTCGCGCCCGCAAACGCCCGCCCCTCTCCGCTCAACGCCGGCACCTCGTACGTCAGCCCTTCCGTGGTGAAGGTCGGCGCGGAAGATCATCTCGTCATGATCACCGCATCACAGGGATTTGGCCGCGCATCCAGCGGCGGAACCACCAATGGCATTGACCCCTTGACCGGAAAACTTCTGTGGACCTACACGGGCTTTAACTGCTGGATCCCGGTCGCTCATGCTGTGGACGCAGGCCAGGGACGGATGCTGCTCGCGGGCGGGTATAACGCGGGGTCCACCATGATTCAGGTCGCGAAGAAGGATGACGGGACCTACGCAGTCACCGAATTGTTCAAGAGCCGCGACTTCGGGTCCCACACGCAGCCGCCTCTTCTGTATAAGGACCATTTCTATGCGCAGTTCACGACCAACGAACGGCGCGATGGTCTGGTGAGCATGAGTATGAGCGGCGAGGTGAAGTGGAAGACGGGGCAGGAGCCAGCGTTCATCCGGGGCGGCGCGATCCTTGTTGACGATGTGCTTATCGCCACCGACGGCCGCCAGAAGCTGTACCTGATTGAACCCGATCCGGCGGGTTTCAAGCCGCTGGCCAGCGCCGAGTTGATGGAGGCAGGTAACAACTGGGCGCCCTTGGCGCTGTCAAACGGGAAACTGCTGATTCGCGACCAAAAGAAGTTGATCGCAATCCAGGTGGCGGAGTAGAGGTGGAAATGAAAATCTTCGTAGCAGTTGGAATCGCGATCGGCATGGTCCCGGCCTGTGCACAGAGCCCCGCCGCGGGTGAGCAAGCAACTATCAGAATCACGCGCAGCGGTACGCAGCCTGCCCGGCCGGCGCCGGCCGACTACTTCACCGGGTCAGCGCGGGTCGATACGCCGTTTCAGGCGAGCGCGCCGGCTCGGGTTTCTGGGGCCCGAGTGGTGTTTGACGCCGGCGCCCGGACGGCGTGGCACACTCACCCGTTGGGGCAAACGCTGCTCGTAACGGCGGGGATGGGCCGGGTGCAGCGATGGGGCGATGCGGTGGAGGAGATCCGCCAGGGAGACGTGGTGTGGATCCCGCCCGGCCAGAAGCACTGGCACGGTGCCGCACCGAATAGCTCGATGACGCACATCGCCATCACGGAACAAATCGACGGCAAGACCGTCGAGTGGATGGAGAAGGTGAGCGAAGCGCAATACGCTGCGCCACTCCTCGGTCAGGCGGCGAGTACCGGCGCCGGCCAGAGGCCCCGGCCATCACAAGCCGCCCTCGGCGATTTTGCGCCGAAGTTAGCCGATATCACCGACAACGTGCTCTACGCCGACATCTGGGAGCGCCCTGAGCTGTCGAAGCGCGACCGCAGTCTGGCGACGGTGGCCGCTCTGATTGCCATGAACCGTCCCGATCAACTCCGCTCACACCTTCGCATCGCCCGCCAGAACGGAGTGACGCAAGAAGAACTGATCGAGACGATCACCCATCTGGCCTTCTACACCGGGTGGCCCAGCGCAGTGACGGCCATTGGCGTGGCGCGGGAATTGTTCGAAAAGAAGTGAGCAGGAGGTTCAGAATGAAACGGCGTTTATTCGTAGGCGGGGCGTTTGCCGGACTCGGCATGGCGGCGCAGCAGAATGCAAAGGTCGGCGACATTCCCGTCACCACACTGGGCAAGACCGGCGTGAAGGTCAGCGTGATCGCCCAGGGCGGCGCCCGCATGGACCTGCATCCCGACATCCCCACGGCGGCGGCGCACGTCCGTAGGATGTACGAACTCGGCATTACCTACTTTGATTGCGCCCGCGCCTATTGGGAGGGCCGCTCCGAAGAAGCGTACGGCATCGGATTGGAGGGCGTTCGGAAGAACGTTTTTCTCACCACCAAGTCGATGCAGCGCACGGCGCAAGGCGCGCAACAGGATCTGGAGACTTCTCTTCGCTTGCTGAAGACCGGCTATATCGACCTTTGGCAAATGCACGCGATCCAGACGCAGGAGGACATCGACAAGGTCCTTGCGCCAGGCGGAGCGCTGGAAACCTTCGAAGCCGCGAAGAAGGCGGGAACATGCCGGCTCATCGGATTCACAGGGCATTTCGATCCGGCGGTGCATACGGCCATGCTGAAGGCTTACGACAAGTGGGACACGGTGATGCTGCCTGTGCATGCCGCCGATCATGCCTACTTGAGTTTCGAGAAGGGCACGCTCCCGGTAGCCAAAGAGTTTGGCCTTGGTGTGCAAGCCATTAAAGTCTTCGGCAAAGCGAACTTGTTGCGTTCGCTGAATCCTACCGAATGCTTGCGCTATGCGCTGAGCCAGCCCGGAGTGCACGTCGCCATCTGCGGCGCGGGTACGCAAGGACAGATGGAAGACAACATTCGCGCCGTGCGGAACTTCAAGCCGATGAGGGCGGAACAGATGGAGACCACTCGCAAGCGCGCTATCTCGGGTTCCGGTGTCTACTCGGGACCCTCGCTGGAATATTGGAAGAGGAAGGCTTAACTCGATGCTCGCGCTCGGAATCATCTCGATACTCGCGGCTGGTCTGGCGCTGGCGCAGCAGCCTCTCACCATCCAGGAGCAGGGCAGCTTCGCCGTTGGCGGCAAGGTCATTACCAATCCCGGGACCTTCAATCCAAAGCAGCCCACGCCCGCCGGACAGACATTGCACGGCGACCACGCCTACGTCTTCTACCAGATCCCTGTGAATCGACGGAAGCTGCCGCTGGTGTTCCTGCATGGCTTTGGCCAGTTCTCCAAGACCTGGGAGACCACACCCGATGGCCGGGAGGGCTTCCAAACCATCTTTCTCCGCCGCCGCTTTCCGGTGTACCTGCTGGATCAGCCACGCAGGGGGGATGCGGGCCGCGGAACAGTCCCGGCCACGATCGACGCCACGCCTGACGAGCAGGGATGGTTCGGCACCTTCCGTGTCGGCATCTGGCCAGACTACTTTCCAGGGGTCCAGTTCTCGAGAGATCCGGAGGCTCTCAACCAATACTTCCGGCAGATGACACCGAATATCGGCCCCTTCGATCCCGAGGTCAACTCCGACGCATTCGCGGCGCTCTTCAACAAGATCGGGCCAGCGGTGTTCGTCACTCACTCGCAAGGCGGCGGACTGGGATGGTTGACCGTGCTCAAGGCTCCCAACGTGCGCGGAATCGTGTCGTACGAACCGGGCAGCGGCTTCCTGTTCCCCGAGGGCGAAGTGCCGGAGCCGCTGCCGAGTTCCGGTGGAACTCTCGCGGCGGCCGGTGTGCCGATGGCGGAGTTCAAGAAACTCACCAGAATCCCCATCGTCATCTACTACGGCGACTTCATCCCCGAAAAGCCCAGCGACAACCCCGGCCAGGATGGTTGGCGAGTTCGGCTGGAAATGGCCAGAAAGTGGCGGGACGCCGTCAACCGACACGGCGGCGACGTCACCGTCGTGCACCTCCCTGAGGTTGGCATCCGGGGGAATACTCACTTCCCGTTTTCCGACTTGAACAACGTGCAAGTGGCCGACC
>JANRLE010000024.1:0-13799 GCA_033762895.1 Bryobacteraceae bacterium | reverse complement strand
TTCGCCGCCGCACCCGGCCAGCAGGCAGAGGCTGAGTGTGAGCGCCAGTCGCACCGGCTATTCCGCGGGGAAAATTTCAGCCTTGGAGATCGTCACGCCGAGTTCGGGAATCTCGAACAGCGAGACCGGACGCAATGCGTCCTGGAAAACGGACAACGTCTGCTCCTCGGGATCGATGACCCAGATATGGGGGACGCCCCATTCGGCGTATTCGCGAAGCTTGCGGACGATGTTGGTGTAGCGGTCGTCCGGGGAGATGATTTCCACAACGGCAAAAGGCGGCGTGGACGGAATCTGCTCGCTGGGCCTTTTTCCGAAATGGATGGCGACATCCGGAATGCGGAATAGGTTGCCGTGGAGCTGGTGGCGTACTTCGGTAACGGCGAAGAGCGGATGGGATTTCCTCAACTCGTAGAAGATCTCCACCACTCGCGTTTGATATTGCCCATGCGAATAGGTGGGCATGCCCCGTTCTACCACCTCCCCATCCACGAATTCGCGGTCCGGCCCGTCGAACACCATGTGCAGGTATTCGTCAGGCGTCACCAACGTCCTGGTCGCCATGCCTGTAAAATAGCACACGCGGCACTCACCCTCCGCCAACGAAATGTACGACTTCCACGCGCGCGCCGGCGGCCAGCCGCGTGTCCGCCCAGGCCGTCCGCCTCGCGATCGCACCGTCCAATTCCACCGCCACGCGGGCCGGGTCAATGCCCAGGGACTGGAGCAATTCCAGCACGGTGCAGCCTTGGGGAGCCTGGTGCTTTTCGCCGTTCAGAACAATTTCCATGCAGATTGTTGTGATCACCGCGGCTGAGACGTTTGACACCCCTCCCCGCGGTCCTTTAAAGTCAAATGTTAAGGCTTTCTCTCGAGCAGATGCAAACACCATCGAACGCGGAACTCTACTTCCCTATCCTGTTTCAGGCGCTGTTGGGGATCCTGGTCTCGGCCGGACTGCTGGCGGCGGGCATGCTGCTCGGCAAGAGGGTGAAGAACCGGGTGAAGGATTCGCCCTACGAATGCGGCATGGAGCCGGTGGGCAACGCCAGGGAGCGTTTCAGCGTGAAGTTCTACCTGGTGGCGATGCTGTTCATCCTGTTCGATATCGAAGCGATCTTCCTGTATCCCTGGGCGGTGGTGTTCCGCGAACTGAAGATGTTCGCGTTCGTGGAAATGCTGCTGTTCTTAATATTGATTCTGGCCGGGTTTTTCTACATCTGGAAAAAGGGCGTGCTGAACTGGTCGGAAGAATCCGTGGAAGCCGCCCACAAGAGACAGTAAACACAAATCATGCTTCCGGAAGCGCTACAGCAGGACCCCGTAGCAGCGGCGCTGGCCGCCCGCTTCGGCGACGCCATTACGGGTGGCAACCTCAATCTGGGCGAATTGACGCTGGAGATCGATCCGGCGCGAATCGTCGAGGTTGGGCGATTCTTCAAGGACGAACAGAAATTCGAGCAACTCTCAAGCGTGACGTGCGTGGACTGGCATCCGCGCGAGCCGCGTTTTGAAGTCGTCTATCACCTGCGCTCCTACGAGCGGAAATTGGTGATCCGGCTGAAGTGCAAGGTGGGAGCGGCAGGGGACGTCTACGCCATCGATTCGCTCTACCCGGTGTGGAAGAGCGCCGACTGGTATGAGCGCGAGGTGTTTGACCTGTTAGGCGTCACCTTCCACAATCACCCCGATCTGCGGCGCATTATGCTGCCGGATCACTGGAAAGGCCATCCGCTGCGCAAGGACTACCCGGTGCACGGCTACAAGTACAGCTACGCGGATCAGCAGTAAGGAGAAGCCATGGCCGAACTGGAAACCCCCGTTGTGCCCTACCTGGAGGCTCCGAACACGGACGCCGGCAGCACCCGCACGATGACCCTGAACATGGGTCCGCAGCATCCTTCCACGCACGGCGTGCTGCGCATTCTGATCAACCTGGACGGTGAGATCATCACCAAGGCGCAGGCCGATATCGGCTACCTGCACACGGGCATCGAGAAGGAATGCGAGGTGAAGACGTGGCAGCAGGTGGTGCCGCTGACTGATCGCGTCGATTACCTGGCCAACCTCTCCAACAACCTCTGTTACTGTCTGGCGGTGGAAAAGCTGCTGGGGCTGGAAGTGCCGGCCCGCGCCCAGTACATGCGCGTGATGCTCACCGAAATCACCCGCATCAATTCGCACCTGATCTGGCTGGGCACCAGCGCCATCGACCTGGGCGCGATGAGCGTGTTCTTTTACTGCTTCCGCGAGCGCGAAGAAATCCTCCGGCTGTTTGAGTTCTTCTCCGGCCAGCGGATGATGACCAGTTATTTCCGCATCGGCGGGCTGGCTTTGGATGCGCCACGCGGCTGGCGCCAATGGATCAAGAAGTTTCTGGACGTGATGCCGTCCCGCATTGAGATGTGGGAGAACCTGCTGAACGAAAATCCGATTTTCAAGCGCCGCACGCAGGGCGTGGGCTTCATCAGCGTGGCCGACATGCTGGATATGGGCGTCACGGGGCCGATGCTGCGCGGCGCCGGATTGAAGGTGGACCTGCGCAAGGACAAACCCTATTCCGGCTACGACAAGTTCGATTTCGACGTGCCCACCCAGACCACCAACGATGTCTACGGACGGTACCTGGTGCGGATGGAAGAGCTGAAGCAGAGCCTGAAGATCATCCGCCAATGTTACGAAGGGATGCCCGAAGGCGCCTGGCAGGCCGATTCGCCGAAAGTGATTCTGCCCGACCGTGAAAAGATGAAAACGCAGATGGAGGCGCTCATCTATCACTTCAAGATCGTCACCGAAGGATTCCGTGTGCCGGCGGGCGAGGCATACGCCGCCGTGGAGTCGCCGCGGGGCGAGTTGGGCTACTACGTGGTGAGCGACGGGACGGCGAAACCATACCGCGTGTTCATGCGCACGCCCAGCTTCGCCAATCTGCAATCGCTTTCCACCATTTTTGCCGGCGTGCCCATTGCCGATTCCATCGCCTCACTGGGCAGCATGGACTTTGTGCTGGGGGACACGGATCGCTAAAACGCCATGACCTTCTCACCTGAGCTTGAAAAGAGATTCGAAAAGCTGCTGGCCAGCTATCCGGCCCAGCGGCGCAAGAGCGCGCTGATTCCCATGCTGATGTATGCGCAGGATGAAACCGGCTACGTGACGCACGAACTGGTGCTGGAAGTGGCCAGGCGCATCGGCATTCCACCCGTGCAGGTGGACGAGGTGGTGACCTACTACTCCATGCTGTGGCGCAAGCCGCGCGGCAAGTATCACGTGCAGGTCTGCACCAACATCAGTTGCCTGCTGGTGGGCGGCGAGGAGTTGTACGAACACGCGTGCAAGAAGCTGGGCCTGGGGCACAAGGAGACTTCGGCCGACGGCCGGTTCTCGCTTGAGGAAGTGGAGTGCATGGGCGCCTGCTCCTGGGCTCCGGCCATCCAGATTAATTACGATTTTCATCATCACGTCACACCGGAGAAGTTGGATAAGTTGATTGATGATCTGAAGAGGATTCAGTGATCCGCCATGCTTTTTAACGAACCGAGTCCGCTGGAAACGAAGGTGCTGACGCGGCGCTTCGGGCTGCCGAATTCGGCGTCGATCGAAACGAACCTGGCCAATGGCGGCTATCAGTCGTTTCTGAAGGCTGTGGAGATGACGCAGGAGCAGATCATCGACGAAGTGAAAGCGTCGAATCTGCGCGGCCGTGGCGGGGCCGGTTTTCCCACCGGGATGAAATGGGGCTTCGTGCCCCGGCAATCGCCCAAGCCGAAGTACATCGTGGTGAATGGGGACGAGTCCGAGCCGGGAACCTGCAAGGACCGCGTGCTGATCGAAAACGATCCGCACCTGTTGATCGAAGGCGTGCTGATTGCCGGACTGGCGGTGGGGGCCAAGGCGGGCTACATCTATATTCGCGGCGAGTACCGCTACCTCATCGACATCATGGACAAGGCGATCGATGAGGCTTATGCCAAGGGCTGGCTGGGCCGGAACATCCAGGGCAAGGGTGTGGATTTCGATCTCTATACGCATACCGGCGCCGGCGCCTACGAGTGCGGCGAGGAATCCGCACTGCTGGAATCGCTGGAAGGCAAGCGCGGTCAGCCACGCATCCGGCCGCCATTTCCCGCCGTGGCCGGCCTGTATCAATGCCCCACCATTTTGAACAACGTGGAAACGTTCTGCGCCGTGCCATCGATTCTCGAAATGGGCGGCAAGGCATGGGCCGATCTGGGGATTCCCAAGGCGGGCGGCACCAAGCTGACCTGCCTCACCGGGCACATCAACAAGGGCGGCGTGTACGAACTGCCGCTGGGCTTCCCGGTGGAAAAGATGATCAACGAAGTGGGCGGCGGCATCCGCGGAGGACGCAAGATGAAGGCGTTCATCCCGGGCGGCTCCTCCTGCCCGGTGCTGAAAGGCGACGAAGCCTGGCCGCTGACGATGGACTATGATTCGATGGCCAAGGCAGGCACCATGCTCGGTTCGGGCGGCGTGGTGATCATGGACGAGACCACCGACATGGTGAAAGCCGCGCTGCGCATCATGCATTTTTACCAGCATGAAAGCTGCGGCTGGTGCATTCCCTGCCGGGAAGGCACCACGTGGCTGAAGAAGATCCTCACACGGTTGGACCGGGGCATCGGCACCACGCGCGACATCGACCTGGTGGGGGATCTGGCGAAAAACATGCTCGGCCGGACCTTCTGCCCGCTGGGCGACGCGGCGGCGCTGCCAACGATTTCCATCGTGGAGAAGTTCCGCGACGAGTTTGAAACCAAGCTGGCGAAGATCCAGGTCGCCGTGCCGGCTATGGCCGATTCGCCTCTGGTGGTGATGAGGTAATATGGCTGACCTCGTGAATCTGACGATCAACGGGCGCGCGATTCAGGCCGCGCCGGGGACCCTGGTAATTGAGGCGGCAAAGAAGGCCGGCATCGAAATCCCCGCCTTCTGCTACTACGAAGGCTATTCGCTGCAGGCCGCCTGCCGCATGTGCCTGGTGGAAGTGGAAAAAATGCCGAAGCTGCAGACCGCTTGCACGCTGCCGGTAGGCGAGGGCATGGTTGTGCGCACCGAGGCCGACCCGGTGGTGAAGGCGCGCAAAACGACGCTGGAGTTTCTGCTTACCAACCATCCGCTCGATTGCCCGGTTTGCGACAAGGGCGGCGAGTGCGAACTGCAGGACATGGTGTTCCGCTACGGGGCGGGGGAGAGCCGTTACAGCGAGATCAAGCATCACGTGGACGAAAAACAGTGGTCGCCGGTGGTGTTCTACGACGCTCCCCGTTGCATTCTCTGCTACCGCTGTGTGCGCGTCTGCGATGAAGGAATGGGAGTGGGCGCGCTGGGGATCGTGAACCGCGGCGTGCTCAGCGAGATCGCTCCCAGCCATGGCGATCACCTGGAATGCGACGAGTGCGGCGCCTGTATCGACATCTGTCCGGTGGGCGCGCTCACCAGCGGCACTTACCGGTATCAGACGCGGCCCTGGGAGATGAAGCACGTCGGCACCATCTGCACCTTCTGCGGTGACGGCTGCAAGACCACGCTGGGCGTCCGCAATGAGAAGATTGTACGCGGCAACAATCGCGACCGTTCCGGCCTGAATGGCGAATTCCTCTGCGTGAAGGGCCGTTATGCCTTCGACTTCCAGGAACATCCCGACCGCATCACCTCGCCGATGATGAAGGTCAACGGCAAGCTGGAGGAAGTGAGTTGGGCGCGGGCGCTGGAGGCGGTGTCCAGAAAGTTCAGCGAGGTGAAGGCGCAGGGCGGTATGTTCGGCGTGGTGGGATCCACGCGGACGACCAACGAGGAGAATTTCTTCCTGCAGAAATTCGCGCGGCAGGGATTGGGCACGAACAACATCGACCATCACCGCTCGGGCGACATCGTGACGCTGGTGGATGCGCTTGCCGGCCGCAGCGATGCGCTCGGTTCCGTTCAGGACGCCTACCTGATGAAAGCATCGCTGGTGGTGGGCGCCGATCTTGCGCAGGAACATCCGCTGCTGGCCTTCCAGTTACGGGCCAATCACCGTCATCACAACTCGAATACCTACACGGTGACCAGCGGCCCGGTGCGCGAGGATAGTTACTCGGCCGCGCAGGTCCGGGTGGAAGCGGGCCGGGAGATGGAAGGCGTCGAATCGCTGCGCGAACAGCTCTCAAAGGAAAAGGAGCTGCTGGTTTTGTTTGGCGCGGCGGTGAAGGGCGAAACGCTGCGAAAACTGGTGAGCTTCGCCGATTCGCTGGGCCTGGAGAAGGTGAAGTTCATCTGCCTGCTGGATTATTCCAATTCCCGGGGTGCGGTGGACATGGGCCTGCTGCCGGATCTTGGTCCGGGGTTCAAACCGGTGAGCGAGCCGGGAATGGCGCTGCCGGAAATGATGGCCGCGGCAGAGTTGGACGTGCTGTGGGTGGTGGGGGCCAATCCGCTGTCCCGATACGAACTGAAGTCGAATGCCTTTGTGGTGGTGCAGGAGATGTTCCTCACCGAAACGGCCATGCGCGCTGACGTTTTGCTGCCGGCCGCGAGCGCTTACGAAAAGAACGGGACCCTGACCAGCGGAACCGGCGAGGTGCAGAAACTGCATGCGGCGGCCAGGACCATGGGAGCCAAGCCGGACCTGGAGATCATGGGCCTTATCGCCAAGGAGATGAAGCTGAATCTCGGCATCTGGTCGCCGGCCAACGTTTTTGATGAAATCCGCAAGGAAGTTCGCGGCTATAATATCCCTTTGCCAATTCTCGCAACGGGGCAGCCGGCGCAGACCAGCCCGTTGAATGGAAGGGTGCAGGCGGCGGTCCGGCCGGATCTGATCCAATCGGCGGGGAACACGCTGTTCACCTCGGGCTCGCTTGGAAGGTACTCGAAAAAGCTGACCAGCGTGCTGGAATACCCCGGCGCGCTCTACAAGCCTCAATACTAGAATGCCGTTTATCATCATCAGCATCGTGAAGGCCGCGCTGGTGGCTTTCGTCCTGCTCACCACACTGGCCTACCTGCAGTGGATTGAGCGAAAAGTTCTGGCGCACATCCAGTTGCGCGTGGGGCCGTACCGGGTGGGGCCGCACGGGCTGCTGCAGCCGCTGGCCGACGTGATCAAGCTGATTACCAAGGAAGGCGTGCTGCCGCCGCACGTCAACAAGTTCTTCTATCTGTTTGCGCCATTTCTGGCGGTGGCGCTGGCGCTGGTTTCGATCTCGGTGATTCCGTTTGGAACAAAGCTGGAAATTCCCGCGCTGGGCTTTTCGACGCCGATGGAACTCACCGACGTCAACATCGGCATTCTGGTGATCCTGGCCATCTCGGCGGTGGGCGTCTACGGCGTGGCGCTGGGCGGATGGGCTTCCAACAACAAGTACTCACTGCTGGGCGGGCTGCGCAGCGCGGCCCAGATGATCAGCTACGAACTGCCGATGTCGCTGGCGATTGTGTCCCCGCTGCTGCTGGCCAATACGCTGAGCATGCGGGAACTGGTGGACGCGCAGGCCGGCTTTTACTTCGGCTTCATTCCCAAATGGCACGTGTTTCAATTGTTCCCGCTGCAGGGCGCGGCGTTTCTGATCTTCATCATCGCGGCCTTTGCTGAAACCAACCGTGTGCCCTTCGATCTTCCCGAGGCGGAGAACGAACTGGTGGCGGGCTTCCACACCGAGTATTCTTCGATGGCATTCGCCGGCTTCTTCATGGCCGAATACTGCAACATGGTGACGATTTCGGCCGTGGCGACGCACCTGTTTCTGGGCGGATGGCACCCGCCGTTCCCCGCGCCTTACTCCGATTACCTGGCCCCGCTGCTGTTTTTCCTTTCGGCCGGCGCTCTCTTTTTTCACTCGCTGCAGACGCTGAAGACGCGCACCTGGGACAAGTACACGTTCCCGGCCTTCGGCGTAATCTTTGGTGGAATCGGCCTGTTGCTGCTGGGCGCCATCGTATTGGCGCCGTGGCTGCGGGAGGCCATCATGCCACTGTTCTGGTTTGCGGCCAAGGCGGGCGCGATTCTGTTCGTGTTCATCTGGATCCGCGGGACTCTGCCGCGCTTCCGCTACGACCAGTTGATGAAATTCACGTGGCTTTTTCTCTTCCCCGTGGCGCTGGTCCAACTGATGCTGACGGGCCTGATGGTGGCCCTGGGGAACTGACCTCGCGGTACTAATATGGATGCGATTCTTTTCTTTGTCTTCGCGGTGATCGCCGTGCTGTGCGCGGTGAACCTGGTGGTGCAGACTCATCCGATCTCCAGCGCCCTGTCGCTGGTTGGCGTGATGGGCGCGCTGGCGGTGCTCTATCTTCTGCTGGGCGCCGAGTTCATGGCCGCCGCGCAGATCATTGTCTACGCCGGCGCCATCATGGTGCTGTTCATCTTCGTGATCATGCTGCTGAACGCCGGGGCAGAGCAGCGCGTCAGCCGTTCGCAGTTCGCCAAGGTGTTCGGCGTCCCGGCCCTGGTGGGCTTTCTCGGCGTGGTCAGCTTCCTTATTCAAACGCTGCTTCCCGGCACGAAGGAAGTGGTGTTCGGTTCGTTCCAGGGCGGCTCGGCGCAGGCTGTGGGACGGAAGCTGTTCACCGAATACCTGCTGCCTTTCGAAGTCACTTCGCTGCTGATCCTGATCGCGATACTGGGCGCCGTGGTGCTGGCGCGCAAGGAGATCTGAAAACGCCATGCCAGCTTCCGTCCCTGTTTCCTGGTACCTCATCCTAAGCGCGATCCTGTTCGGCCTGGGAGTGGCGGGCTTTCTCTTCCGGCGCAATATTATCACCGTCTTCATGTCCATCGAACTGATGCTGAATGCCGTCAATCTGAGCCTCATCGCATTCTCCTATCAGCACGGGCAGACCGACGGGCACATCTTTTCCTTCTTCGTCATGGTGGTGGCAGCCGCGGAGGCCGCGGTGGGGCTGGCGATCATACTGACCGTGTTCAAGAACCGGTCGACGCTGGCCATCGACGACATAAGCACATTGAAAAACTGACAAATGGAACACGCCTCGCAACAACTTTGGCTCATTCCCGCGCTGCCGCTTTTAGGCTTCCTGATCAACGGCCTGTTCGGGCGCAGGCTGCCGAACATGATGGTCAGCCTGGTGGCGGTGGGATCGGTGGTGGCCAGCTTTCTGTGGGTTCTGAAAACGCTGCAGGCGCTGGGACCGATCGAACACGCGCACGTGGAGCACTACTTCACCTGGATTGAAAGCGGATCGCTGAACATCGGCGTGGATCTGATGGTGGACCGGCTCACGGCGGTGATGCTGCTGGTGGTGACGGGCATCGGAGCGCTGATCCACATTTACGCCACCGGCTACATGTCGCATGAAGGCGGATTCTACCGCTTCTTCGCCTATCTGAACCTGTTCATGTTCTTCATGCTCACGCTGGTGCTGGGCGCCAACTACCTGCTGATGTTCGTCGGATGGGAAGGCGTGGGGCTCTGCTCCTACCTGCTCATCGGCTTCTACATCCTGAAGAAGAGCGCCGGGGATGCGGCGAAAAAGGCGTTCATCGTGAACCGCATCGGCGACTTTGGCTTCACGCTGGCGGCGTTCATCATGTTCGCGCAATTCGGGTCACTGGACTTCAAGATCGTGTTCGACAAGGTGGCGCCGATGCCGGTGGAGCAGAGCGCCGGATGGCTCACCTGGATCGCGCTGCTGCTGTTTGTGGGCGCCGCCGGCAAGTCCGCCCAGATCCCGCTGTATGTGTGGCTGCCGGATGCGATGGAAGGTCCCACGCCTGTGTCGGCCCTTATCCACGCGGCGACGATGGTGACAGCCGGGGTCTACATGGTGGCGCGCTCGGCGGTGATCTACACGCACGCGCCCTCCATCATGGATCTGGTGGCGGTGGTGGGGTTGCTCACGGCGGTGATGGCGGCCACCATCGGCCTGACGCAGTTCGACATTAAGAAGGTGTTCGCCTACTCCACGGTGTCGCAGCTTGGATACATGTTCCTGGCCTGCGGCGTGGGGGCTTTTTCGGCCGGCATCTATCACGTAGTGACGCACGCGTTCTTCAAGGCGCTGTTGTTCCTCGGCGCCGGCAGCGTGATCCATGCGCTTGAAGGTGAGCAGGACATGCGGCACATGGGCGGGCTGATGAAGAAGATCCCCATCACGTTCACTGTGCTTGCCTGCGCATGGGTGGCGATTGCGGGTGTGCCGCCGTTTGCGGGCTTCTATTCGAAAGACGAGATTCTGCTGGCGGCCCATCATCATCATCCCTGGATGTATTGGGTGGGCGTGGTCACCGCGGGCATGACGGCATTTTATGTCTCAAGGGCGATGTTCATGACCTTCTGGGGCAAGTATCGCGGCCATCATCATCATCCGCATGAGTCGCCGTTTGTGATGTGGGGGCCGCTGGCGGTGCTGGCGCTGCTTTCCGTCGGCGGCGGCTGGTACTTCCAGGTTCCGCACTACCTGGAGCCGCTGTTCCCGCTGGCCGAAGGCGGGCATGACTCCATGCTGGTGATGATTTCGGTGGCGGCTGGCGCGATCGGAATCGGACTGGCCTATCTGTTCTACGTGCTGAGCCCGGGCTTGCCGGACTCCATCGCCGGCTCACTGGGCGGGCTGTATAAACTGGTCTACAACAAGTATTTCGTCGACGAGGCTTACGATGCGGTGATCGTGAACCCGATGGTGAACGGATCGCGATCGGTGTTATGGCGCTTCTTCGATGCCGGTGTGATTGACGGCGCGGTAAACGGAGTGGGCACGCTATCCCGCACGGTGGGCGGCGTGCTGCGATTGTTCCAATCGGGCAACATCCGAAGTTACGCCGCATGGGTGACGCTGGGATGTGTCGCCGTGCTGGTGGCGATGGGCATGGCGGGAGGCGCGCGATGAATCTGCTGAACCTGGTTCTGGCGCTTCCGTTCATCGGCTTCCTGCTGGTGCTGTTCCTGCCCAAGGACAAACATCACACTATCCGTCTGGTCACGCTGGTGCTGGGCCTGGTGGTCTTTGCCTTCTCGCTGGGTCTCACCATTCCGTTCTTTGAAAAGGGCAACGGGAACTGGTTCGTCACGGACGTGCCGTGGATCCAGTCTCCGGAGATCCGCTATCACGTTTCTCTTGACGGGCTGAGCCTGTGGCTGGTGATTCTCACCACTCTGCTGACGCCCATCTGCACGCTGGTTTCCTGGAAATATATCGGAGAGCGCGTGAAGGAGTTCCACGCCTTCCTGCTGCTTCTGGAATTCGGGCTGATCGGCGTATTTGTATCGATGGACCTGTTCCTGTTCTACGTGTTCTGGGAACTGTGCCTGGTGCCGATGTACTTTCTGATCGGCGTGTGGGGGCATGACCGGCGCATCTACGCGGCCGTGAAGTTCTTCCTCTATACGATGGCCGGATCGGTTCTGATGCTTGCCGCGATCATCTACCTCTACAACAAGAGCGGCACGTTCGACTATGTGAACATGATGGACCTGATCCAGCGCGGACGGCTGACCTTCAGCCCGGCCGAGCAGTTCTATCTGTTCCTGGCATTTTTCTTCGCCTTCGCCATCAAGGTGCCGCTATTCCCGCTGCACACGTGGCTGCCGGATGCGCACGTGGAGGCGCCCACGGCGGGGTCGATCATGCTGGCCTCGGTGATGCTGAAGATGGGCACCTACGGGCTGGTGCGCTTCTGTGTGCCGATGTTCCCGGGCGCGGCTCGCGAGAACGCGGGCTGGATTGTGACGCTGGCCATCATCGGCATCATCTACGGCGCGCTGGTCGCGCTGGTGCAGCCGAACATGAAAAAGCTGGTGGCCTACTCCTCGGTGAGCCACCTGGGATTCGTGGTGCTGGGCGTGTTCTCGTTTAACCAGCAGGGGCTGGATGGGGCGGTCTACCAGATGCTGAATCACGGCATCTCCACCGGGGCGCTCTTTATGCTGGTGGGCTTTCTCTATGAGCGCCGGCATTCGCTGGAGATCAAGGACTATGGCGGGGTGGCCACACCGGCCCCGCTGCTGACGACAGTGTTCGTTATCACCACGCTGGCCAGCGTGGGATTGCCGACCCTGAACAACTTCATCGGCGAATTTCTGGTGCTGCAGGGCTCCGCGCTGGTGAATATCTGGTGGACGTTCTTCGCGGCGATCGGCGTGATCCTTTCGGCGGGCTACATGCTCTGGATGGTGCAGCGGACCTTCTTTGGCGAGGCCACCGATGAGCTGAAGCATCACATGCCCGACCTGAACGGCCGGGAGCTTGCCGCTGCGCTTCCGCTGCTAATCCTGATGGTTTGGATGGGCGTGTACACTAAGACCTTCCTTCCCTATATCAGCGCGGCCAACACGCGCATCCTGGAGCAGAGCAAGTCCGGCGTGGAATTCCGCGTGGAGTTGAGGGAGGGCGCCAATGGCCGCTGATCTCACCAACTTCATGCCTACCGCGGCCGACATGACGCGGTTCCTGCCGGAACTGATTCTCACCGTCTTTGCGACGTTGATCATGGTGCTGGAGCCGCTGACTGGCGAAGAGAATAAGAGCCGGCTGGGGATCATCGCCCTGGTGGGCCTGTTTGGCGCGCTGTGGGGCGCCGCGGTGGCATACTCCAATCCCGGCACGGCGTTCAGTTCCATGCTGATCGTGGACGGATTCGCCACCTTTTTCCGTTACCTGTGCATCAGCGTCGGCATCCTCACCGTTCTCGCTTCGTTCGCCTACCTGAACCGCGAACATGCCAATTCCGGGGAATACTACTCGCTGATTCTGTTCTCAATTGCCGGCCAGAGTGTGATGGTATCGGCCAACGAACTGATCATGCTCTTTATCGGGCTGGAGATCTCCTCGATCGCCTCCTACGTGCTGGCCGGCTACCTGCGGGATGACAAACGGAACAACGAGGCGGCGCTGAAGTACTTCCTGCTGGGCTCGTTCGCCACCGCTTTCCTTCTTTACGGCATCGCCTGGATATACGGCGGAACCGGAACCACCAATCTGGCCGAGATCCAGCGCATCCTGGCCAATCGCGACATCGCTCCTTCGGTAGGGATCGTGGGCACGGCGGCGGCGCTGATGTTCGTCGGGTTCGCATTTAAGGTGGGCGCCGCGCCGTTCCAGGTCTGGGCGCCGGACGTGTATCAGGGCGCGCCCGCGCCGGTGAGCGCGTTCCTTTCGGCGGGACCCAAGGCGGCAGCCTTCGCCATTTTCGTCCGTGTTTACATGACGGCGTTCGAACCGATCGCCGACCGGTGGCAGCCCGTGATCATCGTTTCCGCGCTGGCGACAATGATCGTCGGGAACTTCGCCGCGCTGCTGCAGTCCAATATCAAGCGGCTGCTTGCCTATAGCTCCATCGCCCACGCCGGCTATGTGATGTGCGCCATCGCCGCGCATTCGCAGATCGGCACGGCGGCGGTGATGTTCTACATGGTGGCCTATGCGTTTATGAACGTGGGGGCCTTTGCCGTGGTGACACATTTTTCGCGGCAGGGGGAGCGCTACGTCAACACCGACGATTTGGCCGGCCTCGGCGTTCGCCAGCCGGTGGTGGCGGCGATGCTGACCATTTTCCTGTTCTCGCTGATCGGCATTCCGTTGACCGGCGGATTCTTCGGCAAGTTCTACGTGTTCAAGGCCGCGCTGGACGCGAACCTGATCTGGCTCACCGTGCTCGGGCTGTTGAACAGCGCCGTGGCGGCCTACTACTACCTGCGCATTATCGTGGTGATGTATTTCCGCGAGCCAGGCGATACGACGGCCGATCTGCCGGCCATCGCGCCGGGCGTGCAGGTGGTGCTGTGGGGATCGGCGCTGGCGACTTTGATCCTCGGCATCTTCCCTTCCTGGGTGCT
>JANRLE010000023.1:0-88788 GCA_033762895.1 Bryobacteraceae bacterium | reverse complement strand
GGCGATCCTGCAGGCCCCCTGCAGCGGCGCTGTCAGTCAGCAGTTCCGGTTTGAGAAGCAGTCCGATGGAGCCTCCCGCATCACGGTGGTGGCCAGCGGGAAGGCGCTCGCCCTGGGCGCATCGCGCCTCGAAGAGCAGGTATGGACCGGCGCGGCGCCGCAGAAGTGGCGCGTGGCGGGTTTGCAGTAATTGTGAGGTGATTCCTATGTTACAAGTAATTCCGATCCTGTTGTCTTTTGCGGGAGCCGCTATGGCTTTCGTCGATCATGGTTTCGGGCCTGTGGACAATCCGGCGCCCGTTCCCGATGTCAGGGTTACGCGCCATGACGGCGTGGAGATAAATCTTCGCTCCGTTTTCGGCGCCCGCCGCACCGCCGTTCAGTTCGTGTTCATGGACTGCCAGACCACTTGCCCCCTGCTCGCCAGCCTCTATGCCAATGTGGAGCGGAAACTGGCGCCCGAGGCCGATGCCATGCTGGTCTCCATTACCGTCACTCCTGAGCGCGACACGCCGCAGAAGCTCGAGAACTGGCGCAGGAAGTTCGGCGCCTCGAAGCGTTGGATCGCGCTGCGCTCCCGCCCTCAGGATCTGCCGGTGATCCTGGCGGCGTTCGGCCAGAAGGCGCCGGTGGCAGCCGCCCATTCCCTGCAGGTCTTTTTTGTTGAGGCGCGTGAGGGGGTGCCGGCCTACGTGGCGCGCACCACCGACTTACCGCGGGCCGCGACGGTGGCCAACGCGCTGGCGGGCAAGGCGCAGATGGCGGGCCGTTCGGAAGGCGTTGAGGAATTGACGGCCCGGCCCGCGGCCACCCCGGTTGCCGGTCCACTGAGCGGAGAGCATCTCTACTATGGCGGCCAGCCCCTTCCGGCGCGCATCGGCAGAGACAACATCGATGCCAAGGCGGCGCGCTGCGCCAGTTGCCACGGTGCGGCGCGGACCGGCGCCAAGGAAGGCGCCACCGTGGTCTCTCCCCTTCGATCCATCGACCTTACCGATGCGCGGCCCCGGCGTGGAGGTCCGGCCAGCGCCTACACCGCCGAATCCTTTTGCAATGCCTTGCGCACCGGCGTGGATCCGGCCGGCATCATGCTGTCGCAGGTGATGCCGCGCTATGAAGTCTCCGCCTCCGCCTGCGCCGTGCTGTGGGAGTATCTGTCCGCGGCGAAGTAGCTCCTGCTATCATCGAAGTCCGGTGGAGCTTAGCGAAGATCAGGTTTACGCGGCGATCGGCGAGGATGGATTCGAGCGCCTGACCGCCGCCTTCTACCGCCAGATTCCCTCGGACGACATCCTCGGTCCGATGTATCCCGCCCATGATCTGGCGGGGGCCGAACAGCGGCTGCGCGACTTTCTCGTGTTCCGCTTCGGCGGTCCGCAGCGCTACATCGAGGAACGCGGCCACCCGCGGCTGCGCATGCGCCACGCGCCCTTTCCCATCGACGCCGAAGCCCGCAACCGCTGGTTGAAACTGATGGAAAACGCGCTTCTGGAAGCCGCCATCCCCGCCGCGCCGGCCGCCATCCTGCGCGCCTTCTTCACCCACGTCGCCACGTTTCTGGTCAACCGTTAGCCCTGCGCGTGGCCGCCATCCCGGCTACCCACGCGCATCCGATCGCCACCGCGATCGCCACAAAAGGCCCTTCGAAGGAATGCGTACGTTCGGTCACCATCCCCACCACCCACATCAGGAACGCCCCCGCCAACGACCCGATTCCGCCCGCCAGCCCCATCGCCGTCGACACCGCGCGGCTTGAGACTTCCTGCGTAAAGGTGAGATACATCGCCATCCACATGCCCAAACCGAAGTTCGATACCGTAAGCAGCGCCAGCAGCGTGTTGCGCTCCGCCGCCCAGGGCACCCCCGCCGCCACCGCCACCAGCAGGGTCGCCACGCCAAACACCAGACGCCGCGGCGCCCTCAGTGAGGCGAAGCCGAACACCAGGTAGCCCAGGTCCAGCCCCAGAAAGATCAGCGTCAGCACCCACTTCATCTCGGGTGAGCCCGCCGCCACTCCGCGCTCCTGATTGAAGTAGGTGGGCAGCCAGTTCACGTTGAAGTAGAGTATCGGGTTCACTGTGCTGGTGATCACCGCCACCAGCCAGAACCTCGGTTCCCGAAGGACCTCCAGGTAGCCCGCCCGCGCCGACGCGTTCTCCGTTGCGGGCCACACCGGCGCAAACTCCGGCCGCCGGGTGAACCATGCCCACAGCGCGAACCACACCAGCCCCAGCAGGCCGACCCCCGCAAACCCCATCCGCCATCCCCATAGGTTGGCAATGGTGAGCACGATCACCGGCGCCGTTAATGCCCCGATGCTCTGTCCGCTGGTGAAGATGCCGTTGCCCAACGGTCGTTCCTGCGCGGGCAGGGCGCGCGAGACAATCTTCAGCGCTCCCGGCCAGTTCGGCGATTCCGTGATGCCCAGCGCCACCCGGAACGCAGCCAGGCTCCAAAACCCGCCCGCCGTCGCCGTCATCAGCCCCACCAGGGACCACAGCAATACCGCGCCCCCGTACGCCCATCGAAGGTTGGAACGGTCCACCAGGCCCCCGGCCGCAAATTGCGCCACCGTATAGGCGTAGTAGAAAAATGAGAACAGCAGGCCCAGCTTTTCGTTGTTCAGCCCCAGTTCTTCGCGCATCAGCGGAGCCATCAGGCTCAGCGTCTGGCGGTCCAGGTAATTGATGGTGGTGCCCAGTAGCAGCAGGATACACAGCGCCCACCGCGATCGGGTCGTCAACATGGCCGGTTTGTTTCCGGCCTACTTACGCTCTTCGCGCGCCAGTTTCACCTTGGCGTTGTCCAGTTTCTTCTGAACCTTTGCCAGTTCGTTGCGGTCCAATTCGCTGGCCGGAGAGGCTTCCCATTCCGCCACCGAGCGCTGCCAATGCGTGATCGCTTCCTTCAGCTTGCCCTGCTTGAAGTAAACATCGCCCAGATGATCATGCACCGTGGGATCCTTGCCCGTGCGGGCGACGGCTTTCTTCAGATAATCCTCGGCTTCGCTCAACCGGTTCATGCGGTACAGCACCCAGCCGAGGCTGTCCAGATACGCCCCGTTGTCCGGCTCTTTGTCCACCGCCTGGCGGATCAGCTCGTGCGCTTCCTTCAGGCGGACATTGCGGTCGGCCAGCATGTAGCCAAGGTAGTTCAATGCTGAAACGTTCTTCGGATTGGAGGCCAGAACCTTACGGAACTCGCCTTCGGCGGCGTCGAATTTCTTCATCTTCTCGTACATCGCGCCGCGCATGAAGAAGACGCCTTCCTTCTCGTCCTGGTCCTTTGACAGCTTCTCCGCTTCGTCCAGCGCCTTGGCCATCTCCGCGTAGTTTTTGGTCCGCTCATAGATCTGAGCCACCGAGATCCAGCCTTCGCGATCTTTCTTCTCGTTCAACAGCTCACGGCCCACGCGTTCGGCATCGGCGGCCTTGCCGGCGTCAGCGGCGATGAAAGCGTACATGGAGCCGACGGTGCGGTCCTTGGGATACTTCTGCCGCGCCGCCTGGGCCTCTTCGAAGGCTTTGTCCACCTTGCGCGCCTGACGGTAGGTTTCAATCACATGGACCGAAGCCCGCGCGCCCTGATCCTCGTCCAGTTGCGCGATCTGGCGGAAGGTGGCCACCGCGTCGTCATACCGCTCAGCCGTACGCTGCATGTAACCCAGCCGCTCCAGAAGGATGGCCCGGTTGCCGCGTTCACCCGGGTTGTAGTTGCGCTTGGAGGTGGAAGCCAGCAGGCTCTGCATACCGTCGATCGCTTCGTTGAACTTACCTTCGGCTTCAAGCAGGCTTACTTCATTGAACCGGATCTCCAGGTTGTTCGGGTCAGCGTCATGGGCCTTGTTGGACGCCTCGTGCGCCTTCACGAAATCCTGCTTCTGGCGATAGATCTGCGAGATGCGCATCCAGGCCAGGGCATCCTTCGGCTCTTCGGCCACAATCTCCTGGAACAGCTTGAGCGCTTCATCATATTGGTCCGCGAAGAGCAGGTTCTGCGCCAGGCCGCGCTTGATTTCCGGATTCTGGGGCGCAATCTCCAGGGCCTTGCGCAACGCCGCGGCCGCGTTGGCGTGATCGCGCAACTGCTCATAGGCGGCGGCAAGGGCGGCCAGCGTGCGCACCGAGGGATTCTTGTCGCTCGCCTTCTTCAGCAAATCGGCCGCGCTCTTGGTGTCGCCCACGTCGGCGTACACCATGGCGAGGCCGGTAAGAACTTCCTCATTCTCCGGATCAATCTCCAGAGCCTTCTTGAAAGCCTTCTCCGATTCCGGCGAGTTCTGGGAAACCTTGTAGAGGCGGCCCAGCATCAGCCACGTGCCGGAGTCTTTGGGCGTCTTGGCGGCAATCTTCTCGTACTGCTCGATCGCCTTCTTCAGGTACTCCTCGTTGACGCGGTTCTGCTGCGTGTCCCCGATCAGACGCGTGTAAATCCGCGCCAACAGCCGGCGCATGTTCAGATCGTCGGGATTCGCCTTCAGCGCCTCTTCCGTTTCGGTGACGGCGTCGCGCAGCTTGTTCGCCTGGATGTAGAGTTCGGCAAGTTCCTCAGCGATTTGCGAGGCGTTGGGATCGGCCTTCAGCGCCAGCCGGTAATGCTCGATCGCCTTGTCCACGTATTCGCCGCGATTGTTGTAGGCCTGCGCCAGTTCAGCGTAGAGATGGCCCATCGCGAAGTTGTAGTAGGCCGAGGCTTTGTCCACCTTCTGGCCGTTCGAAGCGCTTTGCGGCAGGGCTTGCGGCACCGTGCACAAGGCCAGCGCCAGGAACCAACGGAAGGCTTTGGAATTCATTCGCCCGACTTTCTGCCCGCCCGGCTGTCCGCATTGCGGCGCCAACGATGCGGGTACTCCAGTTTTCAGTATAGCGCCAAAGGCGACGCCGCCGAAACGCGAGTGTCATCCACGCCGAGTCGCGAATTTTATCGATAATCAGCCCTCCCAAGGCGCTTTTTGAGTGTGTCAATCCCCCCAACTGAGACTTTTTTACCTGTACCAATGAGAAAAAGGTACCTATTTTTCGAAAGTTGTGATTCAATTAGGGCTGGTGTACCAATCTCCCCTTTCCGGGGGGTCTTTAACCATCATTGCGGAGGATGTATGATCCACAAATTCGCAGCGTCCGCTGTGCTCTCGCTCGCGAGCATCACATTGGCCAGCGCTGTCACCATTGACAATTTCAACACTCTTCAAACTTTGCAGATCGCTGCCGGCGGCGTTACGCCTGTTACGGTGAGCAACAACGTCGCCACTGGAGCCAACTCCCTCGGTGGTACGCGAGGAATGACCCTCGAGCGCTCGGCTGGTATCGGCAGCACCGATGGCCTGGTCAATGCCGTCAGCCTGCTCGGCGCCCTGCAACTCAACTCCGACACTTCCACAACCGCCAACCTCTCGTTGGTCTGGGACGGTGGCGGCAATACGACCCTCGACGCCCCCGGCTTCGCAGGTGTCGATTTCACCGATGCAGGATCGAGCAACCGCGTACGGCTTGGCATCCTGTCCGCTGACCTCGGCTTCACCATCACCCTTCGCGCCTACACCACCGTGCCCGGCGCCTATCATCAGTGGATCGTGAATCCGGCGCCCGGTCCGAGCACCCAGGATCTGTTCTTCGCCACCGCCACCTCCATCGGCGGAGCCTCTGGGTTCAGCGCCATCACCGCTGTCGAGATGTCGATCAATACGCCCACCGCGGGCGACATCGCCATCGACTTCCTTGAAACCTTTGGCACGCCCACCAACGATCCGGTTCCCGAGCCGTCCACCTTCGCGCTCGCCGGAGCTGGCCTCGTTCTGGCCGGGCTGTGGCGCCGTAACCGTTAGCCTGAGTTCACCCAAAAAGGGGGCAGCCGATCCACCTCCCGGCTTCCCCCCAGTCTTTTCCCCTCCTAGTACTACAGCTTTCGTCCTACGATTCCTTCATAAAATCCTGTACTCCGTACCCGTATCTGTGGTTCAATAGGGGTATCCGTGGTGTCCTCTTCCGGGGGGGCGCACACCGCATTTGTTCGGAGGAACCATGCTCAATCGGAGTCTTGCTCTAGTTGTCTGCGCCGCCGCCTCTTTTTCCGCGGCAAGCGCAGTCACAATCGATAGTTTCAGCACGGCCCAAAGTCTTACCATCTCGGCAGGTGCCCCGTCTGCGGCGAACCTCCCGGGCAACGTCGCTACCGGCGCGGACGCCGTTGGCGGCACAAGGACAATCATTCTCAGCCGCACCAGCGGCATCGGTCAGGCCGTGGCGGCGGTGGATTCGGTCAGTCTTCCCGGCGCCTTTCAGCTCAACACGGACGCAATGACGACGGCAGCCGTCGAGTTCATCTGGGACGGCGGCGCTGATTTCACCCTCGATAACCCCGGTTTCACCACCACCGTCGATTTCACCGATGGCGGCCTGAGTGACCGCATCCGCATGGCGATCATCGACGCCGATCTCGGCTTCAGCATGACGCTCCGGCTCTACACCGATGTTCCGGGCTCCTATCACGAATGGGCCTTTTCGCCGGCTTCCGGTCCCAGCACCGTGGATCTGCTTTTTTCCACCGCTCTCTCCGTAGGTGGCGCCACCGATTTTAACGCCGTCCGGGCCGTTCAACTGCTCATTGAACCGGCGTCGGCGGGCGATCTGGCCATCGACTTCATCACCTCCACCAGCGATACGCCGGGCGATCCAGGCGTGCCTGAGCCTTCCACTTTCGTTCTGGCTGGAATAGGTCTCCTTGCCGCGGGACTTATCCGGCGCAACCGGTCCTAGCCTCGATCTTATCGAAAGAGGCTGGCTGCTTAGCCTGTCCCCGGGCAAGCGTCCGGGGACGGGCAGCAAAAGCCTTCCAGGCCACTGGCGGCGTGAAGAGAATTCCAGGCTCCTCCAGCAGGTGCGTCACCTGCAGCAGTTTCAGCCGCACGTTCCGGTCGCCAGTGGAAGCGGCGATCACACGGTCTATGTAAGCATGCATCATCCGTAGCCTCCAGCCCGCCTGACCTCCTTCCGCCCCCGGATAGCGCATGTCCTCGCTGGTGGCGAACATCCAAGCCGTCTTCAATCGCCTGGCAAGGTTGATGTGAAATCCCGCCAATGCCCGCCTGTCCAGGCAATGTCCCAGGAGCTCGGCGCCAAGCGCCGCGGTGCTCATGCCCTGTCCGTACACGGGATTAAAGGCGCAGAACGCATCGCCCAACACCGCCAGGCCGTCCGGCAAACGAAGCCGCTCATAGTGCCGCATCCGGTTGTGGGTCCCGCGGTTGGCCACAATGGGCGTCAACGCTTCGGCTGACTCCACAATCGCCCCGATTTCCGGATTCGGCAGCGAACGGGCAAATGCCCGGAAGCCTTCTTCATCCGTCGGCGGGTGATCGCCTCCTCCTCCCGCCAGAGTCACCAGCCAACGGTCCCCCTCGATCGGAAATACGAGTCCGGTCCGGTTGTTCTCGGGCGGCGCGGCCTGCGAATAGGCGGCCCGCCAATCGGCCCCGGCGGTCCTCCGGAAAGTGCGGCTGGCGTATGCCAAATGCCCGTCAACCTTCGTCTCGGCAGGACGGCCATACCCAACAGCCTCCAGCCACTCCGGCATCTTCGACCCGCGCCCGCTCCCGTCGGCCACCATCGCCCCGCCGATGTGTTCCAAGTGGCCATCGGAGCGGTAACGCAGATTGATTCCACTTACCCCCCCGCCGGGGGCACAGGTGACTCCGCTGACGTCCACTCCCTGAATCACGCGCACATTCGGCTGCGCCATTACACGCCGCCGCACCACCCACTCGATGAGCGCCCGGCTGGCGGCAAAAAGGGGCAGGTTGCACGGGAAGCGCGGCGCCCAGCCTCCGGGCGTGAGCCACTTGAAGTCCGCGCCGGAATCGAAAACCACCGCCCCGCCGCGGCACAACTCCTCTTCGAACCCGGGGAACAGCCGTTCCAGGATTCTCCTGCCCTGAATCAACAGCACGTGGACATGCTGGCCTTGCGGCGCCCCGGCCCGGTTCTTAACGTCCTCCGGGAACCGGTCCCTCTCCACAACGGTGACCTCGTCAAACCGCGATGAGAGCACGCGCGCGGCCATCAGGCCGGCCATGCTCCCGCCAATCACAATCGCCCTTTTTCTGTTATCGGTGCTCATCCGGCGCTCCCCTCACTGCTATATACGGGGGAACGCCGGCTTTGGACGTAAGCTAGGCCCCCGCCACCTCCACGATCTCCGCCTCCGGAGCGTGGTTCTTTACAGACTCGATCCCGTTGTCGCGCCCGTCTTCGGTCTTGTACATTTCGCTGCGGCCGATGATTTCGTGATTGCCCGCCTTCAGGACGAAATAAAACTGCCCGTTCGCCGCCACCTTCGATTCGAACCGCTCAGCCAGCAGCGCGTTCTTCTTCACAGACTCGATCCCGTTCAACGCGCTGGCCTTCTGCTTGTATGTCTCACTGGTGAGAATCTTCTGCCCGTTACTGGCGATCAGGTTGAACATGAATTCGCCGTTGCTCACAGTCTTCACTTCGAACTTTCCAGCCATTTCACGAACCTCCAGGTTCTTGCCTCCGCGTGCGGAGGAGATTTTATCGATCAATCCATTATGCACATTCAGCGGGACAATGAGAGCAGGGCGATCCTGCGATAATATGGGGTTCACTCTGGAGTTTCCCCGCATGAAACGATTCACTCTGCTGCTCACGCTGGCGCCGCTGCTGTGCGCCCAGTCCGCGCCGGACGTCTTCGCCCTGGCCCGCAAGAACCCCGCGAAACTCGCCCCCGCGGTGGAAGGCGTGCTGAAAAACGAAGACATCCTCAAGGGTGCGGCTTTTCTGGCCCATGGTCCTGACTTCCTGTTCGTCACCGAAAGCGCCTCCGAACCGAAACTGATGCTGAACGGCGCGCCGGGACCGGGAATGGCGAAGATGAAGGGCGCTGCCAACCGCTGGTTCGCCGTCACGAAACTTCCCACTTCCCGCACTCACAACTTCCACTATCTGGTGGACGGCAAACCGTTCGGCGGCCGCACCGATCTGATGGCCTACAGCGAGTATCACTATCTGAAGCCGGGCGTGCCACAAGGAAAACTGAGCGAAAAACGCACGCACACCAGTGCGGTCTATGAAGGCATGGTGGCCGACTATTGGGTCTATGCCCCGGCCGGCTACAACGCCAACACCCCGGCCGCCGTCATGTTCTGGACCGATGGCGAAGTCCACATCAACCGTGATTCGGGATCCCGCGCGCTGAATGTCTGGGACAACCTGACGCATGAGAAAAAGATTCCGGTGATCATCCAGGTGCTGGTCTCGCCCGGATTAAAAGACGGGCGGCGCTGGCGCAGCATCCAGTACGATTCCGTGGATGACCGCTTCGCCCGCTACGTCCTCGAAGAAATTCTGCCAGAGGTGGGCAAGACCTACAACCTGCGTAAGGACGGCTATTCCCGCGCGATTGCCGGCGATTCGTCCGGAGCCATCTGCGCGCTCAACGCCGGTTGGTGGCGAACGGCCGAGTTCAGCCGCATCCTGCTGCGGATCGGAAGCTTTACGTCCATCCAGTGGCCGCGCCGCGAATCCGACGGACTCACACAAAAGGATGGCGGACACATCTTTCCCTACCTGATTCGCAAGTCCCCGCGCAAGAACCTGCGCATCTGGATGCAGGATGGCTTCGGCGATCTGGAAAACGATCACGGATCCTGGCCCGCCACAAACCTGGCCCTGGTCAATTCCCTGAAACTCAAGGGTTACGACTTCCGCATGTCGTGGGGCAACGGCACTCACTCGCGCAACGGTGGCAATGTGGAGATGGCTGAGGAGATGATCTGGCTGTGGCGCGGCTGGGACCCATCCCGTACCTCCGAAGAGTTTGTGCAGGATCCGGCGGAAAAGGACAAGCCCTTCTTCCGCATCACCTCTTTGAACCGGACCGAATGATGGCCGCCCTGCTGCACTTCTGGCTGCTCGCTTCGGCGCTTTTCGCGCAGGGGGTTGCCACGCGCAACGCGCCCGCCGCGGCCCGGCCCGCTGCTTCCGGACGTCCGTTCTCAGGTTCGTTTCGCGATGTGGCGGCGGTTTCCGGACTCACCGCGCCGGTTATCGTCGGCAATCCCGCCAGCAAGAAGTACATCATTGAGGCCAATGGCACCGGCGTCGCTTTTCTCGACTACGACAACGACGGATGGCTGGACATCTTCCTTGTCAATTCGTCGCGCCTGGAAGGATTCGCAAAGGCGCCACCGCCCACCAACCTGCTGTATCGCAACAACGGCAAGGGCATGTTTACCGATGTCTCGCGGGAGGCCGGTATCGACAAGGCAGGTTGGGGCAATGGCGTCTGCGCCGGCGACTTCGACAACGACGGCGATGACGATCTCTACGTGACCTACTGGGGGCCGAACGCCCTGTTTCGCAATGACGGGAAGGGACGCTTTGCCGACATTGCCGCCGCCGCTGGCCTCACCGGCCCGGCGAAGGAGTGGAGTTCCGGCTGCACCTTCCTGGACTACGACCGCGACGGACGGCTTGATCTGTTTGTCACCAGTTATCAGCAGTTCGACCCCGCCACCACGCCGCTGCCCGGCAAAACGTCAAACTGCGAGTGGAAGGGCATGCCTGTGTTCTGCGGCCCGCGCGGATTGCCCTTCGGAAAAGCCACGCTTTATCACAATCGCGGGGACGCGACATTCGAAGACGTCACAAAAGCCGCCGGCATCGCCGCCGCCCAGGGCGTCTATGCATTCACGCCCGTGGCTGCCGACCTCAACGGCGACGCCTATACCGACATCTACTTCGCCAGCGATTCCACGCCCAGCGTCTTCTTCCGCAACGGCCGGAACGGCGCCTTTCGCGAAATCGGTACCGAAGCCGGCGTGGCCTTCAATGAGCATGGGTTCGAACAGGGCGGCATGGGCGTGGGCGTTGGCGACTACAACCGCGACGGCCTGTTGGACCTGGTGAAGACCAACTTCGCCGGCGACCATCCGAACCTCTACCGCAACACCGGCATGGGGATCTTCGAGGATCTGGTGATGGCCGCCGGCATGGCCGTGAACCCGCAGTATGTCGGCTGGGGCGTGGCCTTTGTGGATCTGGATAACGACGGGTGGCAGGATGTCTTCCAGGTAAACGGACACGTGTATCCGGAACTGGAAAAGGCTCAGCGCGCTGAAACCTACCGGCAGCCCCGGCTGGTCTATCGCAACCTCGGCAACGGGAAGTTCGAAGATGTCAGCGCCCTGGCCGGCCCTGGCGTTTCCGATCGTCACTCAAGCCGTGGAGCGGCGTTTGGCGACCATGATAACGACGGCGACATCGATGTTCTGGTGATGAACATGGGCGAGCCGCCCTCGCTTCTGCGCAACGATCTGAAAAGCGCCGATCACTGGCTGCAGGTGTTGTTGGAGGGCACAAAGTCCAACCGCTCCGCCATCGGCGCCATCGTCACCGTCGAGGCTGGCGGGGCGAAGCAGACGCTGCCCGTACTGAGCCAATCGAGCTTCCTTTCGCAAAGTGACCGCCGTCTGCACTTCGGCCTGGCCGCATCGGACAAGGTTGACCGTATCCATGTCCTTTGGCCTTCCGGCGCGAAGGAGAGTTTCCCCGGCGGAGCGGCCAACCGTCTTGTTCGCCTGAAAGAGGGCACGCAGCCATGATTCTGGCGGCTGCTCTGGCGCTTGCTCTTCAGGTGGGGCCGGATGCGCTTTCTGAACAGGCTGCCGCCGCCGCGCAGGCCAGCCGCGGTGAGGAAGCCGAAAGACTGTGGGCCGCGGCGCTGAAAGCCGACCCCGGCCACTTTCCATCGTTGTTCAACCTGGCCTTCTATCTGCACCGCGCAGGCCGGGCGGACCAGGCCGCCACATTTCTGGAACGCGCAGTGAAGGTGAATCCCCGGAGTTACCAGGCGCGATTTCTGCAGGGGTTGAATTATCAGAAGCTGGAGCGGCGCGAGGATTCCATCCGTGCATGGCGAACGGCGTTGGCCCTGCAGCCCGGTAATCTCAAGCTGATGCAGGTCCTGAGCGTGGAATACAGCAAGGGGCGCTACTTTGCCGAAGCTGCCGTCATCGCCGAACAGGCCCTCAAACTGGCGCCAGCAGAACACAATCTCTATTTCCTCGCGATCAAGGCCTATCAGGATGCAGGAGATCTGGACTCGGCGGCGAGGCTGGCCGAAGAAGCCGTCCGCCGGTTCCCGGATTCCGCCCGCGCCCGCTTCGAACACGCCTTTCACCTGCAGAAGAAGGGTGCGGTGGAAGAAGCGATCGGCCACTTGCGAAAGGCGATGGAACTGGATCCACGCTACGAGGAGCCCTTCTTCTTTTACGGCGACCTTCTGGTGCGGCAGGGCCAATTCGAGGAGGCCCGCGCGCCGCTTGAGAAGGCGCTGGCGATACGGCCGGAGTATTCACCTGCGCGCGTCGCGCTGGCCCGCGTGCGGATGAACACCGGCAATCTGGCCGAGGCGGTAGCCGAACTGCAGGAAGCCGCGCGCCTCGATCCACGCAACGCCCAGCCCTGGGTGATGCTCGCGCAGGTCTACTTTCGCATGGGCGAGGAAGAAAAGGCCGCAGCCGCCAAGGAGATGTCGCTGCGTCTGCGGCGCGAAAATCCCACGGTGCTGGAGGCGGTGCAGGCGCGGCCGTTTCCGGCGCGGTAGTGCAAGCGGGTTAGGGTGAATTCCGACCCTACGCGTCCGTTTCTTAAGGCGAATGTAATACAAACTGCTGATGGATTGTACCCTGACTGGCCTTTACTATTCGTACTGGAGGGACAATCCAAGTACCATGAAGAAACTACTATTAGTCGCCACCGCACTGGCCACCAGCACGTTCGCAGCGCAGATCACGCTGGACATTTCCGGCGCGGTCAACGACGACCTGCAGACCCTGGATGCCGCATACCCGAGCGGGCTGGTGACGAATTCCGGCATCACATTCGAGATCGCGCCTCCCGGATCGCAAAACTACTGGAACGCGCTTACGACGGGCGATGAGTTTCCGGAGATGGCCGTGCCGGTGAATCTCTCAGGGGTGACGCGGCTGTATGCCCTGATCGGCCTGGTGATGAGCAATTCCGCCGACCCGCTGCCCGCTTCGCTGAGCATCCATGCCAGCGACAGTTCCGTGTTCACCGTAAATCTGACACCGGGCTCCGACCTGCGTGACTACGACCTTGCCTCAACCAATACAATCAACGGGACGAATCCGGTGAATCCCGGTGAGAACGGCACGATCAACTGGTTCAATAGCGGCAGCGTGGTGTTGGATGCGCTGATCGTGAACCTGCCTTCGGACTGGTCCACCAAGACGATCGACCTGATCCGGTTCACCGATGACGGCAGCGATGGCCAGCAGCGCATGTTTGTGGCTGCGGTAACCGCCGATGCGGAAACGCCGGAGCCGGCCACGTTCGGACTGGTGGCGGGCGCCGGGCTATTGATGGCCTTCCTGCGCCGCAAGTAGGAAATCGAGTTTTCTTCGCAACTCCCGGCGCAACAGCAACACGTTCAGTGCGGCTTGCAGCAAGCCGGCAGTGACCGAAAGGTACCACAGCTGGCGTGGCGCAAAGCCGGAGCCACCGGAAAGCCAAACCGCTGGGAGTGCGAAGAGAACCAGGCGACTCACTGAGGATGCCAGGGAAGGCCAGGTGTTTCCCAACGCCTGGAAAATTCCCGAACTGGTGAATACCAGCCCGGATCCCACAAACCCCCATGACATGATACGCAGATACTCGGCGCCGTAGGCCACCACCGGATCCTCGGACGAAAACAGGCGGATGGATCCTTCGGGCGAGAACTGGCAAAGCATGGTGACCGCCGCCATCAGCAGGGTTGCCAGAATGGCCGCCGATTGAAACGTCTGCCGCACCCGGGCTCCCAGTTTGGCGCCGAAGTTCTGTCCGGCCAGTGGGGAGGCGGCGAAACTGATCGCCAGCACCGGCAGGAACAGAGACTGCATCACGCGCATTCCCACGCCGTAGCCGGCTTGCGCTCCCGCACCGAAGCCCCGAACCAGCCAATAGACCGTTGCCGAGTAGATCGCGAGGACGGCGAACTCACCGCCCGCAGGCAGGCCGATTGCCGCGATCCGTTTCCAGACCCGCGGCCGCGGGCGCCAGAGATTGCGCTCGAAGCCTACGAAGGACTCCAATTGCCGGAAGTAGAACGTGAGCGCCAGCACGCCCACGGTGACCGAGATCAGGGTTGCCAGTGCTGCACCGGCTACTCCCAGCGGCCGGCCTGTTCCCCACCCGGCGATCAACACCGGCGCCAGGATCACGTTGAGTATCACCGTCAGCACCTGCACTGCCATGGTGGGTTTCACGATCCCCGTACCCCGCAGCGCCGAACCCATGGACACCAGCGCGAATTGCATCCCCAGCGAGGGGATGAACCACAGGAGGTAGGCGGCGCCCTCACGCAGCGTCCCCTCGTCGGCGCTCATGGCGCGGCAGTAGGGCAGCCTCAGGGACATGCCAAGAGCGACTACGAGCGCTCCGGTGATTGCCGACAGCACCAGGGACTGGTTGAAAACAAGTTGCGCGTCAGAGCGATCCCGCCGGCCGGCCGCCTGCGCGATGAGGCTGGTGGTGCCGACGCCGAGCGTCTGGGTGAGAGCGACGATGATGAGCATCACGTTGCCGGAGAGGCTGACACCGGCGATCGCTTCCTTTCCCAAGCTTGAGACGAAATAGAGGTCCACCAGCAGATAGAGGGTTTGAAAAACCATGCTGACGGCGAGAAACGCCGAGAGATGGAGCAGGTGGCCGGTGATGGAGCCCTGGGTAAGATCCTTCATGCCCGCGTGGAGCAGGCCGAGTATAGCAGTTTGCTGTTACGGTTTCCCTTTGGACCAATCCGGCCCGGCGCAGCCCGCGCAGCCAAACCGGGTGTTACCGGCGGTGATCACCGGGCCCCTGGGCGCGGCAAAGGGAACAGGTCCGGCCGCCGGGCGAAACGCCAGCGTGCCCGCGGTGGCGGCAAAGCCAAAGGCGAACCGGATGACCTGGCCCTTCCTGGTGTTACCAGTCACCACCGAGGCGATCTTCTTCCATTTGGACGATTTGCCGGGTTTTGGCGCGGTTGCGCCAGGGAGCAGACACACCGACAGCAGGGCGACGGCCGCCAGTCGAAACATTCCTTATTCCTCCGTTTGTCTTCTTATCGGCGGAATCGGGCCCGTTGTTTAATTACTCCGTGGCGTACAATGAGCGGCGTGACCACCGCGCAACGCCTTCCCCGCCGCACACTCCTGCTCAGCGCCGCCGCCTCCATGGCGCGGGCGGCCACCCCACCGCGCTTCGCCCACCGCCAGGCCAGCATGCGGGAAACCGGCGCCGCCGTGTTTGCTCTCGCGCGGCGAATCCCGGGCCTGTCCGGTGTCGAACTGCAGATTCACTACCAGGGGCAGACGCTGTGGGATCGCGACACCATGCTGGCCTACCGGCGCGCTGCCGCGGATGCGGGCATCGCCATCCCGTCGCTGTCCGGCGTATGGGAAAAGGGTGTTTCGCTGCGGCAGACGACGCCGGGCGAGCAGTCGTTGCGCAGGTCGATCGCGGCGGCCGAGGCATTGGGCGCGCGGGTGATTCTGGTGGCCGCCTTCCGCGACAATTGTCCGCGCATGGACGAGGAATCATCCTTCGGGCCGGTGGTGGCGATGCTGCGGAAAGTGTCGCCCGCTGCCCAAAGCGCTGGCGTTATCCTCGGCCTGGAGACGTCGCTCAGCCCGGCCGACGATGCGAAGCTCGCGGGCCTTGTGGGTAGCCCGGCCGTCAAGACCTACTTTGACCTGGACAACACGGAATTCTACGGCCACACGGGCCAGAGCCTGACCGGCATTCGCACGCTGGGCAAAGCCGGGATCTGCCAGGTGCACTGCAAGAACGAAGACCGGTTGCTGGAGGAACCCGGGCGCGTGAACTGGACCGCCGCAATCCAGGCCTTGAAGCAGACCGGCTACGACGGATGGTTCGTCTTTGAAACCCGGCACTCGAGTGCGGAGCAGTGTGTGAGCGCCACGGCCCGCAATATTGCATTCCTGCGGCGGCTGTTAGCCTGACCTCAAAAGCGAAACGCGGCGGCAATCCCGAAGGACCGCCGCCGCGTCTTGCTCAAATCCGGACTGCTGTTACCAGCGGGGTTCCCGGCGCCGGCCACCGCCGCCACCGCTGCCACCGCCGTAACCACCACCACTTCTGCCGCCGCCGAAGCCGCCGCCGCCACCACCACGCCGTTCCTCTCTGGGCCGTGCTTCGTTGACATTGAGAGCGCGGCCGTTCATCTCCCGGCCATTCATTGCGTTGATCGCATTGGCGGCTTCATTTGCATTCGTCATTTCAACGAATGCGAAGCCGCGCGGTTGACCGGTGTCACGGTCACGCACAACGCTCACGCGCTCCACAGCGCCAAACTCGGCAAACGCGCCCTCGAGTTCGCTCTCGGTCGTCTGGTAGGAAAGGTTTCCTACGAAAATATTGGTCATCTTGAAAACATCCTTTGAATTGCCCTGGGGGCAACCGTTCCACTGAAATCACTGGCGAGCTAAACTTTGGCCGAACTTCTCAGGCAGGCAGAGTTAACACGCAGATCGCCGCTTCAACTGCGGCAATTCCATGTATAGCACTAATCCCGTGTCAAGGCAAAGCCTATCTCCGCGCGCGAAGCGGAGAACTTTCGGACGAAGCGCAACCGATAATCGCTTCAGCCAGGCTTGCCGGATGTGGCTGCTATCATACGAAGCATATGAGGATCCTGCCCGTCCTGCTGACGATTTCTTCCGCTGCACTGGCGGCGGACGCTACGGAAAACAACTGGCCGCATTGGCGTGGTCCTGCCGGCGACGGCATCGCGCGATCCGCCGCCCCGGTTGAATTCACGGAAAAGAATGTCCGGTGGAAAGTGGAAATTCCCGGGCGAGGCCATTCCACTCCCGTCGTCTGGGGGGACCGTATCTTTGTTACCACGGCGATTCCGTCGGGCACCGCGCCCGCGGCTGCAGCGCCCGCCGAGCCACCCGCCAAAAAAGGTGGAGCCCGGCGCGGCGGATTTGGTGGCGGCTCCGGCGCGCAGGTGGAGCACAAGCTGGAGCTGATGTGCATTGACCGCAGGAACGGGAAGGTGATCTGGCGCAGGGAAGCGAGAACCGCCGTTCCACACGAGGGTTACCACCAACAGTACGGCAGTTTCGCCTCGAACTCTCCCATCACCGATGGCAAACGGGTCTATGTCTCGTTTGGTTCACGCGGCATCTATGCCTATGACTTCGACGGTAAGCTGGTCTGGCAGAAGGACCCGGGCGTCAAGATGCACATGCGCAACGCCTTCGGCGAAGGTGTCGCCCCGGTGCTTGGCGGCGATTCACTCTTCGTGCTGTTTGACCAGGAGAGCGACTCTTTCCTGCTGGCGCTGGATAAGAACACCGGCAAGGAACTGTGGCGCAAGGACCGCGATGAAATCAGCAACTGGGCCGAGCCGTTGATTCTGGAACATCAGGGAAAAAAGCAGGTGGTGGTGGCGGCGCCCAGGAAGGTGCGTTCCTATGATTTCAAGACCGGCGAACTGATCTGGGAGTGTGCGGGGCTGGGCGCCAACACCATTCCCATCCCCGTACACGCCAACGGCGTTGTCTATGTGATGAGCGGATTCCGCGATCCGAATCTGTTGGCGATCAAGCTGGGCCGCACGGGCGACCTCACCGGCACCGATGCCGTGATCTGGCAGAACAATCGCGGTAACTCCTACACTCCATCGCCGATTCTAAAAGACGGCAAACTCTTCCTGCTCACCGACAGCGGTATGGTCAGCCTGCTCAACGCGGCCAGCGGGGAGGCGTTTTACCGCCAGGTCCGTTTGCCGAAGCCGTATAACTTCAAGGCCTCGCCGGTGCTGGCGGGCGATAAGGTGTACCTGGCGGCCGAAAATGGAGACGTTGTCGTGCTGAAGTGGGGCGAGACGATGGAAGTGGTGGCCACAAACAGTTTCCCCGATGAGTTTTTCATCGCGAGTCCAGTGGTGCTAAACGGGGAACTGCTCCTGCGGGGACGCAACGCGCTCTATTGCGTGCGCTAGAGCGGTTCGCCTCCTACGCCGTGGGCGTGAAGCAGGTCTTCAGGACTTACCTCCGGCTGCGCCTCCTCGCTGCTCGAAAGCAACTCGGTCTCCGCGCGGAACCAGTGTGCCTGATCCGCTCCTTCGGGCCTGCCTGCCTGTTCCCAGTAGGTGTAGGCCCTCTTCTCGATCTCCTGGCGCAGGGATTCGGGGCCGGGATTCGTTTTGTCTTCCGTCATGGTTTCCTTTCTTCGGCATCACTTCTGATGCCTCTAACCATCACAGTAAGATGAGATACGACTTCTGTCTAATAGATGTTTTGTCGGTGATCCATCGCGAAAGCCGATGAGACTCACGCGAAGAGCGTCCCGCGCGCGGCCTCTGAAATCGTGACCACCGCGGGATGTTTCAGCTTCCGTTCCACGGAAATCGCGTAGAAGCGTTCCGTCACAGAGTCGACCGTTCCCACTGCTTCGACGCGATAGTGCTCGCAAACCTCCTTCTCAATGGCATCTGGCGCCGCAAACATTCCCGCGCCGGCTTGTCCGAACGCCTTCATCAGTGCGCTGTCTTTGAACTCGCCAACAATCCTGGGGCGGACCTGGTGGGAATCCAGCCACTGCTCCAGAGAACGCCTCATGCTGGACCCCTCGATGGGAAGAAGCAGCGGCGCTCCGTCAAGACTGGCGGGAAAGTCGCGGCGGTACCGCGAGGCGAGCGTGTGGGCTCCAAACAACTTCACCCCGCAGGATCCCAACAGGTGGTTGAACGCTTTCACCCGGATGATGGAGCTCACCGGGATGTCGGAAAGCACAATGTCCAGCCGGTGCTCAGCGAGTTCGGACATCAGCCGCTCCGGTGAATCCTCCTCACAAATCAGTTGAACCGGCTCTGCCATCGACAGCGCAGGTTGCAGGACCCGGTGGGCGATCAGCTTCGGAACCATGTCGGAAACTCCGACTATCAGGCGGAGTGGGCGTCCCCGCGGGCGTCCCTTCAGAACGTCCTGCAGTTCGCGCCCGAGGCCGAAGATTTCGTCGGCGTAGCGGTAGACAACCTGGCCGACCTCGGTCAGAACAAGGCCGCGGCCCGACTTGGCAAAAAGCTTCTCCCCAAGGGTATCCTCAAGCACGCGCAACTGGCCACTGATCGTTGGCTGCGCAAGGCGCAGTTTCTCGCACGCGCGGGCAATACTTCCCTCTTTGGCGACCGTCCAGAAGTACTGCAGATGGTGGTAATTGAGCCATTCCATCTTTCAACAATACATCGGTTTCTGCGATGTGTCGATACGAAAGTATCTATTTGCCGGAAGAATGAAAGGTCCGTATTCTGAGGTTGTGAGACCGATCTTCCTGAAAGGAGTTCCGGAATGAAGCTGCGGCTGAGTTCGCACGGCATCGATCTGACCCCGGAGATGGGCCGCCATGTACACAGACGAGTTCGATTCGCGTTAGGCCGATTTGCGCCGCGGATTCGCAATATCTCGGTGCGGCTGACCGATGTGAACGGCCCTCGCGGCGGGATCGATACATGCTGTGACATCCGGGTGGACGCCGGGTTCCATCCTCCGGTGATGATTCGCGACCGGCAGGAGAATGCGTACGCCGCGATCGACTCGGCCACCGACCGGGCCGCCCGCGCGCTGGAACGCGTATTGAGCGCGCAGCGCCGGGCTTCCACAGGCCTCCGGACTCCTTTCAGTAGCCCAAGGAGAACCTTATGATCAAACCTACACTCAACGGATACAGAAGCGCGCTGCAGGAGAAGGAAAAGGAACTATCGAGGGCGCTGCTGAAACGAAATCTTATTACGATCGAACAAACTGCCGAGGAACTGGAACAATCGATCCTGGCGGTGGACCGCGAGATGGCGGTGCTGGCCCTCGATCGCGACTCGCGGCTGCTGCGGGACGTCAGATCCGCGCTTGCGCGGATGGACGACGGAGAATACGGCGTCTGCGAGGGCTGCGGAGAGGCAATCAAGGCCAAGCGGCTCCACGCCATTCCGTGGGCCCGCTACTGCGTCCCGTGTCAGGAGAAATTGGACGGAGGGCCGCACCCGGCGGCCCTCTGGTACTCCGGCTCCCTCAAAGTGGCCGCGTAACAACAATGCCTGCTAGCGGACCGGCGCGATCACCTTCGAGGCATGCCCGGGGCTGTGATGAATCCGGTTGCGCGCCACGGCAAAGCGCCTGGGGCCATCGAAAGTGGGCGTGTCGCCCGTCTGCGGATTCGGCTCAAAGTAATCGGCCGCGGTGCTGCTGATGGTCACGCGAATCCTGTGGCCGGGGGCGAAGACATGGCTCATCCAGCCCACGTTCCACGCCATTTTGTACACCTGGCCTGGTTTCAGCAGCGACGGCTTCTCAAAACTGTCGCGGTAGCGGGCGCGCTGAATGCTGTCCACCAGCAGGATGGAGCGGCCGTCGGGATAGACATCGTTGATGCGCACCAGGATATCGGTGTCGGGCGCCGACGAGGAAAGATGGATTTCCGTCCGCACGTCGCCTGTCCATTCCACCGGCGACGTCAGCGGGGCGCTCGTGAAGGTGCGCACGTCCGGATGTGATTCGAATTCGCGGGCGTCGCGCGCGGTCGGTTCCGCCCGGCCTTTCACGGGCGCCGGATGCCGCGGATCGGAACTGAATTCGGTATGGGAGCCGTCCGCGGGAACTGACGCCGCCAACCCGCCCCCGGCTTGCAGATAGTAATCGGCGGCGCGCGCGGGAGGCGGCCAATCCGCGGCGTCGCGCCAAGCATTTTCGCCCGTGGTGTAGTAGCGCACACGGGGGGCCTTGTCGATCCCGTTCTTCTTGCCCTTCAAATGGAAATCGAACCACTGGATGATATGCGCATCCATGTCAAAGGCCGCGTTATCGGGAAACTGCAGTTCCGCCACCTTCGTATTGTTCTTCTGCCCGCCATGCAGCCACGGCCCGATCAGCAGCCACTGCCTTCCACGCGCCTGCGGCCCGCCCTGGTGCTGACGTCCGATATAACTGTCGATGGACCCCCGGCTCATAAAATCAAACCAACTGGCGATGATGAAGGCCGGCACGTTCATCTTGCCGAAGTGCGGGAAGCAATCCTCCAGCTTCCAGTAGTCGTCGTAGTCGGGATGCGCGATCTGGTCCTCCAGGTGGCGCCGGCCCTGGGCCGGGTCACGCGCGTCCAGCATCATGCTCTGTTTGAATCGCTCAATGCGGGTGACTCCGCCGCGGCGGTAACCGAGATGAAAGAGACTCAGGCCGCCGTCGATGATATATTGCGCGACTAAGTGGGGCGGGCGCGTGACGGCCAGGAAGTTCTGCGCATAACCGGCCTGGGATCCGCCAAAGGTGCCAACCTTGCCCGTGGACCAGGGCTGCTTTGCCAGCCATTCCACCGAGTCATAGCCGTCGCGAAGTTCGCCGAACCCCAGGCCGCGGTATCCCATGTAGACGCCCTCGGAAAGATGGGTGCCGCGGAAGTTCTGCGCAGCCACCACATAGCCCGCCGAAGCCAGCTTCGCGTAGCGCTTCCGCTGTCCCTCGCCGCGCAGGTTCGCGTAGCGCTGCTCATAAAGCACAGGCCAGGGTCCGGGGCCCGGCGGAAGGTAAAGATATGTGGAAAGCCGCGCGCCGTCGCGAACCGGAACCATTTCGTGGCGTTCGGTCACTCCCTCCTGCGCGAAAACGAGCGCCGCGGCAAGCGTCAGCGCCCCAAGTATTTTGTGGCCCATGCCAGATGTTCCTCCATCACACGGTCCCCGCCAAAGCATGGAGGCAGTGTACTATAGCCGCTACCCGCTACAATGGATACTGCGATGAGGATGCTTACATTGTTCGCTTTCGGCATTCTGCTTGCGCAGGATGTTCTCACCAACGAGTCCGTGGTCAAGCTTGTGCAATCCGGGATGAGCGAGGAGCTGATTCTCAACGTCATACGGCAGCAGCCCGGCACCTATACGCTGGGCGCCGATCAACTGATCGCGCTGAAGACCGCCGGCGTTTCCGAAAAAGTGATCGCGGCCATGCTGTCAAAGGTCTCCGGCAAGGAAGCCGCGCCCTCCGGTGGCAGAAGCGCGCAATCCAGCCTGCCCGCTTCGGCCGGGGTGTACTACAGAAAAGGCGATGAATGGCTGGAACTGTTATCGGAGACCGTTGACTGGAAGAGCACCGGCAGCATGCGCAACTTCGTCAGCGCGGGCATCGTCAAGAAGGACCTGAAAGGCAGCCTGCAGGGCGTCAACAGCAGGAACATGGTGGCGGCGGAGAACGAGACCATCATCGTCCCACCGCAGGGTGTTTCCGTGAACGACTATCTGCTGATCCCGATGAAAGGGGAAAAGGGCAAGCGCGAGTTTCAGGTGAAGCCGGCGGGCAAGAATGAAACGTTGGCGCGCGGCGCGGTGGCCTTTGGCCTGGAAAAGATCGGCGACAATCACTACCGCGTGGTGACCACCAGCCCGCTGCCGCCGGGTGAGTACGGCGTTTTGCCCATCAGCTCTGTCGGCAGCGAGACGGGGATGAGCAGGATGTACACGTTCCGGCGGCTGCCGTAGCGGCGCGCCTTTTATCCGAACAGGCTCAATTGTTCGCCGGGTGGCTCGGCAATGGAAGGGAACTCGCCCGGCTGGCGCCAATAGTCTAGGATCCAGGCCTTCTCTCTGGCCGCTTCCACCGCGAGATCGCGATCCATCCTCAGCCTCGCTTCTTCCAGCAGGCAATCGGCCCAGCGCAGTGCTTCGGCGTTCCGCCTTTCCCGCACCAACAAACGCAGTGAGAGAGCGCCAATCTCCCGCGCCAGTTCCCACGCCGTGGGGGCGGCCAACTGGAAGGCGGCCTCGGCCCACTGCAGGGCCGCCTGCGAGTGCCTGCGGAGTTCCGCCGCCACTTCCACCGGGTCTGCGATCGCCCTTTCGGCTGGCGGCGCATAGACCAGCGAACACCACGGCCCCAGCATCGGCATCACCAGGTCCACGAATTCCAGCCGGTCCAGCGCCAGCAGCACGCGCCTGGGAGCCAGCAATTCCGCTGCCCGTTCGAGATTCGCCGTGTGCCAGCTCTCAGCCGTTACCCCCAGCCCAAGCAGGATCTCCGATACCAGGTTCTCCGGCGAGCGGCCCGCGCAATCGAGCGCCACCACCGCCTCAAAGTCATTCCGGCCTGCTTCCACAAACCGGCTGACCAGTGGTGAACCGGCGGGCAGAGGCGCCACGCCAGGCTGGTCCGCCGCGAGGCAGAATATGGGCTCAAGTCCGGAATCCACCGGAACCGCCCGCAAGTCCTTGCCGAGCAGCCAGCGTTTCACCAGGCGGCGATGATTGAGCCAGGGACACTGCCGGAGCACTCCCGGGGGTACGCAATCGGCCAGGGGGAAGACAGCGATCCGGGCGCCAAGATCAGTGGCTTCCGCCATCGCCCGTTCCCACTGCTGTCCGGATCCGCGGCGCGCCACGGCGTGGGGAGACAGCAGCACCAGCACGAAGTCGCAGGAAAGGGCCCGCTCGAAGGCGTCCACCAGGGTTCCCTCACCGGTCGACTCCAGGGCGGCATTCACCCGCATGCCGCCGCGCAGGAACGTGCTGAGGGCCAGGGCCGAGGCCTCGTCTGCCCGGGCATGCACCAGCGCCACTCCTGGCTCAAACAGGGGATCCACGAAATCAGGTTAGCTCATTGCGGCGTTTGTTCAGGGCGCCGGCGTATAATTAAGCTGCCGTGAACTTTCTTGACCGCAGGCGATTCACCGCGCTGTTTGCCAGCCTTGAATTAGCGCTTCCGGGAGGCGCCGCCGGGGGAAACGAACCCGAGACCCTGCTGCTGAAGCGCAACGGATGGATGCCGAACAATGAGCGGCTGCCGGTGCTGCTCTACCGCGGCGTGCTGAGCGCGAAATCGGGCGACGCGGCTTCGATTCTGGAAGCCACCTTCCGGCGCAACGGCTGGCCGCCGCAGTGGCGCAACGGCGTCTACCCTTTTCATCACTATCATTCGACCGCGCACGAGGTGCTCGGCTTTGCCCGCGGCGAGGCGAAGCTGTTGCTGGGCGGGGAAAATGGCAGCGAGATCATCGTGCGCGCGGGCGACGTGGCGCTGCTGCCGGCAGGGACCGGGCATTGCCGCCTCAGCGCCACCTCCGATTTTCTCGTTGTCGGCGCCTACCCGCCGGATCAGGACTGGGATTTGTGCCGGGCGGCGCCGGATGAGAAGGCCGTGCAGCGGATGAGGAGTCTGCCGTTTCCGCAGTCGGATCCCGTGGGCGGCTCGGCGGGCGCGTTGGGGAGGCTGTGGAAAGGATAAGTCAGCGGCGCAGCAGACCCGCGCTTCGTGTCCTGAGCGTTTCGCGGATGGCGGGCTCCAGCATCGCCGCCGCCCGCAGGTTACCCGCGCGGTCCTGGTTGGAACTGATGAACACCAGGTAGTTACCGGCCTCGAATCCGGCCACCTCGACGCCCTGCATCACCGAAGCGCGCATGCCCCGGCGCTGTGGGAGGCTCATTCCGCCCGGACGCACCAGCACGGAGACCGACATCAGAACCGCCTCTTTCTGTAAGGTGAGGTGCGCGAACTTATGCCCTTCGGTGATGCAGCGATGAGCTTGCCGAAGGCGGTAGTCCGTCATCCGGGTGCGCACCACGTCGAGAAGGTCCCCATACTCAGCACCGAGCTTTGCCGCCATCACCTCTTCTGTGGGCGTATGCTCCAGCGAGTGCCCGGCCAGGGTGCAATACATGTGGTTGCCCCAGCCCAAGCGCAGCGCCGGGTCACTGCCGAAATCGCCCAGTCCCGCCACCGCCAACACGGCCAACCCGGCTGCAATCGCTGCCAGCATGTGCCAATTCGGCCGCGTGCGGCGGGAGATGGCGGTTACTCCGCGCAGGCTCCTGCGCACGCGCACCTCCAGTTCCGGTGGCGCGGTAACAGTCGAGGCGGCCCGCCGCAGCAGATGCCGCGCCTCGGTTCTGCCGTTGAGGATGGATACGCACTCCTCACATTCGCCCAGATGCCGCAGGATCTCATAATTGGTTTCCACCAGCAGTTCATTGCTGATGTAGCTGTCCAGCAGCGGCTGAACGCGGTTGCACCCCCGAATTGCCTGTACCACGTTCACCCCTTACCTCCGTGCGCCTCGGCGCGCTGCCCGGGCGTTGGCTCCACTAAACGGGAAGCGAAGCCGGGCGCTACGCGGACTAACTCCTCTCGCAGGTGCTTTCTCCCGCGGCTAAGCCGCGACATCACAGTGCCTACGGGTATTTCCAGCATCGAGGCAATCTCCTTGTAAGAAAATTCCTGCACATCGGCCAGCATCACGATCTCGCGGAACATATCGGGAATGTGGCTCAGCGCCAGCAGCAGATCTTCGTCCCGCACGTTTTCGGGAATCGGATCCTCGTGCGTCAGGCGGTCGATGATCAGGTCCTCGCTCTCCGCCTTGCTGTACCAGCGGTACCATTTGCGCCGGTAATGATGCACGCGATGAATGAGGATCTTGAACATCCAGGCACGGCAGTTGGTGCCCAGAGCGAACCGGTGGAACGATTTCCATGCCTCGAGGTAGGCCTCCTGGACAAGGTCTTCGGCCTCGGCCCGATTTCCCACCATGGCGGACGCCGTACGGTACAGGTCGTCCAAGTGCGGCAGCGCGGCCGCTTCGAAGTCCGCGAGCTTAGTATCTGGCGTACTCACAGGCTCTCCTGTAACAACTGTTCGATCAGTTTTGTCATCTTCCGCTCGCCGTCCAGGTTGGAGAAATTCATCTCGCCATCCCAGCGGTAGCGGATCATGCCCTTCCTGTCGACCAGGTAAACCGCGGGCCAGAATTGCTGTTTCCAGCGGCGACAGTTTAGCTGATCAGGGTCGGGAAGTACAGGGTAGGCGATGCCGAATTCCTTCACGCGCCGGGCCACGTTCGCCGGCTGGGCCTCGTGGTCGAACTCGGGTGTGTGGATGCCGACCACCGCCACGCCCTTGTCCGGCGCCTCCTCCCTCCGCACCGCCGGGAGTGTATTGCCGGCATAGATCACGTTGTCGATGACGTAGCCGCCGGCGAGTGCCGCCAAGGCCCTCACCGCCGCGCTCATCGCAACTGTAAACGATTGGGAACCGCTTCTCGACATAGAAGTCTTGGCCGTTCATCCCCGCCGCTGGTCCGCTTATTCCCGCCCGGCGTCAGAATCGTAAACTGAACCCGCCGGCGAACAGAACGCTGTGCTGAACGCTGCCCTGTACCGGCACGTTGAAGTTGGGGCTGCCGCTGATGAAGTCCCGCAACTCGCCGCGCACCGCCACCCAGCGCCACAAGTGCAAATCCACGCCGCCTCCAAAGTTGAAAGCGGCGCGGCCAAGAGTACGTGGCGCTCCGTTTGGCTGGCCATCGGCGCGCAGGGTGCTATGTTCGAACAACCCGTAACCGGCGCCGGCGGCCAGGTAGGGCGCCACTCGTTTTCCCGGAGCGAATTTCACGCGGAACCCCGGCGTGATGAACAGCGTGGCCACATCGCGCGTGATGAGCTGACTGGCCGAAGTGATCTTATGCTGCGGAGTGGCGGTGAACGGGATCTCAAAATAGAGTGCGGTGGGGCTTTCGTTTGATCCGGCGATGCGGATGCCATAGTTGGCGTACAGGGTCATGCCGGCGTCAAAATCACCTTTTCCCGGCGGCGTGATTTGCAGGGTCCGGCTGGCCGGTTTGATGCCGCCCAGCAGCAGGCCCAATTCATGCCGCTGGGCGAAGCCTGGAAGCGCGGACAATACAACAATGATTGAAAGTTTGTGGATCATTTTCCTTCTCTGATTCCGTTACGCGTGAAAACGAGCTGAATCCTATGACCATCCGGATCCGGAATGGTGGCTCCGGCTTCAAAGCCGAGAGCATCGTCTGGTAGAGTTGTCGCGTTCCTGGGCATTTCCCCCCTTTCCTTCGCCCCCAGCCGGCCGGGGCGATCTTGCCAAGGCGCAGGAAGGTGAGCGTGACGGACGGATTCAGATGGGCGCCGGAACGTTTACCGAATGGCGAATGGAAGATGGCAAGGGCCGTCAGGCCCATGGCGGCGCCGCCAAGCGCCCGGCGGGTGAACGGATCGGGAAGCGCCTGCTTGAGGGGCGAGGCGGGGTGGCCCGGCAAAGCGCCAAACGCGCACGCCGACACCATGAAAAGGCCCAGGCCCAGCGCCTCCATCCGATACTCCGGCCAGAGTTTCATGAACGATCTCTCCGCCCTTGGAATGCGCGGGGCACGGACGCTTATTCCCGCGAAAAATATTCACCGATCCGGAATAAATCGGCGGTCAGGGTTGATTCCACTTGCGGGGACCGGAGTATGCTGATGCAATCCGGTGAGACAGCCCGCATGAAAAAGATGAACTGCCAGGAAGCAAGCCCGCTGCTCAACGCCTTTGCGGATTCGGAATTGGCTGGTGATGAGCATGCGGCGGTACTGACGCATGTGGAGGGCTGCAAAGAGTGTTTCAGCCGCGTGGAATCGATTCGCGCGTTGAAGCGCCGTCTGAGCGTCGCCGTGTCGGCCGAGCCGCCTCCCCTAGGGTTGGAGACGCGGGTGAGGGCGCGGATTGGCGCGGCGCGGGCAGCGGCGCCGTGGGGATTGCGATTTTCTCTTGCAGCCGCGGCGATCGCCGTGGCGGCGATCACGGTCGCCGGTTGGGCCGTCGTGTGGAAACCAGCGCAACAGCAGATTCTGGCGGTCCTGGGCGCCGGCGCCGGTGACCATGTGCATTGCACACTGGAAAGAAAGAAGCCGGCGTTCGGCGAACTGTTCCGGCCGATCGATCCCGAGTATAAAGACCTGGCTGAGCGCGTCTCCGCTTCGATGCCGGCCGGCTACGACCTGCGTGAGCGCCATTTCTGCCGCAGTGGAGGGAAGCGGTTTCAGCACTTCGTTTACGAACGGGAAGGGCGCCGGGTTTCGGTGATCGTCACACCGAAGAAAAATGCGGGATCCTTCCCCGCCGTCGGTGTTTTGGCGGCGAAGATGCGCGCCGATGGAATCCCGCTCTATTCGGCGAAGGTGCTGGGGTTGTCAGCCGCGGGGTTTGAAAGCGGGCAGAACGTGGCTTTCGTGGTTTCCGCCATGGATCCGGAAGAGAATCTGAAGGTGCTGGCGGCCGTGGCGGTAAGAGTCCGGGGAGTGATGTAGCCGCGAATCGATGGTGAATAAGGACGTTCCCCAAGAGTACTAGGTAACCAGTCCTATCACGGCGGCGTCTAACCCTTTAGCATGAAGCCGAGTAGTTGTTTGCGTATTCTCGTCTTCGGATGCCTGGCCCCCATCGCGGTCTTCGGATCTTTTGATCTGTCGGTCACACCATCCCAACCATCACCAGCTTCCGTGGGCGAAATCGTCGCGTTCACAGCAAACGCGCCGGGTGACGGCGTCTGGTACCGTTTCCGGGCGCGGCGCGCGGGCGAGGAGTTCCGCACCATTCTCGATTATGGTCCGGACCGGACGCTGGAGTGGACGGCTTCGGAATCTGAAGGCGCTTACGAGATCGAGGTGTCCGCCCGCAACTTACAGACGGGTGATACGGCGGTGGCAGCCCTTCCCTATCTGATAAGTACGAGAGTTACGGCGAACACGCCGGTGGTGAGCGGCACGTTGCACCCGCTGGTGTTCCTCTATTCGGCGCCCGGATGCGCGGCTGGCGGCGCCATGCGCGTGGAATTCCGCTCGCCGGAGGGCACAGTGCAATCAACGCCGGCCAAGCCATGCACGCCCGGACGCAGCATGAATTTTTACCTGGCGGGGATGCGTGCGCAAACCGAGTATGCGGCGCGGCAGGTGGTGATGTCGGAGAATAAATCCCAATTGGGCGAGGAGATCCGCTTCAAGACCCTGGAAGCGCCTGAGGGCCTGCTGGAGATGACCGTGCTGCAAGCCCCGCCAGCCGCCTCTGCCGGCATCCTCTTTTCGAGCCCGTTGGCCGCTCCCACGCTCGCCTCCGATCTTCAAGGCAATCTGGTGTGGTTTTATCCGCGCGAACTCACGTTCTCCACGCGGGCGGGGCAGGGCGGCCGCTTCTTCGGGATCATCCAGGCGCCAGGGCTCGATCAATCGGGGCAGCGTGTCCGCGAATTCGATCTGGTGGGGATGACGCTGCGCGAGACCAATGCGGCGCGCGTGAATGAGCAGCTTATCGAGTTAGGAAGGCGGCCGGTCAGTGGCTTCCATCACGAAGCGTTCGGCCTGCCGGACGGTAGAATGCTGGTCCTTGCATCGTCGGAGCAGATGATGGCGGATGTGCAGGGCGAGGGATCCGTCAACGTCCTTTCAGACACCATCCTGGTGCTGGACGTGAATCTGCAGGTGGTGTGGGTGTGGGATGGCTTTGACCACATGGATGTGCGGCGGGTTGCCACGCTGAACGAAACCTGCGGCCGGGGCGCGTGTCCGCCGCTCTACCTCACACAGGACGCCAATGACTGGCTACATGGCAATTCCGTTCAACTTACTCCGGATGGAAACCTGATCTTTTCGATGCGCCACCAGGATTGGCTGATCAAGATCGATTTCAACAACGGCACAGGCAGCGGCAACGTGATCTGGCGGCTGGGCAAAGACGGCGACTTCACCTATGCTGGTGATGACGAATTCCCGTGGTTCTCACACCAGCACGACGCCCGGTTCCTGGACGACTCGACGATCATCGTTTTCGACAATGGCAACTACCACCGCACGGTGAACCCGGAGGCAAACAGCCGGGGACAGGTGATCGCCATTGATGAGGCGGGGCGCGCAGCCTCACTGATTCTGAATATCGATCTCGGCGGATACTCCTTTGCGCTCGGGTCGGCGCAGAAGCTCTCGAGTGGGAACTACCACTTCGAGCTTGGCTGGCTGCCGGATGGATCCAGCCTCTCAGTGGAGTACGATGGCGCCGGTAATCTGGTGTACGCGCTGCGGGCGGCGTTGCCGCGGTACCGGACGTTCCGCATGCCCACGATGTACGAGCCTTAGAGCGAGCCACGTGAAAGAAAAACACCCGGGAGCATGGCCGTGGGTGGCGGCTCCCGGGCGAAATGGCTTAATACGGAGGTGTCAACGTCTCGTGCTCTTGGAAGCGCTTGCTTCCGTAAGACAGTTTGATTATGCGCCGAGGGAGGGATTTGGGCAACAACGGAAATGCCTTAGCCGTTCTTGACGATCTCCTGTAGTACTTCACGCGTCCGGCGCTGGAACGTGGTATGATTCCCGCGTATCCAATCGACGGACACGTTGGGGGGTTCGCATTTTGAACCGGCGTCATTTCCTCGGCGCGGCGATGGGCGGCGCGTTTTCAACCGCGCGCGCGCAGAGCCGTCCGCCGAACATCATCGTGATTCTGGCCGATGACCTGGGTTATGGCGACCTGGGATGTCAGGGTTCCCGGATCCGCACGCCGAATATCGACCGGATGGCGGCCGAGGGCGCAAGATTCACGAATTTTTACGCGGCCAGCTCACTTTGTTCGCCCTCCCGGGCGGCGTTGCTGACGGGGCGCTACCCGGTGCGAATGAACATTCCCTCGGTGCTGTTCCCGAACGACACGCGCGGCATTCCGGAGACCGAAACGACGATGCCACAGATGCTGCGAAGCGGCGGGTACCGGACCGCCTGTGTCGGCAAGTGGCATGTCGGCGACCGGGCGCAGTATCTGCCGGTGAGCCGCGGTTTCGACGAGTTCCTCGGACTGCCTTACAGCCACGACATGTTGCCTCTGCGGCTGATGCGCGGGGAAGAGGTGCTGACCACCGAGCCGCGGTTGGAATCGCTGACTCAGACGTTTACGGAAGAAGCGGTTAACTTTATAGGGCGCAACACGGAGAATCCCTTCTTTCTCTATCTGGCGCACACCACGCCGCACATCCCGCTGCTGGCGGGACGGCAATTTCGGGGAAAGTCGCGCTTTGGCCCTTACGGCGACAACGTGGAGGAACTGGACTGGAGCGTGGGGCAGATTCTGCGGGCGGTAGGTGAGCAAGGGTTGGATGGCAACACGATGGTGGTATTCACCAGCGATAACGGCCCTTGGTATCAGGGCAGCAAGGGCACTCTGCGGGGACGCAAGGGCGAGACCTTCGAAGGAGGAATGCGCGTGCCGTTCATCGTCCGGATGAATGGCAGCATCCCAGCCGGGCGCGTGATCTCTTCCATGGCGACGATGATGGACCTGATGCCTACGGCGGCGCGTCTGGGCGGCGTATCACGGCCGGGCTTGCCCCTGGACGGAGTGGACATCTGGCCGGTGCTGAACGGGGAGACGGACGAGGTGCGGCGGCCGCCGTTTCTCTACTTTGAGTCGTGGCAACTGCAGTGCGCGCGGGTGGGGAATAAGAAACTGCACCTGTCGCGTTACAACCTGCCTCCGTGGACGCCCGGACCGGCGCGGGTGAATCTGCCGCTAGCCCGGCCCGAGCTCTACGATATGGAATCCGATCCGGAAGAAAGCTACGATGAGGCTCCGGACTTTCCCGAAGCCGTGGCACAGATCCGGACGCAGGTGGAGGAAGCACTTCTTACGTTTCCGGACGCAGTGCGCTCAGCCTACCGCAACACGATGCTGCTGCGTGTGGAGGATACACCGGCGGGCGCGTATCCTGTTCAGGCGCAGTAGCAGTTACTTCACTTCTGAAGCCTGGACGCCTTTCGTGTCGCCGAAGGAGACGTTCCGGATATAGGCGATCACATCGGCGAGCTGATCGCTGTTATAGCCGGTAGACTCCGGCGGATGGCGCCATGTGGCGTTATCCTTTATGGCGTGAATGGAAACCTTCTCCAGGGTCATTTCCTCCGGCGGCATCTTGCTGAGATCGAAGAGTTTCACCGACTCGCCGGTCTCGGTGGCGATCATGGCGGGGAATTTTTTGCGGACCCGCAGCTCCACCTCCTTGGCATAAACCGTGCGGCTGGCCAGAATCGCGACAGAGATCGCCTTTGGGCTGAGCCGGGCGATCTTAGTCAGATCAGGGCCGATTGCGGTTCCTTTACCCTCCAACTGATGACATGTGGCACACTGCGTTTTCTTGGATGCGTCGAAGAAGATTTCCTTGCCCCGGGCGGCCTGAGCTGTCATCTCGGCGGCGCCGGCGGCCAACGCGAAACCGGTGGTGAGGACGAATAGCCGAAGCATTCTCACTCCCCCTTCCTGCCGTTTTCCTCGAGATTCGGAATCCGGCGGCTGGAAAGAGTGCATGTCAGATGCCAGCGTCGAATGGGCAAAGAATGAGTAAGTTACACGCGGCTCCGGGGGGCCACACCCCAATCGCTGGGGCATTTCACGCAGCGTCAGTGGATTTCCCACTTCATACGAAGGTTCTTCGGCATTTGCCCCTGCCGCGCGTCCCAGTGAATCACGCCCTGGCCGTTCTGCTGCTCACGCACAAGGATGGACATGGCCGGGGCCCGGCGGCGCTTATCGAACGCCGGCATGAACCGTTTCTGGACGCGCATCACGCCCTTGCCCTCGGCGTCCACCATCGTTGCGGAGAAGGTAAGCGGACCGCCCTGGGTGGCCAGAGTATGAAACTCGAATGCCACTACGTAGTGCGGGAAGGGCAGATCCTCGCGATCGAGCCTGGTGAGCCTGCCGGTGACGGCGGTTCCGGCGGGCACCAGCAGCCTGTTGCCATCCTTCAGCGGCCTGGCTACCAGCGCCCTGACCTCGCCTCCTACGGCGGCCTCTTCGGGATTGATCGACGAATCCAGCGCTAATTCAATGATGGTTCGCGAGGGCAGGGTGATTCCCGCCGCCGGGGAGTCTGTAGTCTGCGGCTGACTCTCGACGGCGTGTCCGTCGAAGATCAGCTTCGATTCGGCGCGGTACTGGCGGCACGATTCGAACTGGGTGATGTTCCGGCTTTTCTCGCCTTCCGATCCGATCAACAGAAACTCGGCTGCTTTCGGCAACAGGAACTGGCTGTCACCGATCGCCACTCGGGCGTACTCCACGGTATCGGAAATAGCGGCTACCGGCAGATCCGGCGGGATCTCATCGGTTTCCACGGTGAGCTTAATCAGATCCAGGGTCTCCGGGTGTATCCAAAAGGCGCCGTGGTAGGGGACGATTGCTTCCTTGGGCGGCACGCGCAGCCGGTAGGCGCTCCGGTCTTTGCCGACCTCGAAGTCGTAACGGATGGCCTTGCGCCCATCGGCCAGGGTTACGTCTCCGACAAAGATATAGCCCGGGGCGCCGGAGAATACGTTGCTGGCGTGAAGCGCAAAAGAACCGGTGCCGACGCTGCCCCGGCCGATCAATCCTGCGAGATCTTTATCGCCCAATCGCCCACCTCCGGACCAGCCGTACGCCTCCTGGCCGCCGATGAGCGATACCTCAAGACGCAGCGTGTCCTGGCGATCCCACGGTTTGCCCTCGCCGGCGGTTCGCCAGCGCTGCACGGTCTGATCGCAGACATAGTCTGGAAGTTGGTGGAGGCTCTCTTTGACGCGAGCCTTGATCCGGTCGAGCAAGTCTTCCGGTTCGGCATCCTGGGCGGGAACGAGCGCCGGGACGGCCAGGAATACGAACACTGCGCGTATCCATGACATTGCGCCATTATACGCAAATCAGCCAGCGGCAAACCCCATCTTCTCCAGGATGCGAGAGAACCTGGGTTCTGCCCGCAAATCGTCATAGGCCGGATGCACGTTCATACCGGTCATGGGCAGATCGCGGCTGATCAGCCCGTGCTCCAACCAATCAAGCGCTTCGGTCTTTTCGCCCAGGCCGAGATATAAGAGCGCAAAACAAGTGGCGGAGACGTGCCGCTGGCCGGCGATACTGCGCAGTTTCTCGAGCAGCAACCTGGCTTTGGCGCGATTGCCACTCAGCGCGTGCATCTGGCCGAGGGCGCCGATCAGGCTGGGCAGATCGCCGGCGATGGCGTAAGCCCTTTCCATCATGGCCACCGCCTCGGCATAGCGGCCCTGGGCCCCCAACACACGCCCGAGTCCGGAATAGGCCTTCGCCCATTGCGGCGCGCGCCGCACCAGGTCGTGATAACGCTGTTCGGCTTCATTGTAGCGGCGCCAGAGTAAGTGAAGATAGCAGGCGCTGTCTTCAATGATGGTATCGAGTGGATCGAGCGCCCGGGCCAAAGCCATCTCCGCCGCGGCTTCCGGGAAGCGTCCCCATAACGCGAGAAAGTCCGTACCGTACCAGTGGTGCGCGGTGGCATAACCTGGATTCAGGTCGAGCGCGCGCAAGTAGTTCTGTTCGCCTTCCCGCCACTGCCAATCGTGGGTGCAGCGGATGAAGCCGAGCGAGCAGTGAGCCTCGCCCATCGTGGGATCGAGCTCCAGCGCCCGCTGCGCGGCCTCGCGTGCTTGTGCAATGCCTTCTTTGGCAGGCATGTGGCCGAAGTCGCACAGCAGGCTGTAGGAGTCGGCGACGCCCGCATAGGCGAGGGCGAACTCAGGGTCCTCCTGAAGCGCCCGTTCAAACAGCGAGATACTCTGGCGAAGGGCGATCTCTGTGCGCTGGTTCCAGGCGTGGCGGCCCTGCAAATAGAAGTTGTAAGCTTCGGGATTGCGGGGGGCGTGCCGCTCAGTGGAGGTCAGCCGGATCTTCAGCACCATGGCCAGCGTGCGGGCGATTTCCTGCTGCAGGGTGAAGACATCCTCCCATTCCCGCTGATAATTCTCCGACCATAGATATACTCCGGTTGACGCCTCGACAAGCTGCGCCGTGATCCTCACGCGGCGGCCCGAGCGTTGCACGCTGCCCTCGAGCACGGCGTCGACGCTCAACAACTGGCCCACTTCCTTCGCCTGGCCGGCCTTTTCGCGTAGCTGCGCCACCGAGTTCCAGGCCATCACGCGGAGGCCTGGCAGGCGGGTGAGTTCGTGGATCAACTCGCGCGTGAGGCCGTCGCTGAAATATTGATTCTCGGCTTCAGTGCTGAGATTGGCGAAGGGCAGCACGGCCACGGTCTTGGGCTTCGATGGTTCGGGCGGCGGCGGACGCCGGTCGCGGAAGGCGGGGACATAGCCGCCGGTGGGAAGTTCGATGATCAGCGGATCATGGCGGCCCGCGGCCTGGTAGTATTGGGCCAACTTGGCGCGCAGGCGTCGGGCTTCGACGCGGACAATGGGGTCGAGGCGGGCGTCGTAGCCGGCGGGGCGGTCAAAGACGTGCACGCCGAGTACACTCTCCTTGAGTTCGGCCGCCTTGCCTTCCAAGGCACTTTTCACCGCGTAGCTGAGAAAGCGGCTCATGCGCTCACTTCCGGAGAAGGCGGAACTGGCCAGAATCCGCGCGAGCTGAGCGGAAATCTCCCCTGGCGTCATCAGACCATTATCCGATGAGTTGCGCGATGAGATATGGTCTATAGAATGCATCGTAGAGTCTTCCTGCAATCGCTGGCTGCAGCCGGCGCCGCTTCCGCCGCTCCGGCCCGGCGCCCCAACATTATTGTGATGATGGCGGACGACATGGGGTTCTCAGACCTTGGCTGCTATGGCGGCGAGATCGCGACGCCCAACATCGATTCGCTGGCCAAGGGCGGCATCCGCTTCACACACTTCTACAACACTGCGCGCTGTTGCCCGACGCGTTCCTCCCTGATGACGGGGCTGTATCCGCACCAGGCGGGAGTAGGCCACATGATGGAGGACAAGGGACTGCCGGCCTACCGGGGAGATCTGAACAAGCAATGCGTGACCATAGCGCAGGTGATGCGTTCGGCCGGCTACCGGACGGCGATGGCCGGGAAGTGGCATGTCACGCCGGTGACGCCGAGTAAACACAACTGGCCGCTGCAGCGCGGGTTCGAGAAGTTTTACGGGACGATTCATGGCGCGGGCAGTTTCTATGATCCGGTGTCGCTCACGCGTGATAATGAGCCGATTGCGCCGGAGACGAAAGAGTATTACTACACGGACGCGATCGCCGACAACGCTTCGCGCTACATTCAGGAACTCGGCGGGAAGGCCGATCCGTTTTTTCTCTACGTGGCGTTCACTTCGCCGCACTGGCCTCTGCATGCGCTGGAAGGCGATGTGGCAAAGTACCGCGGGCGGTACAAGGGAGGGTGGGATCAACTGAGAGCGGAACGGCACAAGCGGATGATTGAGATGGGCATCGTGGACAAGCGGTGGCCGCTGACGCCGCGCGATCCGGCGGTTCCGGAATGGAAGGACGCGCCGGACAAGGACTGGCAGCAGCGGCGCATGGAGGTTTATGCGGCGCAGATTGACCGCATGGATCAGGGAGTCGGGCGAATTCTGGCCAGCCTGAAGCGGGCCGGGGCGGATCAGGACACGCTGATCCTTTTTCTGGCGGATAACGGCGGCTGCGCCGAGGAACTGCGCCCGGGCGCGAGCGCGCTGCACATCCCCAAGAAGACGCGGGACGGAAGGGCGGTGCGTCCGGGCAACGATCCGAAGATCCCGCCGGGCGCCGATGATACTTACGCCAGTTACGGCATCGGCTGGGCGAACGCATCGAACACGCCGTTCCGCTTATACAAACATTGGGTACACGAAGGTGGCATCTCGACCCCGTTGATTGCGCACTGGCCGTCCACGATCCGCAAGGGCGGCGGCATGAGTCCGCAGCCCGGCCATTTGATCGACATCATGGCGACGTGCTCTGATCTGGGGCAGGCGAAGTATCCTTCCACTCACGAGGGAGAGCGGATCACGCCGCTGGAGGGCAGGAGTCTGCGGCCGGTGTTGGAAGGGAAGCGGCGCTCCGGGCATTCGGAGATCTACTGGGAGCATGAGGGCAACCGGGCCGTACGGCAGGACCGGTGGAAGCTGGTATCCCGGCATCCGGGCAACTGGGAGTTGTACGACCTGCATGCCGACCGCACGGAGATGAACAACCTTGCCGCAAGCCAGCCGGGGAAGGCGGCCGAACTGGCGGGCAAGTGGGACGGGTGGGCGCGCAAGGTGCAAGTTGCGCCGTGGGACGAGGTGAGGAAGCGTTAGGGGGCGGGGCTTGTGTGGAGCAGGCGGAAGATGGCGGCGCCGTACTTTTCCACGGCCCGCAGTCCCATTCCGGGGATCTCCAGCAGTTCGCTGGTGCTGCGGGGCTTCTGTGTGGCGATAGAGCGCAGGGTCTTGTCGGTGAGTATCCTGAAAGGGGGCACGGATTGTTTTTTGGCTTCGGCCAGACGCCAGGCTTTGAGGGCTTTCTCGGCGCCGTCATCGGCTGGTGCGGCCTTCGGCGCGGCGGCCTTCTTCGTTTTGCCCTTCTTCTTCGCTTTTTGGGCGGAGGTGACGGGCTCTGTCACCGCGAACTGGAGGGCGTCTTCGTCCAGGACGCGGCCTTCGGTGGTGAGAAACACCTTCTTGAAGTCGATGCGGCGGCCGTCCTTCTCGAAACTGGCGTCGGTAAGTTGTAAGTAGCCACCGCGAGCCAGTCCGCCCAACAGGCGTTCAAAGGCGCGGCGGTCGATTTGATGTTCTCCGCCCAGTTCAGTGTGAAGGCGGCCGGCCGCTGTTCCGTTGGTCTTGCGCAGGGATTCGATCACCTTCCATCCGAGTTCCAGTTCCTGTGGTCCGGCGGAACGGAACACCTGGGCGATGCTCTGATCGGGCGCGCAGAAATCGCAAATGCCGCAGGGCTTGCGGGCGTCGGCCAGGTCGCCGAAGTGGCGCACGAGCGTGGTCATACGGCACTGATTGCAGTCGGCAAAGCGCAGCATCTGCTCCAACTGTGCTTCCTTCTGGTTGCGTTGTGCTTCGTAGGAGGAGAGCCAGGCGGCGTCGCCGCGGGTGATGTCATCGTTGAAGTCGATGAGCGCGCCGCCGTGGATCCAGAGCTTTTCGAGCGCGGGTTCGAAGACATCCTCATCGAGGCGGCTGCGCATGGCGACGGCTTCGCGGGGCTGGGGTTCGGAACTGAGGGCGGAATAGATGCGTGCGACGACATCGGCCTCGGGATAGTCGCGCTCAAAGAAGAAGTCGTGGGTGCGGCGGTCACCGTAGGACTGCATGAGGATGGCGCGGGAGGGCAGGCCGTCGCGGCCGGCGCGACCGATTTCCTGGTAGTAGGCCTCCATGCTGCCGGGCAGGGCGGTGTGGATGATGGTGCGTATGTTGGATTTGTCGATGCCCATGCCGAAGGCGATGGTGGCGACGATGACATCCAGTTTGCCTTCAAGGAAGGCCGTCTGCACTTTGGACCGGCGGGCGGTGTCCAATCCGGCGTGATAAGCGGCGGCGGGGAAGTGCCCTTTCAAGGCGATGGCGAGCGATTCGGCCTCGCGCCGGGTGGGCACGTAGACGATGGCGGGGCGGCGGGCATCGTCCTCGAGGAGTTCGATGGTGAGATCGCCGCGGCGCGAAGGCATCGCCTCCATGACTTCGATGGCGATGTTATCGCGGCGGAACCCCTGAATGAAGCGCTCGCCGGCGATTTCGAGCTGCGTGGCGATGTCGTCCTGCACGATGGGCGTGGCGGTGGCGGTGAGCGCGAGGACGGGCAGGGGGCGGAACATGGGCAGGTGCTGGCCCAACATGCGGTAATCCGGGCGGAAATCGTGGCCCCACTGGGAGATGCAGTGGGCTTCGTCGATGGCGATGAGGGTGGGCTTGCGCCTGGCCAACATCTCCGGAAAGCCCTGTACGCGGAGGCGTTCGGGAGCGATGAAGAGGAAGTCGAGCGCGCCGTTGAGATAGTCGATGCAGACCTGGCGGGAGGAGGCGCGGTCGCGGCCGGAGTGGATACGTTCGGCGTTGAAGCCGAGTTCGCGGAGTTTCGCGGTCTGGTCTTCCATCAAGGCGATGAGGGGACTTACGACCAGCGTAGTGCCACCGCGGGCGATGCCGGGTAACTGGTAACAAAGCGACTTACCGGCGCCGGTGGGCATTACGAGCAGCGCGTCCTGCCCGGCGAGCACGGCGCGGCAGACCGCTTCCTGGCCGGGCCGGAACGCGGAGAATCCGAAGCGTTCGTGGAGCAGGTCTTCCAGGGGGCGGCCTGCGGAGTGGACGCGCGGGGGCAGCGGTTTGGATGGCGGCGCGGCGGCGGCGGGCTGAGGTACGGTGGTGACCGGCTTTTCATTCAGCGCCTTCCCCACGACCTCACGCACATACTGCTCAATGCCGGTGAGGAACGGAGGCAGCTTCGCCGCGCCGCGATGGATGCGCTGCAGGTTGGCTTCCCACTGGCCGGTCATGGCGGGGCTCTTGACTTCGGGGTGGACCACTTCGATGAGATGAATGCCCTTGTCGGTGGCGGCGAGACTCTTGCCCTGGCGTTCGATATATTCGCGCTTGAGCAGAATCTCGATGATGGAGGCGCGGGTGGCGGGTGTGCCCAATCCGGTCTCCTTCATGGCGTCGGAGAGTTCCTTCTCATCGAGGGTCTTGCCGGCGGTTTCCATGGCGGTCAACAGGGTGGCTTCGGTGAAGCGCTTGGGCGGCCGGGTCTTCTTTCGCAGGGCGCGGGCGTCGAGCACCTGCTGCGGCTGATTCTGTTCGAGGCCCGAGGGCAGTGTCTGTGCGCCGGCGTCGCCTTCGGCTTCCTTCTTCTTCGTCACCACGTCCAGCACCTTCCAGCCCACCTGTTGGATGGCGGTACCGCTGGAGTGATAGTGATCCGTGAAGCCCGGGTTGACGATGATGGTGATGACAGTGGTTACCGACCAGATATGATCCTCGTGCCAGGCGGCGAGCAGGCGGCGGCAGATCAAGTCATAGAGACGGGCTTCGTCGGAGGGGAGCGAATCGCGATCGGCGCGGACGTTGGTGGGGATGATGGCGTGGTGATCGGTTACCTTGGCGTCATCCACGTAACGGCGGCCCAGCGGGCGTTCCCCCGTGCCCGGGGCGAGGAGTTTTTCGTAGGGACCGCGTACTGCATCCACCACGCGGGGAAGAGTGCGCGCCACCTCGTTCGATAAGTGGCGGCTGTCGGTACGGGGATAGCTGATCAGCTTGTACTTCTCATATAAGGACTGCGCGACATCGAGAGTTTTCTGCGCGCTGAATCCATAGAGGCGGTTGGCGTGGCGCTGTAACTCCGTAAGATCGTAGAGCAGCGGCGGGGCCATCCGCTGGGTTTCGGCCTTGATGGACTCAATGCGGGCCTGGCCGGTGAGGGCGCGGGCTACGATCTGTTCGGATTCGGCGCCATCGGCGGGCAGGCGGGTGGAGGATTGGGGAGATTCCTTGCCCAGGCGGAACCACGTGCCTTTGTATTCGGCGCCGGCGCGGGGAGAGAAGGTGGCCACCACCTCGATGTAGTCTTCGGGGACGAAGGCGCGGATTTCAAGTTCGCGTTCGACCACCATGGCGAGGGTGGGGGTCTGCACGCGTCCGACGGAGAACTGTTCTCCCAGGGCGAGGGTGTAGGCGCGGGAGAGGTTCATGCCGACCAGCCAATCGGCGCGGCTGCGGCCACGGGCGGCGTCGGCGAGCGAGTCGTACTCCGACCAGTCCTTCATGGAGTCCAGCCCGGCGCGGATGGCGTCGGGGGTGAGGGAAGAGATCCAGAGGCGGCTGACGGGTTTCGAGGATCCGGCGGCTTCATAGATATAGCGAAAGATGAGTTCGCCTTCGCGGCCGGCGTCGGTGGCGCAGACGACGCGGTCGATTTTCGGGGAGTTGAGAATTTTACGGACCACCTCAAACTGGTCACGGGTCCGTGCGTGGACGACGAGCGGCCATTGGACGGGAAGCATGGGGAGGGATTCGCGGCGCCATGACTTCCACTCGGGTTTGATTTCGTGGGGTTGGGCGAGATTGGCAAGGTGACCAATGGCCCAGGTGACGACATAGCCGGGGCCATGGATGTAACCTTCGCCCTGTTTCTTCGCGCCGACGACGCGTGCGATGTCGCGGGCCACGGAGGGCTTTTCGGCTACGATGGCGATGGAGCCGGACTCGCTCACTCGGGCTCCCCTGTAAGGCCGAAGGCGATGATGGAGGCTCCGGCGGCGATGGCGACATACTGGCGGTTGTCGAAGACGTAAGTCATGGGCGACGCCTTCCAAAGCGTGTTCACGGGAAAGGTCCAGAGAGGCTTTCCGGTGGCGGCATCGGCGGCGCGGAACGCGCCCGAATCATCGCCGAAGAGGACAATTCCGCCGGCGGTGGTGAGCACGCCTCCCCAGGAGTTGGCGGGTCCCAACTGGGGGAGTTGCCAGGCGATGCGGCCGGTCTGGATGTCGATGGCGCGCAGGATCTTACGGCCGGGCTGGCCGGGTACGAGCCGGGTGGCTCCGTCGTAATAGGACTTGCCGGCTTCCCACTGGCCGGGTGCTTTGGTGAAGATGTTGCACTTTTCCAGGGTCTGGACATAGTAGAAGCCTGTAACCGGGTGGTAAGAGGTAGAAAACCAGTTGGTCGCGCCCTCGACGGCGGGACAGACCTTAGTTCCCTGGGGTGAAGGGCTTTGCCCGGGGTTGCGCACGGGACGGCCATCGGCGCCGATTTCGCGGGCCCAGGTGAGGTTTTCGACGAACGGCCGGGCGGACAGAAGCTGGCCCGTGACGCGGTCCAGGATGTAAAAGAATCCGTTACGATTGGCGTGCAGCAGCAGCTTCCGGCCGGCGCCCTGCCAGCGGGCATCCACCAGCACGGGCGGCTGCTGGGCATCCCAATCCCACAGGTCGTGGGGCGTGTATTGATAGTGCCAGCGCAGTTTACCGGTCTTTGATTCGAGCGCCAGGATCGTATCGGAGTAGAGGTTGTCACCCTGCCGCTCATCGCCGTTGTAATCGGGGCAGGGATTACCGGTCGGCCAATAGAGTAAGTCGAGCCCGGCATCGTAAGTGCCGGTGAGCCAGGTGGCGGCGCAGCCGTGCTCGAGGGCTTTGCCTTTCCAGGTTTCGGCAAGCGGCTCACCGCGGGCGGGTACGGTCCAGAAGCGCCAGGCCTCTTTCCCGGTGGTCTGATCGTAGGCGGCGAGGAATCCTCGCACGCCTTCGTCGCCCCCGGAGATTCCGGAGATCACGAGGTTGCCGACGGTGAGCGGGGCAGCGGTGGCGCCGTAGTTCTGGCGGAAGTCGGCCATTTCGGTGTCCCACTCCAGGGCTCCTTTGAAGCGGTTGAGCGCGAGGAGGTGGGCGTTGTCGGTAACCATAAAGAGGCGATTGCCGGCCACCGCGACGCCGCGATTGATGCCTGCGCCGGCGTCGCCGATGACGCCGGGGGTGCGGCGGCGGCGGTAGTGCCAGATCTGGCGGCCGGTGCCGGGGTCGAGGGCGAAACATTCGTTGGGCGCGGTGACGTACATCACGCCGCCGGTCACGACGGGCGTTACCTGCAGGCGTGCGGCGCCGGGGATGGAGAAGATCCAGCGGGGACCGAGGCGATGAATGTTGGCGGCGTCGATCTGGGCGATGGCGCTGTAACGATTGCCATCGGGGCGGCCGTGGTAAGTGGGCCAGTCACTTTGGGATGTTACTTCGCGGACCAGTCGGCCGGCGCGCCGAAGGATACGCAGTTGGCGGTTGGCGTCGAGAATCTGAATGTCATCGGGACCCTGGTTGAGCAGGAGACCTTCGAGGGGTCCGGAGGCGGTGGCGAGTTGGACGGTCTGCGGCGTGACTGACCGGCGCGGCCGGAGGGTGCGGAGAAAGGCGAGTAACTCGGCCATGGGCTGGCCGTCGAGGATGGCGGGGGGCATACCGGCGCCGGGAAGCCCGTTGCGGATGAGCGCGGCCAGTTGATTGTCGGGGCGTGAGAGCAGCTTTTCGACGATGCCGGGGGCGCGTTCGCCGCCGTTGCCATCGCCGCCGTGGCAGGCCGCGCAAAGCCGGTTGTAGTGGAGTTGGCCGGTTGGGCTTTGCGCGAACAGCGTGGGGATGGCCAGGAGCCAGAAAAGCATCATTCCAAGCTTAGCAAGCCTTGTTTTCGAGACTTTGGCGGGGGTCATTGGGAAAACCCGCCGGAAGTGATGAATTGTGATGAATTGTGTAGCGAAGGCGGCGCCGGGGAGCCGCAACAGCGCTTATATTTGGCTCCGCTGCCGCAGGGGCAGGGGGCGTTGCGGGGAGTGGCGGCCAGGGTGTGGCTGAGGGCGGCCTGTTCGTGACCGGCCTGGAAACCGGCGTTCATGAATCGTTCAAAATCACCCATGGCCGGGATGTCACGGTTGGGGTGAGTGGCTTCGACGGCGCGGATGACGGCGAGCGCGGCGCGGAGGCGATTGGCTTCCGAGGCGGCGCCGTTTTCGAGGATCGCGCGGAGGGTGGCCACCGCGGAGTTGGTGAGGTTGCGGAGTTGGTCCTGGAGAGCTTCGACGTGGTTGGCCTTGGCTTCGCGAAGAGCGGCGGCGAAGGCGGGGAGGGTGCGGCACCAGGTGTGGACGGTGGTGCGGTGGATGCCGGCGGCGGCAGCGGCGGTTGTGACGTCGGAGCCGGTGGCGAGGGCGTGGATGACGGTGAGTTGGGTTGGGGAAAGTGGGAGTTGGTTGGGTTTGTGCATAGTAGGTTACCTCGGTTGATAGCGTAGAGGGGTGTCAAGGGCGGCTGGCGGGGGTGGGGTGGTAAGTGATTGAGAATGTGCGGGAAATAAATGTGGAAGGCGTGTCACTTACCAAGCCACAAGGGTCCGAGGCACTCTTGAGGAAGCGCGGATCGGTTTAAGACCGTGCCGGGTCGCTGAAGATCAGTGCGGGCGAATCGGAGCCGCGGAGCAGGTATTCCGTCAGCGCCCGGCCCGCCTGCAGTTCTGCGGCGGCGTTGGCGGGTTTGGCCCAGCGCACGGCTTCATACAATTTATTGCGGTGAACGTCGAAGGCGGATTCCAGCAGGTCGCCGTAGGTTTCGGCGGCGTCCACTGCGCGCCAGTAGGCGAACACCGCCGAGAGCACGCCCACGGGAAAGGCCCACCATGCCCAATATGTCGATAACAGAAACAGCATGCTCCAAACCCACGCCCGCGCTGCCTCGTCCAACTTGGTGCGGAATTCGCTCAGGTCCTCGCGCGCTTCCTTGGGCAGCAGCATCCACAGCCTGGGCCAGCAAACCGCCACATCCAATCCGTATTTCTCCAACGGGCGTCTCTCGGCCGCGCGCAAGGTGTTGCCGAGACGGGTGGGCATACGGTCCTCATCTCTGGCCGGGATGTGCCGCAGGTTCGCCTCCAACTCAGCCAACTCGCGGCGCTGTTCGGAATTGAGCGCACGGGATCCTTGTATCTGCGATAACTCCTGGTAGCGGTCCTTCACGTCCTTGACGCCGAAGTCACCAGGCTCCGCCGAGTCATAGTAGCCCTCCAGCAGGCGCAGGACCGGCAGGTCGAACTGCTCGACGATCCGCGACGAGGCACGCACCACTAATACGGCCGCCACCACCAGCACCCAGCCAACGCCCTCGGGCAGTTCCCGCCACGCGGTTACCAGTTCCGTCCAGCCGGCATACCAGCCGTTGCGGCAAGCCCACGCGGCCAGCCCTCCGGCCCAGAACAGGAACGCGTGGGTGAGCCCGCCGATCCACTCCTCGCCGGCTTTCCCGCCGACCTGTTCGGCGACCTTGGTCAGCACGATTGCAACTCCACGTTGTGCGTCGGGCAGCGCGGGCACAGGCGGCACAGCGTGCGCCGAAGCCGCTACAGGCACAGCAAAATAGAGTGACGGATGGGGTTCCCAGATCGGTGTCGGTCCAGGCACGGGAGCGCATTGAGCAGTCTCTGGCCGAGGCGCTGGAGCAGGACGGCCTCGTGAATCTTCACTCTGTCGTCGCGAAGATTGGGTTGCGCGACCGGCGACGACATTATAAGGGCTTCCAAGATCTTCGGCGTGCCGTGGTAGCAAAGAACCAGCGGCTCAGAAAACAGCCGCGCCGATGCAATCGAGGGCGCACTCCAGGCTGCGCTCAACGAAGCGCCGGTGCCGACGCTGACGGAACTGGCGCGGAGATTGCGATTGAGAGACGTCGACCGCGGTACGAAGGCGCTTTCCGGAACTGGCGGCGTCGCTGCGGAGAAGCCGGCAGGAATCCTCGAATATGCTACTGTGTACACAGAGTACGCAACATGGAAACTGAAAAGATCGGCATTCGGGAATTTCGTGAAAACCTCGCCGGGTACTTGGAAGGAGGCCGGCCGCTCGCCATTACCCGCCATGGTGAGACGCTGGGCTTCTTCATTCCCGCCCATCGGCAGACCCAGAAGGCCAAAGTCGATGCCATGCGCGCCGCGGCCAAGGATCTTGACGCGATGATTGCTACGTGGGGCGCGTCCGAGGGCGAGTTGATGCAAGAGTACAAGGAGATCCGTCGCGCCAGTCGCGAGAAGAAGCGGAATTCGAAGTAGCCGGCATGTCACGCAAAGTCGTGGCGCTGGACGCCAACATTCTCATTCGCGCCGTCCTCGGTCAACGGGTTCGACGCATCCTCGAAGCCCACGTTGACGACATCTCCTTCTTCATTCCGGAAACGGCATACGCGGAAGCGGAGGAGCATCTCGCGGCATCTGCCATCAAGCGCGGTGGCGATCCGGACAAAGCGCTGGCGGTCTTGAGAGCCGTCGCCGAATTCGGCACCATAGCCGGTTTGGAACTCTACGGCGCCTTCGACGCCGAGGGCCGCAAGCGGCTGGGTGCGCGCGATCCCGACGACTGGCCTGTGCTGGCAACGGCGCTGGCTCTGGGTTGCCCGATCTGGACTGAGGACACCGACTTCTTCGGCTGCGGCGTCGCCACCTGGACCTCCGGCAGCATCGACATCTTTCTGGCTCAGTAGGGTCTGGGCCGCCGGGTGAACCATCCCAGGCGAAATCAGGCCTAGTCGACAACCTGGAGGCGATGCTGGTGCGCAGTTTCGCGAACGACCTGTTGAACAAGCGGATGGAGCGTTTTCGAAAGTAGGTGGTGGTTCAGGGCTAAGCCGTCCGCTTGTTCCGCGACATCACGGCGCGGAGGATGGCGTTGATCCGTGTGGAATAACCTTCGCCGTATCCCTGAAGCCAGTCATAGACGTCGCGGTCAATGCGGGCGGCGACCAGGACCTTCGGCGCCTTGCGTGCCTGGCGGAGTTGGTCTTCGGTCAGTTCGGGAACATCAGAGAAGTCAATCCGCGAATCGTCTTGAGCGGCCTGGCGCTTCGCGATCCGAGCAAGGACGGCCGATTGCCGCTTAGTCAGGGGTTTGCTGAAGATAGACTCGGCGCTCACGCTTACTCGCCTGGCGCGCTGAGATGATCCGGATGATTTCTTCGCCATTGGCATTCTCCTCACGGTACGCATGCACTACCAGGATGACCGCCGCCGGGACTGAACCGATCGCATGCCAGCGCTGCTCACCGTCGATGGCCCGGTCCGGTAGTAGCACCAGGTTCGGATCATCGAATACGCGGGCAGCGGTTTCGAAGTCCAGGCCGTCGTGCTTCGCCTTGTTGACCCGATTCTTTGCGGGATCCCATTCGAAGCGCATCACGTCATACATATTGTATAACGTTTCAAGAGGCGAACACGAATCGAAACGCTTGACGGACTTCGCGGCGAGTTGCCAACGCGAGCGCTGGCACTGGTCCTGGAGTGGGCCGTCCCGCACTGTGGGGACTTTGAGGAACTCGCCCAAACAACGGAGCCTGGCGGGCCGGGATACCCGCGAGTTCCTTACGAGGCCTGGTGGGCCCGCCGGCCCTGTTTGGGCCTCGGAGGAAACTGGGGAAATGTTCAACTGGGCGTTCCCCCAGCCCCAATCGCACCACTAGACTAAGGCTATTGGGTCACCCCTTGGTTTTTTGGGGTAGCCTTACTGGGCGGCAACCTCGATTCGGGTCCAGGCCTTTCCGTTGTCGTAGTCCGCGCGATGGCGCTTTTGCTGCAGATCAGCGAACGTCCTCACGACGGCCTTCAGCTCGGGATCGGTGGTATGGCACACTGTGTCGCGGCCTTTTTCATGCGGCTGTGTTCGAAACCTCTGGCAAGCATGGACCGCCGATCTTCGATTTTCCAGTGTTTCACTGCGGTTGAAATCAACAAGTGGAAAAGAGCGTAGTAAACAGTCGAAACGGCGCGCCTCAGACTGGCCTGCTTGGGGCGTCTGCGATCCCATCGCGCAAGGTGGTCAGCCTGATGCAACAAGTCGTCCGGGAATGGCACGTCCGTTCACTTAAACCACGAAGCCTGGTCGCGCAGCTTGGCCTGCTCTGATTCGCCCCGAAAGCTGAAATAGAGGATCACCCCGAGGTCCAGTGGCGAGAGTGCCGCGCGTAACGCGTTGCGGACCCCATCGGTGGTTTCCGTAAGCCGCTTTCCGCGGGTGGCGGCGTCCTTCAGCACGATTCCGAAGAACAGCGCGTTGTCGCCGCTCCAGTCCGTCCCGAAATCGCTGCGGATGCTGGCCGCGTCGCGGCCGAATTCCTGCTCCACGGCGGAAATGCGGTCGGCAATCTCGCCCTCTCTTACTGTCGCTGCTGGTGCAGGCATTTCAGTTTCCACCACAATCTTAGCGGTTTGGACGAGCGGGCACAATCCGCCGCTGAAACGAATCGTGGCGTTCATGCCCAGGCAGCGTACCGCTTCCCCGTGCTCAGTCCGAATTGGCGGCTACGCCCACACCAGCGAATCCGAGGGTCACGTTGTCACGCCCCAACTCGAAGCTGGGAAACGGCTCGGTGAGGGCGTGGATGGTCAGCGTATTCACGTGATTGCGCAGATTGAAAGTTCGTCCTCGGAAATTGAAATCGCTGGAGTTGTCGAGGATCAAAGTGGCGTTGAACACCGCGCTGACATGCGGCATCAGATTCACAGAGGCGCTTCGCGCGCGGAAACTCGCCACCAGTTGCCCTTCGGAGAACGTGTCAGGCCTGGAAAAGTCCCGGTTCGGGTTGCTCTGGAAGTACACGTTGTAGAAGCCTTCGCCCTGCACCGGGGCCAGTCCGATGAAACTAAGGAACCGGGTGGTGGGAGTAACGGTCGGCTTCAGGGGCACCGAACGGAATGTGAAAAACGCGTTGCGCGCTTCCGGCTCACCGGCGAACAGGTTCGATCCGATCCCGTCGATGGTGGGGAAGTATCCCAAAATGTTCACGGTGGTGTCCGCCGCAACGCTCGTGCGGCCACCGAAATGGATGGCAATCGCGCCGGTGGGCACGCGCAACGTTGTTTGCGCGCCCAGCCAGATTGCCGCAACCAGAATGATCGTCATCAGTTTCTTCATCGTGCCAGTCTCCTTCAATCACGATAAAGGAGTCCGGGCAAGAAGCTGTCAGGGCGCGGTAAGGTTTCGGTAAGGCTCCCGTAAGCTTCCCATCGGTCAGGGTTCGCTCGCCACGCATGTATGAGCAGCGTGTGGTGATTACGATTCGCGGCGTGGCAACCCGTCAAATCGAGGGCAGTGGCTTGCGCCCGATGGAGACGGCCTTCTCAGTCCCGCGGCCTCTGCTCACGGGGGTGCCGGATGAGATCGACTTGCCTACGGGCGGATGTCTCTGATGTACAGGGGTTCGGAAGGACTTTCTTGGCGGAGTGGTTGGCTGAACCTATCAGAATGGGTTAGTGGAATTACGGCCGGCGCGCCTCGTTCCTGGCCCGCGTATCGGCGGCCTGTTGCGCGCGCTCCCGCCATGTAATGTCAGCGTAACACCGCTCCGATTCGGTCAAGATCGCACACAAGTTCGCCAGCCCTCGCTGGCGTGCAAACCTCCTCACCACGGCCGATGATCCGGCAGTTCAACGCCAGCCCGCAGGCGCGCGGCCCGATTTCGGTATAAGCTTGCATCTATGCGCGCTTTGGTCTTCTTCGTTTTCGCCCTGCCGCTTGCGGCGCAGCACGGGCGCTACCTCAACGAATCGCAGCACCCCGCGATCGGCAACCCGCAGGCAATTGCCGCGGGCGCGAAGCTCTACAACACCTCCTGCTCCGGCTGCCATGGCCCTGATGGAAGCGGAGGCCGGGGTCCGAATCTGGTGCGGCGGTCACTGTGGCACCCGCTGAGCGATGAGGCGATCTTCAAGGCCATCCGCAACGGCGTGGCCGGCGCCGACATGCCGCCCACCAAACTGGAGGACGATCAGACGTGGAACCTGGTGGCCTATATCCACGCCATCAGCGGTCCGGCGTCGGAGAACACGATCCCCGGCAACCCGGAATCGGGCGCGAAGATCTTCTTCAGTTCGAAGGCCGGATGCGCGAACTGCCATTCCATCCGCGGGCAGGGTGGGCGTATGGGGCCGGATCTGAGCAACGTCGGCGGCTCGCGCCCGCTGGCAGTGATTCGCGAATCGGTCGTGGAACCGTCCAAGGACCTGTCGTTGCTTGGCAACGAAGGCGTCACCGTGACGCTGCACAGCGGGCAGGTGATCAAAGGAATCGCGCGCAACCGCAGCAACTACGCCATGCAGGTGGTGGACGGCAAGGGCCGGCTGCATCTGCTCAACATGATCGACGTGAAGGAACTGTCGATTTCCGGGAAATCGCCGATGCCGGGCGACTATGCAAGCCGTCTTTCGAAACAGGAACTTACGGACTTACTCGCCTACCTCGCCAGCCAGAGCCTGCGCGCGAAGGATTCGGCCTACTCACGGGGGAATGAATAAAATGCATTTCATACTGCTGCTGCTATGCCTAACGGCCAGCGCCCAGGTGCGCTACGAAGAGATTCTGAAGGGACCCGCGGCCGACTGGCTTACCTATGCCGGCAGTTACCAGGGATGGCGGTACAGCCCGCTGAAGCAGATCACGGTGGAGAACGCCAAGTCGCTGGCGCCCAAGTGGGTCTATCACGTGCCGAACGCGCGCGGGTTGGAAAGCTCCCCCATTGTCTACAAGGGCGTGATGTACGTGACGAATTCGAACTCCGTCTATGCGCTGGACGCGCGCAGCGGCCGCCTCATCTGGCAATACGTGGATACGCGGCCGGCCAAGCGCGGTGTCAACCGCGGCGCGGCGATTTCCGGCGATCGCGTCTATTTCACCACCAGCGACAATTATCTGACCGCACTCGATCGCGAAACGGGCGCTGCCTACTTCAGCCGTAAGTTCGCCGACGAGAAACAGGGCACCAGTTCCACCTCCGCGCCGCTGGTGGTGAAGGACATGGTGATTGTCGGCAGCGCGGGCGGGGACAGCGGGATGCGGGGCTTTCTGGCGGCCCTTTCGGCCACCACGGGCGAAGAGCTGTGGCGCACTTACACCGTGCCGGCCAAGGGCGAACCCGGATCGGAATCCTGGGGCGGCCTGATTGAGTATGGCGGCGGTGCGACGTGGCTTTCGGGCACTTTCGATCCCGAGACGGACACCCTTTACTGGACCACCGGCAATCCGTGGCCTGACTTTTCCGGCGCCACCCGTCCCGGTGACAACCTCTACACCTGTTCCCTGCTGGCCCTGGATCTTCGCACGGGAAAGAAGAAATGGCACTTCCAGTTCACGCCGCACGATACCCACGACTGGGATGCGCAGAGCTGGCCGGTGCTGGTGGATATCCCCTGGCAGGGGAGCACGCGCAAAGTGGTGTTGCACGCCAACCGCAACGGCTTCTTCTATGTATTGGACCGCGTGACCGGAGAATTTCTCCGCGCCACGCAACTCATCGACAAGGTGACGTGGGCCACGGGCATTGACGCCAAGGGACGCCCGATTCTGGCGCCGGACAAGGATCCGACGCCCAAGGGAAACTGGGTGTGTCCCAGCGTAAAGGGCGCCACTAACTGGATGGGCCAGAGTTACAATCCCGGAACGGGGTTACTTTATCTGATTACCCTGGAACAATGCGGCATGTACACCAGTTCCTCCCAGCAGCCCGTGCCGATGAAGAACTTTTCGGGCGGCGGCGCGACTGAAGAAGGCGGCCAGGTGATCCTGCGGGCACTTGATCCGAAAACCGGCAAGCGCGTCTGGGAGTACCCGATGACGGGCGCCGGAAGGATGTGGGCTGGCACCGTTTCCACCGCGGGCGGCGTGGTATTCACGGGCGATGACGACGGCCACATGGTGGCGCTGAACGCCAGGACCGGCGAACATCTGTGGCATTTCAGCGTGGGTGAGAACCTGACGGCCTCGCCCATCACCTACGAAGTGGATGGCCGCCAGTATGTGGCCATCGCTTCGGCGACTGCGGTATTTTCGTTCGGGTTGTTCGAACCGGCGCAATCGGTTCCCATGCCCAAGGTGACGGTGAGGCCCTAAATGCTGATGCGAATGCTTCTCCTTCCGATCGCCGCTGTGGCGCTGTACGCGCAGAATGCGCAGATTACAGGGCGTGTTACCGATCCCACCGGCGCCGTTGTTCCGGGCGCGGACGTTACGGTCACCAACGTCGACACCGGCGATAAGCGGACCGCGGCATCGAACGAACAGGGTTACTACACGGTGTTGTTCCTGATTCCCGGCAACTACCAGGTCCAGATGCAGAAGCAGGGATTCCGCGCGGCGGCGCGAACCGGTTTGCGGCTGCAGGTGGATCAGGTGGCGCGGTTGGACTTCACGCTGGAACTGGGCGGCGTGGCCGAATCGGTTGATGTGGTGGGAACGGCGCCGCTGGTGGAATCGGAAACTTCGTCCATCGGGCAGGTGGTGAATAATAAGTCGATTGTGGAAATGCCGCTCAACGGCCGCAACGCGTGGCACCTGGTGCAACTGACCGCGGCGACGGTGTTTGTGGGTGGAATCGGAGACGCGGGCGAAATTCCCGTGGCCAGCATGGCAGGGGGGCGCGCGTTTTCGCAGATGCTTTGGGTGGACGGCGGTTCGGTGCAGAAGTCCTCCATTGACCGGGCGATGGCCGAACTGGCGCCCATGGTGGACGCCGTGGAAGAGTTCAAGGTGATCACCAACAACTACGCCGCCGAGTATGGCCGGTCGGCCGGGGGCGTCTTTTCGGCGGTGACGAAGTCCGGCACTAACCAGTTCCGCGGCACGGCGTTCGAGTTCCTGCGTAACAACGCGCTTGACGCCCGCAACTTCTTCGCCTCCCGGCAAGCGCCGCTTCGCTACAACCAGTTCGGCGGAACGCTGGGCGGGCCCATTCGCAAGGACAAGACGCACTTCTTCGCCGCGCTGGAAGGGACCAAACAGTCGCGCGGGGAGACGGGCATTTTCACGCTGCCTACGCCTGACCACAAGCGCGGCGTCTTCACGGGGCTGGTGGATGTACAGCGGCGGCCGCTGCAGTTGTACAATCCCTTCACCACGCGGGTCAACCCTTCCGATCCCTCCCGCCGGCTGCGCGATCCGTTCCCCAATAACGTCATTCCCACAAGCCTGTTCGATCCGGTGGCGGCCAGGGCGCTCACCTTCTATCCCGACCCCAACACGGCCGGGAATGCAGCCGGGGCCAATAACTTTAACATTAATATCTTCGGCCGCCGCACCCAGTATCATGGCACCGCGCGTGTGGACCACACACTCACCGACAAGGACCGTCTGTTCTTCCGTTACATCAACCAGTACAACTTCACGCCGCAGTCGAATGCCTTCCCGGAACCGGCGGCGTCCGGCCTTGGGCCCACGCCGACGCGCAACATCAGCAACATGGCGCAGACCTTCATGGGATCCTACATCCGCACGATCAGCCCAACCCTCATCAGCGATCTGAAGTTCGCATGGGTGCGCCAGGGCCGCAGCATCTTCCACGAGAGCGTGGGCGGGAACTGGCCGGAAAAGCTTGGCTTGCGCGGCGTGGAGCCCATCAGTTTCCCTGTTTTCCGGCCGCAGGGTTATGCGCTGCTTGGCTCGCCGAACACGTTCCGCGAACAGCGCGGCTCGCCGTACCAGTTTATGGAAAACATCACCTGGAGCCGCGGCAATCACAACTGGAAGGCCGGATTCGAATACCGCTATAACTCTTCTGCCGACGAGTTTGACCGCTCGCCGTCCGGTGACTTCACGTTCGCGCAGCAGGGTACGGGCCTGCAGGGCAATACGCTCACGGGCAACGGCTTTGCGTCGATGTTACTCGGATTCGCCACCAATGCGGTGGTGCGGGAAGCGCCGGTTCTCAACACCCGCGCGCACTACTTTGGCGGCTTCCTGCAGGACGACTGGAAGGTGACGCCGCGCTTCACGCTGAACCTGGGCGTGCGCTATGACGTGGAGCCTTCGCCTTTTTCTCCGGACAATTCCTTCAACGCTTTCGATGGCAACGCGGTGCACCCCACGGCGCGAGTGCCGGGAGTGGTGACGTTTGCGGGCGTGGGTGGAACGCCCACCAGCCTTTTCGACACCGACTATAACAACCTGGCGCCGCGCTTCGGCTTCGCCTGGCGCCCGTTCGGCGACGACAGGACCGTCGTCCGAGGCGGTTACGGCGTCTTCATCGGAAATACCAACGATATCGGCTACGGCTCCGATGCGCGGCTTGGCTTTTCACTCGATTTGTTGCTGGTGAGCCCGGATCAGAATCAGACCCCGGCGTTCCTGTTGAAGGACGGATTCCCGGCGTACGCAAAGCCGGGCCCGGAGAGCCGTACGCCCGCCTTCGGTCTCAACACCAGCATTACTTACTACGAACGCCAGCGCGCCACTCCGTATTCCCAGCAATTTAACTTCGGCGTGCAGCGGGAAGTGCGCGGCATCCTGCTGGAAGGACAATATCTGGGCAATCTCGGCCGGAAGCTTACGGCTACTTCGGCCAGCGTCAACCAGGTGCCGGAGAGCCGCCTGGGCGGCGCGGGATCCATTCAATCCCGTCGCCCGTTCCCCCAGTTCACCGACGTTGTCCTGTCGTCCCCCAACTGGGGCGCCTCCAGTTACCATGCCTTTGTCCTTCGCGCCGAGAAACGGTATCAGAACGGGCTGCAGTTCCTGTTCAACTATACGTTTTCGAAGTTTCTGGATAACGTGGATCATATCGCCGGCGGCGATTTCGGGGGGACGCCCGGCGCCGGTTATCAGGACTTCTACAATCGTAGCCTCGATAAGGCGCTCAGCCCCAACGACGTGCGGCACCTCACGCATTTCAACGCCATCTGGGATCTGCCGGCCGGACCGGGCCGCAGGTTTCTGAAAAGCGGGCCGCTTGGCCAGATACTGGGCGGATGGCAACTCTCGGTGCTGGGCACGGCGCATACCGGCGCGCCATACGGTGTGACGACGCAACAAAACACCTGCGAATGTTTTTCCTCCGGACCGCAGCGCGCCGACATTCTGCGCGACCCGGGGCTTGAATCCGGCGAACGCAGCACCGCGCGCTGGTTTGATACCGCCGCCTTCGCCCAGCCGGGGCGCTTCCGCTTTGGCAACTCGGCACGGTCCATCGGCCGCTCGCCCGGGCGCGTCAACTTCGACCTGGGGATCATGAAGAACTTCAAGTTGAACGAACGGGCCCGGCTGCAGTTCCGCGGCGAGATGTTCAACGCATTCAACCATGCCAACTTCGGCAATCCGGGAACGGCTTTCGGAAGCCCGAACTTCGGGTCAATCAACAACGCGCTGGATGCACGGATCATGCAACTGGGTCTGAAACTCTACTTTTGAAAAATGCGACTCCTGCTTTGTCTGCCGATTCTGCTCTCCGCCGCTGAGCCGCCCGTGGTGAGCCTGTGGCCCAACGGCGCGCCCGGCTCGGAGGGGAAGAGCGCCGGGGAGTCCACGCGGCTCAGTCCCGCCGGGGAACGCGTGGTTTCTTCCATCCACAATCCGTCGCTGACGGTGTATCTTCCGCCCGGGGACCAGGCCACGGGCGCGGCGGTGGTGATCGCGCCGGGCGGCGGGCATCGCGAACTGTGGACAGATCACGAAGGGCATCACATCGCCAAATGGCTGGCCGATCATGGGGTGGCGGGCTTCGTGCTGAAGTACCGCCTGGCGCGCGAAAAGGGATCCACTTACACGATTGAAGGCCACGCATTCGCCGATACCCAGCGGGCCATCCGGCTGGTGCGCAGCCGCGCGGCGGAATGGGCGGTGAACCCTGACCGCGTTGGCGTGATGGGTTTCTCCGCCGGCGGAGAGCTGGCTGCTCTGGCGGGCACGCGCTATGAAGCAGCGGAACAGCCGGCGGACGAGATCGACCGGCTGAGTGCGAAGCCCGCCTTTCAGGCGCTGGTGTACCCGGCGATCCCGCGCGACATGAAGCTGTCAAAGGACACGCCGCCGGGCTTTTTCGTATGCGGGGAGAATGACCGCAAGAACATCGCCGAAGGACTGCCCGAACTGTATCTGGCGTTTAAGCGGGCCGGCGCGTCGGCCGAACTTCACGTGTACGCCGGAGTGGGGCATGGGTTCGGCTTCCGCGCCAGCAATCGTGGGCCGGTGGCCGGATGGGTGGAGAGCTTCCGGGCATGGCTGGATGCGCGCGGCCTGCTCAAGCGCGACCGTTAGCTGGGTTCGCGCACCTGATCCGCTTCCACGCTCTTCACGCCCTTGATGCCGCGGATGCGATCGATCGCCGAATCGTCGGTGAGACCGGTAAGCAGGCCGTAGCGGTCGAAGCGCTTCTGATTGACTTCCGTCAGGCCGCCAGCCAGTTGTATCTGCTCAAGGATGCTGGACCGCCTGGCGGGATCGGCCGCCACGTCCGGTTGAAGCGTGATATGGACTTTGGACCGGGCCATGCTTTCACTACAGCACTGGCCGCCGGGCCTGTCAATGTGGTGCGCGGCGTTACAGGCGGGCCAAACCGGCGCCGAAGTCGCGGGCGTCTCCCAAAGGCAGCGCTCGGCTCTTCAGCCTGTCGGCAGCCTGCTGCGCCGTCAGCGAAGGGTTGGACTCAAACAGCAGAGCGGCCAGCCCGGCGACATGAGGCGTAGCCATGCTGGTTCCGTCGAGAGTCTCAAAAGTGTCACCGGTGGTAGCCGAGAAGACGCCGACGCCGGGGCCGCTGAGGTTGACCTCGCCAATGTTGTCCAACTGGGCGCAACTGAATTCCGCGATGCGAAGACTGCGGTCTACGGCGGCCACGGCCAGGATGCTGGGACAGGCAGCCGGATTGCCGACAGGAGCTGTGGCGAACGGACGCTCACTCTCATTGCCGGCGGCGGCGATTATCAGAATGCTGTTCGACGGGCGGGCAAGCAGTTGGGCGGCCAATACTTCGTAGGCCTCGGAGAACGGCTCCCCGGCGGAGCGCGGGCTTCCGAGACTCATCGACACGATGCGCGCGCCGCTCTCATCGGCCCACTCGATCGCCTCCAGAATGTCGTCGTCGGAGGCTCCCGGGCGCGGCCGGTTGTTGAAGACCTTGGCGACCAGCAACTCGACGTCGGGCGCCACGCCGTAGCGGATGCCACTCACGGACTGACGGGGACCGGCGACCGTACCCGCGCAGTGAGTGCCGTGGCCGAAGATGTCCTGCACCGTGACGCCCGTGACGAACGACATGGCAGTCTGTCCTTCCATAACCCGGCTGCCCAGATCGCGATGGGTGAGATCGATTCCGGTGTCGAGTACAGCGACCTTGACGCCGCGGCCGGTAGGGGCGGAAATCTGAGTCACTCCCATCGCGCGCAGTCCCCAGGTGACCCGCTGCGGGGCCTGTTGCGCGAAGACGGCCGGGGCGTTCAATGCGGCTGGAGCGGCGCCTTGTCCGAGGAAACCCAGGGCGGCGTTTGCGGCATCGCGCATGCCGGCCAGATAGGCCTGCAGTGGCTCGGAGGTGGAGGGCTCGGGTCCGGCCGCGCGGTCCGCCAGATCCCTTGAGCGCAGCGTGGGCGGTAGGAAACGGACCTGGTTCAAGGCCACCACCGCCACATCCTCGCGTTTCTTCAGCGCGTTACATTGCTCGTCAGTCAGGTCGGCGGCGGCTACGCCGATTCCTTCGTAGATCTTCGTCATCACGCCGGATTCGCCCGCCTGGAGCAGGCTTACCCTTTCCGCGCGGGACTTGGCTCCAGCAGCGGCGGTCTTCTTGAGCAGGGTTGACATCGTACGCGTGTTGCGCTCAGCGGCCTCCTTGAAGACCACGATGTAGTTTGGGCGGTTTCGATCGAGGGACTTTGCGGTGATCATTCTTGTACTCCTGATTTGGGAAGAGCTTGGACCCTTCTTCTTTCCCATTCATCCAGTTAAGCGCAAAGCGGAGCCGGGGGCTGCCAACAAGGCCACTCCGGGCGCAGCCTTCGGGGCTTGACATTTTTGCCCGCCACGGTGATAACCTAGCCTGCACGGGGTGGACGGGGAAGAACTAGAGGGAACCGATTATGATCACACGATTGATGCTTTCGGCCGCGATGCTCGCGGCGATTTCCATTGCGGCAGCCCAGACCGGTAAGCCCGCGCGCATTTACAACACCGCCAAGCAGAAGCTGGACGCGGGCAAGCAGATCTTTGGAGGCACTGTCTCCTCCAACGATCCGGACGTCTATTGCGCCATGGCCAACTCGGGATTCGACTTCCTGTGGATTGAGATGCAGCACAGCACGCTCAACTATCAGGAGTCGGCGCGGATGATCCGCGCCTGCAAGGGATCGCCGGCCATTCCGTTTGTTCGCGTGCCGGACGCAACCGAGGGCGATATCCAGAAGGCGACGGATATGGGCGCGCTGGGCATCATCGTTCCGATGGTGGACACGGTGGAAAAAGTGAAAAACGCGGTCACCTTCGCCAAGTATCCGCCCCTCGGCAAACGCAGCCAGGGCGGCGGACAGCATGGCGCGGTGTGGGGCAGCGATTACCGGCAGACGGCGAACGACAACATCATGGTGATCGCTATGATCGAATCACCCGCCGGCGTAGCGATCGCGGATAAGATCGCCGCGGTTCCCGGAGTGGATGTTGTGTTCATCGCCAGCACGGATCTTGGCAGTTTTTCGGGGTACAAGCAGGGACAGCCGGAATATGAAGCGCTGGTCACCAAGTCGCGCGACGCCATTTTGAAGGCCGGAAAGAAGGTCGGCGGACCGCATGCGTGGAAGGATCGCCCCGGCTATACCTTCTTCCAGGCCGCCGGCGAGACCAGCCTCATCCGCACGGGCGCGCAAGTCGTGCTGGGCAAAGCCCCGGGTGGTGAGCGCACCAGCGAACGCCGTGGCGTTGCCCCGATCGAGGGACAGGAGAAGTAGCCTCCCGCGCATACCTTGCCCATGAAACCTGCGCTATTCGTGTTTCTGGCCGCGCCGCTATTGGCTGAGCCGGCCGCATGGCTGGTGCGGTTCGGCATGGACGCCAAGCCGGAAGCCGATTGGAGCGGGTCAGTTACACCCGCTCCGCGGCGCCTCTATCCCTGGCAGTTTGATTCCCGTGATGCGGCTTCGGCGAATCAGTGGAAGTGTACTACGCGCCAGCAGCAGTATTGGGATACGCCCTACGAACGGTCAATGAAGGGGACCTCGCGGCGCAACAAGGTGACGCGCAAGGGCGTGGTGATCGAGGTGGAGTCCACCGCCGCCGCCCCCCGCGTGACCACCGCGCAAGGTTCGTTTTCCATCACGGGCCCGGGCCGGTATCTGGACGGACGGGTGGAGGTAAGCGCCGTGCCTCTGATCGAAACGGTCACCAGCGGAAAGGACGCTGAAGATTATCCGGCGCTGCTGGAAACAAAAGATGGCGTGGTGTGGAGCGCCTGGCAGACTTACTCTGAAGGCGGCGATCAGATTTACGTACGTGGCGCCGCGGCCGCGCCTGAGGCTATCGCCAAGCCCAATGGCGACTACTTCCGCACCACGCTGGCCCAGGACAAGCGCGGCCATGTGTGGGTGATCTGGTCGGCGCGGGAGGGCGGCAATTTTGACCTGTACGGCTGCCGGTGGGACGGCGCGAACTGGTCGTCCATTCAGCGCATCACCGATCATCCGGCGTCGGACATCTATCACTCCGCGGCGGCTGACAAGGATGGCAATCTGCATCTTGCCTGGATGAGCGCCCGCGGCGATAACTTCGATATCTACACCAGGCAGTGGGATGGCAGGCGCTGGTCCGCCGAGATGAAGGTATCCACTTCGGCCGCCAACGACTGGGAGCCCGTCATCGCAGCGGCGCCCGCCGGCGGCGTTACGATCCTTTGGGACACTTACGACCGTGGAAACTATGACGTCGTGATGCGGACGATGCGCGGCGGTAAGTGGGGGCCCGTGCAGGCGATTGCCGCCTCCGGCGCGTTCGAGTCGCGCGTGTCGGCGCAGTATGACCGCTCCGGAGGTCTGTGGCTGGCCTGGGATGAAGGCGACTGGAACTGGGGCAAGGACTACGGCCAGGGTATCGAAGAGAATGGCAGGGGCCTGCTGGTGCGGCGCCAGATCCGCCTGGCCCGTTGGATGAACGGGAGGCTGGAAGAGCCCGCGGCGCCGCTGGCCTCGGTGCTGGAGGACGAATTCCGGCAGGTGGCGCATCATCCGAAGCTGGCGCTGGACAGTAATGGAAACCCCTGCACGCTCTTCCGCTACCGCGTGAATCTGCCCATGGGCGGAGGCGGCGAGGCCAACCGTGGCTCCTGGCGCCAGGCCGCCGCCTGTTACTGGGGAAGTAAGTGGAGTCATCTGTGGGATTTTCCCACCGGCTTCGGACGCATTGACGCCGGGGGCGCGCTGGTGGGCCGCCGCGATGGCAGGATGCAGGCGGCGTGGGCGACGGATTCGCGCTCATGGCCCTTCGGCATCCCCGGCAACCAGGATATGAATTCGGCTGTCTTTCCGGGGCTTGCGGCGTCCAAGCCCGAATTGCGCGTCTTCCAGCCGGACAGCGAGAATCTGCCGTCATCGCACGCGGCCGAGGCCGCCGACCTGGCCCGTATTCGCGCACGACGTGTGAAGCTCAACGGCAGGGAATACCGCATCGTGCGCGGCGACATCCACCGCCACACCGACGTTTCCTGGGACGGCAACCGCGACGGCTCGCTGCACGATGCCTACCGCTACGGCCTGGACGCCGCTGGATTCGAATACATGGGCGTGTGCGATCACCAGGCCGGCAACATGATTCCTTACAACTGGTGGATGATCGAAAAGGCCGTTGACCTGTTCACCATCCCGAACCGCTTCGCCCCGCTCTATTCCTACGAACGCAGCCTGCCTTATCCGAACGGCCACCGCAACGTGCTGTTCGCCGAACGCGGCCGTCCGCTGCTGGCCATCTCGCCGGCGGAACAGAAGGGCGTGGAGGGAGCAGGCAAGCTCTACGAGTATCTGCGCCGCTTTAAGGGACTGACGACTTCGCACACCTCCGCCACCGGGGCGGGCACGGACTGGCGCGATTCCAGCGAAGACCTGGAGCCGGTGGTGGAGATCTACCAGGGCTACCGGCGGAACTACGAGGGCCCGGGCACGCCCCGCGCTCCGAGTCCCGGCGAGGAGCCCAGCCGGTTTGCGTCCGGCTATGTCTGGAATGCCTGGAACAAGGGCATCAAGATGGGGGTGCAGTCCAGCTCCGATCACGTCTCAACGCACATCTCCTACGGCGCGTTCTACGTGGAGGCGATCACGCGCGATGCGGTGCTGAATGCAATCCGCGCCCGCCGCACCTATGCCGCCACCGACAACATTGCGGTGGACTTCCGTTACGGGGAGCACTTCATGGGAGAGAGCATCCAGGCCCGGGAGGCGTTGCCGATCACCGCCAACATCGCGGGGACCGGCCCGCTGGCGCGCGTGGTTCTCGTGCGCAATCACAACGTGATCTATACGGCGCCGGGCAACGGCCCGGAGATGCGATTCACTTATACAGACCGCGAGCCGGTTGCCGGCACCGTCTGGTATTACCTGCGGATTGAACAACAGAACGGCCAGCTTGCCTGGACGTCTCCCATCTGGGTGAGCGCCCCATGATCTCAATACTTCTTACCATCTGCGCCGCCTTGGCCGCGGAGGAATGGACTCGCTTTCGCGGACCGAACGGATCCGGCGTGTCGGGGGACACCGGCTTCCCCGCTTCAATCGAGAAGGCGAAGGCCGTGTGGCGCGCGCCGGTGCGTCCCGGTAAGTCGTCGCCGGTTCTTACTGACCGGCATGTGCTGCTTACGGGTTTTGAAGACGGCAAACTCTACACCCAGTGTTTCGATCGCGCCACGGGGAAACTGTTGTGGGAACGGGCCGAAGCCCGCCCGCGGGATGAGGAAGTGAATAAGCTGAATCATCCGGCGGCGATTACGCCCGTCACCGACGGGCAGAATGTCTATGCGTTCTTCAAGGACCTCGGGTTCGTTTCCTACGATCTGTCCGGGAAGCTGCGGTGGAAGACGCCACAGGGCCCGTTCGTTGTGTCGATGGGGTTGGGCGCCTCGCCCGTGATCGCCGGTAATTCCGTGATCCTGGTGGCCGATCAGATGGAAGGCTCCTACATTGCCGCCTTTGACCGGAGGAATGGCGAACTGCGCTGGAAGACGCCTCGGGAAGAGGGCGAAAGCTGGGCCACGCCGCTGGTAGTGGAAGGGCCCGATGGCACGCAGCGGATCGTGACGGCCGGCCGCGGGCTATTGGGAATGCATCTTGCGAGCGACGGGAAGCGTGTGGGCACGCTTGGCGGGTTGAGCCCCGCCGTGGTGGCCAGCCCCGTTCTGGATGGCGACACCGTGGTCTACTTCGGCTACGGCAACGACGAACCCCCGCCCTTCTCCGCTCGCCTGACACGTCTGGACAAGAATGGAGACCACAAACTGACTGCGGATGAGTATGGCGACGATGCCTTCATGCGATCGATTGCAAAGTACGGAGGCAATCGCGACATGGCGGTAACCGAAGACGAATGGGATGAGCGGCAGCGCAGCATCATCGGGCACAACGGCGTTGTTTCGGTGCGGGTGAACGGCGAAGGACTCAAGGAGCGCTGGCGCACCAAGAAAATCCTCAACGGCGTGATCCCCGCGCCGCTGCTTTATCAGGGCATCATCTATGTGGTGAAGAATGGCGGCATCCTGGCATCTTTCGACGCGGCCACCGGCAAGCTGACGAAGGAAGGCCGCATTGCGGGGGCGCTCGGCGGATACTCCTCGTCGCCGGTAGCCGCCGACGGCCGCATCTACTTCGCCAATGAGGAGGGCAAGATCGCCGTGGTGCGCGCCGGCGCGGAGTGGGAAGTGGACGGCGTCTATGATCTGGGCGAGCCCAATTTCGCCACGCCCGCGTTGTCCAAGGGGCAGATTTACGTGCGGACGGACGAAGCGCTTTACCGCTTCGGCTCCGGCGCCGTGGTTGCCGCTCAAACCGGCCAGCCGTGGCGCACCGTCGTGATGGGAACCAGCGGCATGGTGGCGGCCGAACATCCGTTGCAGGCAATGGCCGGCCTGCAGATGCTGCAGAGCGGCGGTAACGCCTTCGATGCGGCCGCTGCTGTCTTTTACATGACGGGAGTCACCGAACAGCACCAGGCCGGTATCGGCGGCGACGCCTACATCCTGGCCTACGTGGCCAAACTCAACAAGGTGATTTTCCTCAATGGGACGGGCCCGGCGCCGCGGCTGGCGACGCTCGAGGCGTACCGCAAACTCGGCGGCATCCCGATCGATGGCATTCATTCCAGCAATGTGCCCGGGGCGGCCGGCGGATTTGATCTCGCGCTCAAACAGTTTGGCACGAAGAGTTATCGCGAGATCGTCCAGCCGGCGATCGATGCCGCCGCCAAGGGCCATCCACTTACATACTGGTCGGCGTCCAACCACGCGGAAGTTGTAAACAAGATACGGCCGTTCCCCAGTTCCATGAAACTTCTCATGAAAGAAGGCCGCCCCCTTTCGGCGGGCGAGATCTTCGTGCAGCCGGAGCTGGCAGGGACGCTCGAAACCATCGCCCGGGAAGGCGCGGCCGCTTTTTACAAAGGCCGCATCGCGCGCCTCACAGCGGATTTCTACGAAAAGCAGGGCGGATTCATCCGTTACGAAGACCTGGCGGAGTATCAGCCGGAGCAGGCCGAACCGATCCGCATCCAATACAAGGATTATGAGGTGTACCAATCCGCGCCTAACTCGCAGGGGATTGTGCTTCTGATGGCGCTGAAAATGCTGGAAGGCGTGGATGTGGCAAAAATGGGCCACAATTCGGTGGAATACGTGCACATGATCACGGAGGCGCTGAAGCTGGCCTTCGCCGACCGTAACCAATACATCGGCGATCCGCGTTTCGTCAGGGATATTCCGGTGGAGCAGTTACTCTCCTCCAGTTACGCGGCCAGGCGGCGCGCGCTGATCCGCAAAGATAAGTCAATGAAGGGAGTGGCGCCGCCGGGCGATCCCCGCCGGGGCCTGCCCGTGATGGACGGCCGGAGCGTCGAGTACGAAGACCGGAAGCAGCCGGTGCGGGCGGCAACGGGCGCCCCCGGCAACCAGGGCGAGACTTCGTCATTCTCCATCGCGGACCGCTTCGGCAACATGGTATCGGTCACGCACAGCGTGAACTCCACGTTCGGTTCGGGTGTCTTTGTGGAAGGCGGCGGCTATGTGCTGAACAACCGCATGCCCTACTTCAGCCTCTCCGCCGGCGACGTCAACGTGCTGGCTCCCGGGAAGCGTCCGCGCCACACCATCAATCCGGCCCTGGCGCTGAAAAACGGCAAACCGTTTCTTGCCTGGAATACGCCCGGCGGCGACAATCAGCCGCAAGCCATGCTGCAGGCGTTCCTGAACGTCGTGGAGTTCGGGATGAACGTGCAGCAGGCGCTGGAACAACCGACGGTAACCACCATGAATTTCGCCGGCTCCATGTACCCTCAAAAGGCTGACGACCGCCTGGTGATGCCGAAGATCCTCGCCGCACAGATAGGCGATGCGCTGGCGGCAAAAGGGCACAAGGTGGACCAGGTGGCGCTGCAGCAACCCTATGGGCAGCAGCCGGCAGGCGCCGGCGCGGTGAAGATGGTGATGATCGACCAGAGCACCGGCGTGATGCACGGCGGAGTCAGTCCGGCAAAGGACGACTACGTGCTGGGCTGGTGAGTAACATGCGGACGTATCCCGAATCGAAGAAAATCCTCGACCACAACCGGCGCTTCATCCCGGGCGGTGTCGTGTCCACCAACCGCGCCACACAACCGGAAATCGTCTTCGTCAGAGGTGAAGGGGCCTATCTGTGGGACGCCGACGGCAACCGCTACATCGACTACCACGCGGCCTTTGCGCCCCACATTCTGGGACACAACCATCCGGCGGTGACCGAAGCCGTGGAAAAGGTGCTGCGGCAGGGCGCCAGCCTCTATGGATCCGGCACCACGCAACTGGAAGGCGAACTGGCCGAACTGGTGTGCGCCTGCGCGCCCTGGTGCGAATCGGTGCAATTTCTCAATACGGGCAGCGAGGCCACCTACCAGGCCATCCGCTGTGCCCGCGCCGTCACCGGGCGGGACCATCTCATCGTGATGCAGGGCGGCTACAACGGCTGGCACAACGACGTGGCCTGCAACCTGATGACGCCGCTCGAACAACTGGGGCCGCGAGTGGAGCCGGGCGAGTATCCCTTCCTCCCCATCAGCGCCGGCGTCCCGGACGAGCACAAAAGGCTGGTGCATCCGGTGAACTTCAACGACCTGGCTTCGGTGCGGTGGGTGTGTGACCGTTATCCGGTGGCGGCGGTGATCACAGAGCCGATTCTGCAGAACATCGGCATCGTACATCCCAAGCCGGGTTATTTGGAGGGTTTGCGCAGCCTGGCCGACCGTCTGGGATTCGTGCTGATCTTCGATGAAGTGAAGACCGGCTTCCGGCACGCGCCGGGCGGGTACGCCTCAGTGGCGGGCGTGCGGCCCGATCTGGCAGTTTACGGAAAGGCCCTGGCCAACGGCTATCCGATGGCGGCGCTGGGCGGGCGACGGGAACTGATGGACTTTTTCGTTCACCCCGATGCGGCCCGGCGGGTGCTGCTGGCGGGTACCTATAACGCGCATCCGGTCCCGACTGCCGCGGCGATCGCCACGATCCGGCAGTTGATGGCCAACAACGGTGAGGTCTTCGATCGTCTTGAAAAGCTGGGCGCGATGATGGAGCAGGGATTGCAGCACCTGCCGGTGAGGGTCGCGCGGCAAGGTTCGGCCTTCTGCCCCTATTTTATGGACCATCTGCCCACGGACTGGCACGATCTCGCGTCAAACCATGACTTCGCGTTCGATAACGAACTGAGACAGGCGCTCATCGAAGATGGCGTCTACTGCTTCCCGCTGGCGGTGAAGCAGTGGTCGATCTCAGCCGCCCATTCGGACAGCGACATCCGCGAAACGCTGGACAGGTTTGACGCGAGAATCGGGAAAAAAGGCCGGGCGCTGGTCGGGCGCCCGGCTGAGGAGCACCCACAAGCCGCTCGGAGGTAACGACTTGTGGTAGTGGAGGAGAACGACTATGCCAACAGGCCACCGTGGCCCAGGCAGGCGATTTCCCACCCGGACACGCGATATCGGGCCAAGATCGGCGGCAATACCATATCCACTACGTTCGGCTTGGCCGAACGGAAACATCCCGGAGCCGATACGATCGGAACATCCTCTTTGTATCCTAGCAGAAACAGATTGCCCGGTTCCACTGGCGCTAAAAATCGCTCCAGATGACACCCGACCTGAGCCATCGCCCGCCCGACCACGTCTTCGGGGCCGGCGGGCGCCGTCGTTGAAGCGATCATGATGCCTGTCGGCTTGGCCCGCAGCAGATGCTGCAGAGACCGCGTGACCGCCCCCTCTTCTTCCACAGCCGTCAGCATGAACGAGGCCGAAATTCCGAAACGTTCCAGCCGCTGACGCATAATGCTTTCAAACAGTTGCCGCGCACGCTCACCGTTGAGCGGATCGGTGTACAGAACCGCCAGATTCGGTTGGCGGATCGGCCGAGCCTGCAGGATCGCCCCGCGCTCACGCAGGATCGAGACCACCGCCTCCAACTGGGACTTCGCAATCGCAAAGGGCGCGCTTTTCACCGTAGCGATGCGCTGCCCCGCCTTGGCGTAGCTGAAATTGAGCAATGTACTGATGACAACACTTGCCGTGCAATTGATCTGCTTGAGCAATTCATCGTCAACCAACAGGCAGCAGTCCTCGGTGGCCACCAGATTGGCCCGCCCCCCCGCCGCCAGCCGGATTTCCAGACAGCCGCATCCCATCTCCTGCGAGACTTGCATTACGGCATCGTCCTCACTCACCTCGCCGTCCTCCAGTTCGGTGACCCAGACCTCCTGCATGCCTTCGTTTTCCAGGAGACGTACATCGTCCTCACTGAGGACATGTCCCTTGGATAACAGTTTCTTGCCTCCCTGCCGAAAAATCGTGCAGCACAGAATCCTGCCGGTTGACTCTTTGATGTCAACAGTTAGCGCTCTCATTTTCCTTCACTCTCCTAGTTTCCGGGCTGCTCCCTCACCGTCCTTGGCGCCAGGAAGAGCGGGATCCGCCGACTGGGGGACATTCGGCAATGAACCAGGGCTCAATCGCCCGGCTTCGGTCCCGATCCGCCACTGGCGCCTCACCTCCCGAACGGGGCGAAGCCGCCACAAAGCGTTATCACTGTGTATAGTGGATTTTGCCCGGAAATCCTCTCACCCAATTCTCATTTTCTTGAGAAATTACACCGCGGATTCCGCCAGGGTGCTTAAAACAGTGGGCATACCCACATAGGCCCCCCTCCGCTACCCTCGTATGCGTCCGCAATAATCCCCGAGATTTCCTACCCAAAATTCTAAGCCGTGTGCTGCCGTCGGAGGGCCGTCACTGCCGTCCGCCACCACCTCGATCACAGACGAGAAATTTCGTCTATACTTCGGATGGTGCAGGAACGCAACAACAGATTCCGGTCCACCAGGCGGACGCTGGGATGCCTGCTGGCGGCAGGCGCCGCCTATTCTTTTGAAGCCTCCCACCGGACCGATTGGCCGCAATGGCGAGGTCCGAACTCCGCCGGCGTGGCCGAAGGCAATCCTCCCATTCACTGGACCCGGACCACCAACATCCGGTGGTCCGTGGAGCTTCCCGGCTGGGGCACCAGTTCCCCCGTCATCCATGGAAACCGGTTGTATGTCACCTCGCAGGTTGAGAAAGACGGCCGTAAGTCGCTGCTGACGCTCTGCTTCCGCCGCGATACCGGCCAGGAGTTGTGGCAACACGATTTTGGCCTCGGGGTCAACCAGCGGGCGCACGAAAAGTCCAATCTCGCCGTGAACACCCCGGCCGTGACGGACGACGCGGTCTACGCCGCCTTCGGCAATTCCGACATCGCCCGCTACTCGCACGACGGCAAGCTGATTTGGGTTACCCGGTATATGGAACTGTTCGGCGATCCGAAAATGGCTTGGGGGTACGGCGTAAGTCCGGTCGTCCTTCAGGATTCGATCCTGCTCCCGTGGGATCATCACAAGGGCCCCTGCTACCTGCTGGGACTGGACAAGCGCACGGGCAAGGTGGCCTGGAAAAAGGAGCGGCCCATCGGCACCGCCCACGCCACGCCGCTGTTGGTAGAACATCACGGGCAGACCGACATCCTGGTGTCCGGCAAGAACCGCCTCACCGCCTTTGACGCCATCACGCGCAAAGAGCTGTGGCAATACGGAGAAGGGGCGGGCCCGTTCAACGGAGAGATCATCGTCAGTCCCGTCCACGGCGACGGCATGGTGTTCTTTCAACTGTGGCGCCAAAGCCCCATCCACGCCGTTCGCCTCAAACCGGACGGGCAGCCGCCGGAACTGGTATGGATCAGCGCAAAGCCCGGCCCGCAGGAGCCCTCGCCGCTGTATTATCGAGGTTTGTTGTACGTCCTGATGGATAATGGGGTGCTGGCCTGCTTCGATGGCGCCTCGGGGAAGGAACTCTACCGCAAGCGGCTGGGTGGAGCGTGCAACTCATCGCCGGCCGCAAGTGGCGGCCGCATTTATTTGAGCAATAACGACGGAGAGACTTTCGTGGTCAAGGCCGGGCGCGACTTTCAACTGCTCACCACAAACAGCCTCGGCGAGAGAATCACCGCCTCACCCGCCGTTTCAGGAGGCGAGCTGTTCTACCGGACAGACTCGCATCTTTACTGCATTGCAGACCGTGATCACTAAGCCGCTTCTCCTCTTGGCGTTCGCCGCCGGTCTTCGGGCCGCAACCGCCATCGACGCCGACGTTATCGTTGTGGCCGCCACACCCTCTGGCATCGCCGCCGCCATCAATGCTGCGCGCAACGGCGCCACCGTGGCTCTATTCGAATCTACGCACCACATTGGCGGAATGACGTCCAGCGGCATGGCGAACACCGACTTTAAGTCGTTTGAGTCCGTGCAGGGCGCCTTCCGGGAGTTCATGAACGGCGTAGTTGCCTACTATACCCGCAAGTACGGTCCCGCCTCGCAACAGGTGAAGGACTGCTACCACGGCGCCTGGTATGAGCCTTCCGTGGCGCAGGCCGTGTTTGAAGGCATGCTGGCTGCCGAGCGGCGCATCCGCGTCTTTCGCCATCACCGGCTTCTTTCTCTGGTAAAGATACCGGGAAGCGCCAAGGGCCAGTCCACGATTCACTCCACAACATTCCAGGACACGCGGACCGGACAGACGCTGGACGCCACGGCCAAAGTATTCATCGACGCGACTTACGAAGGAGACCTGATGGCGATGGCCGGCGCGCGCTTCACCGTGGGGCGGGAATCCTCGCGGCAGTACGGAGAGCGCCTGGCCGGCGTCATCTATCAGCTCGACGGGCGCATCCTGCCAGGCAGCACGGGGGAAGGGGACAGGCGCGTGCAATGTTACAACTTCCGGCTGTGCCTGACGCGGGATCCCGCCAACCGGCTGCCGATTTCGAGGCCCGTAGGTTACCGCCGCCGGGAGTTTCTTCCGCTGCTCGACTATATCCGCCGCGGTGTGATCAAATCCGTCGACGAAGGTGTGGTGCGTTTCCGGCCGCTGCCCAACCTGAAGGCCGACGTGAACGATCTGATGACATCGCCGTTCAGTCTCAGGCTCACCGGCGTCAATCATGAGTGGCCCGAGGGTGACGCCTCCACCCGGGAGCGCATTTCCAGCCGCTACCGGCTCTACTCGCTTTCGCTTTTTTACTTCCTCCAGAACGACCGTGAGGTGCCCGAAGCCCTGCGCGCCGAAGCCCGGCGCTGGGGATTGCCAAGGGACGAATTCGCTGAAACAGCACACTTCCCCCCGCTGCTCTACGTGCGGGAGGCGCGGCGCATGGTGGGCGGCTTCGTCTTCACCGAACAGATGACCCAGCCCACGCTGGACAGCGTGCGGGCGCCCGTGCAGGCCGATTCCATCGCCGTAGCCGACTACAGTCTCGATTGTCACGGTGAACAGGCGCCCACGATGTATCACCCGGGAGTGACCGAGGGAAAATTCGCCTCCCCGACGGTGCCGTTTCAAATCCCCTACCGCGTGATGCTGCCGCGGGAAGTGGATAACCTGCTTGTGCCCGTCGCCGTTTCGGCCAGCCACGTGGGGTACTCGGCCATTCGCATGGAACCCACCTTTGCCGCGCTGGGCCAGGCGGCGGGAGTGGCCGCCGCCATGGCCGTTTCCAAACGGACCACCGTGCTTCGCGTGCCCGTTGCGGAGCTGCAGCAGCGCTTGTGGCGCGCCAAAGCGATTACGGTTTATTTTTCGGACGTCCTGCCCGGTTCGCCGGACTTTGCCCGCGTGCAGCGATTCGGCACGCTGGGCTATTTTCATCACGTGGTGGATCGGGACCGCGTGACCTGGAGCCGCCCGAAGCCGTTGGGAACCGGCCAATGGACCGAGGCCCATCCGCACCACGCCGCCGGGTTGAATGAAACCGCCGGGGAGGAACTGGCGGAGCGATGGGAACGGATGTCGGGCATCAAGCCGCTGGACCCGAACCTGACGCGGGGCCAGTTGCTGCGCCAAATCGAGGAGAAGCGGAGGTAACCCCGATCCCTGCCGGGCGCGCTAGTCTGTAAGGAGACTCTGTATGCCGCACGCGAACTTTCGCCGCTTCGCCTGGTTCTTCGTCGCCTACCTGGTTGCCGTCATTCTCTTTGGGGCCTGGGTCCGCATCAGCGGATCCGGCAACGGGTGCGGCAGCCACTGGCCCACCTGCAACGGATCGGTCATTCCGCAGGAGGCGGCCACCAAAACGGTGATCGAATACACGCACCGGCTTACCAGCGGATTGTGCGGCGTCTTTGCGATCGTTCTGCTGCTGTGGTCCAGGCGCATCAGCCGCCGGGTGATGTATGCGTCCGCCGCAACGCTGTTTTTCGTGTTGGTGGAGGGCCTGATCGGCGCCGTTCTGGTGAAGAAGGAACTGGTGGCCGGCGACGCTTCGGTGGCGCGGGCGATTGCCGTTTCGCTGCACCTGGCCAACACGATGTTACTCACGGCCAGCGCGGCGACGGCGGCGTGGTGGGCGGGGGCGCGCCTTCCCGCGGCGCTGACGGGCTCAAAGTTCTGGCTCGCGGCCTCGGTTGCCGCGCTGCTGCTCACCAACATGAGCGGCGCGGTGACGGCGCTGGGCGATACGCTGTTCCCCATCCAGCCGGCGCTCGACGGCAACCTGGTCTCCAAGGTGAGGGACGACATTTCCGGGAGCCAGCATTTTCTGGTCCGGTTGCGGATACTGCATCCCATCGTCGCCGTACTGGCGTCGGGAGTGGTGCTGGCGGCGTTCGCCGGGGTGGCGAGGGGCGATCGCAGACACGGGCCGGCCGGCCTGTTGCTCGACGTCGGCCAGATCGCCATCATCATCCAACTGCTGCTGGGCGGGCTGAACGTGGTGCTGGCCGCGCCGGGGTGGATGCAGGTGGTACACCTGCTGGCGGCGCAGGTGGTGTGGATCGCCGCTTGGCTGGCGACGATGACCGCATGGCCCCGACGGGCTGGTGCGGTCACCGAAGCCCCGGCGCCCGTTTCGCTGGTGGCCAGCGCGGACTGAGAAGCCTTCAGGGCTTCAGCCAGCGGTCAAACCAGGCAAACGCATCCCGCTGCATGTCGGGATCGAACTTGTGGGGGCCGGGATAGAATTTCGCCTGGTAGCGATCCGCCGCGCCCGCCTTGCGGAATACTTCTGTCAGGATGGCGTCGGCGCGCTCCATTTCGGGCATCGTGAATAACTGGTCGTCGCGATTGTTCAGCACCATGACGGCATTGGGCGCGTTGAGGCCGATGATTTCGGGGTAATCCAGATCGCGCGCCAAACCCGGGATGTAAATCATCCAGGTGTGGGTATAGCACTTATTCAGCAGGTAATCACGCCAGGTGGTCATCATTCCCACGCAGCAGGAACAGCGCAGCCGCCCGTCCAATCCGGTGAGATACACGGTGCGCAGGCCGCCACCGGAAAGCCCGCCGCAGCCCACCCGGGACGCGTCGACATCGGGGCGTGAACACAGGTAATCGAGCGCCCGCTGGTCTTCCGACACGAATACGCCCGGCCACGTGGCGCCGGCCGAATACAGGCTCTTGGCGATGAGATGCTCGTGGTTGGACGCAAAGCGGTTGTAGCGCTCGATCTCGGCTTCCGATTCGGGATCGGCCTCCACCAGGTCGCCTTTGATGATGGCCGAAAGGTCAGCGGCGCGCATGCGGCGGCTGCCGAAGGTGAAGGCGTCGTGCACCAGCACCACGTAGCCGCGCCGGGCAAGCTGGTTTGCCCAGGCCACGCCGCCGTAGTAGCGGTCCTGGTGGCGGATCATCAGCGGATGCGGATCCTGCGAGATGCGGGTGATCTTGCGCACGCCGAAATACTTGTTGCCGCCGTGGTCGTGCAGGGCCAGAACGGCTGGCAGCCGTCCCGTTGCGCCGGCGGGTTTCAACACCACGGCTTCCGTTGGCGGCCCATAGGGTAACTGCCAGGTAAGGTGCTCCACCGCAAGGCCGTCAAATTCGAACTGGTGTTGGACGGAGACCGCCGGGACACCGCCCGATCCGGCCAACAACAGCGCGTCGCCGTAACGGGCGCGGGCCTCGCGTTTCCAGGCGTTGAAGTCGCCAAATTCAGGGCGCCTGTAGGACAGGCGCGGCGGGTCCGCGGATATTTTCGCGGCCCAATCTCCGTAAGCACCAAGCATGCTGGGCACGGGTACAATTATGCCTTCGGATGGGCCTTGTCGTAAACCGCCATCAGGTCCCTCAGCGAAACCTGGGTGTACTTCTGCGTGGTGGAAAGCTGGGCGTGGCCCAACAGTTCCTGGATCGCGCGCAAATCGGCGCCGTCGCTCAACAGGTGGGTGGCAAAGGCGTGGCGCAGGGTATGCGGATGCAGGGAGGAATCGCCCAGAAGCGCGGTGGCGTACCATTTCACCGTCCTTCGCACGGTGCGGTCGCTCAGCCGCTGGCCCTGCTGGCCTACGAACAGCGCCTCTTCGCCCGCCGAGGCGTGGCGCTCGGGCAGATAGCGGTCCATGGCGGCGGCGGCCTTGGCCCCGTAGGGAACCTGGCGCTCCTTGCGGCCTTTGCCGCGCACCCGCAGCCATCGTTCGGTGAAATCGATGTCCGCCAGGTTCAGCCCCACAAGTTCGCTCACCCGCAGGCCGCAGCCGTAAAGAAGCTCAAGGACGGCCAGATCCCGCACGGCGTTCAGCCCCTCCGGAGCCACCCCGTCAATGAGCGCGTTCGTCTGTTCTTCGGTCGGCACTTTCGGCAGTTTCTGCGGGGCTTTGGGCGTGCGGATCAATTTGGCCGGGTTGCGCCGGACGACGCCGTTCTTGTGCAGAAACCGGAACAGGGAGCGGACGGCGGCCAGTTTGCGCCGCATCGAGACCGGGGCCAGCTTGCGGTGATACAGGTGGCCCAGGTATTCGCGAATCGCCAGCGGGTCCATTGATTGCACTTCAGGCGAGGCCCCGCCGGGCGAAAAGTATTCCGCAAACTGGCGGTAGTCGGACTGGTAGTTGCGCAAGGTGTGGGCTGAGACGTTGGCGCGCCGCAGCTCCGCCAGGTAATCGTCAATGGCTTGGGACAGGAGCAAGCAGGTACCCTTCCAAGGCTTCCAGGGCGCGGCGGCAGACCTCGGCGTGCCGTGCTTTCTTGTCGTGTTTCCAGCGCCGCGTCAACTCCTCTTCGAGCTTCGGGAGAAGATCGAAGGTGATATTGGCAGGCTGGTAGTCCTTCGGGTCGGCCCCCGACACGTAGTGGCAAAGCGAACCAAGCGCGGTCTGGCGCGGCCATGGACGCACGGGCTCGCCCAACGCCAATGCGGCTGCGTTGCGGCCGGCGATGAGGCCGGTAGCGATCGATTCCACGTAACCTTCCACCCCGGAGATCTGCCCGGCGAAAAAAACGGCGGGTTCGTTCCGCAGTTGCAGCGTGGGCGCGAGCAGCGCGGGCGCATTGATGTAGGTGTTGCGGTGGATCTGACCGTAGCGCAGAAATTCGGCCTTTTCGAGCCCCGGAATCATGCGCAGAATGCGCTGCTGATCGCCGTACTTCATGTAGTTTTGAAAGCCCACCAGGTTGTAGCTGGAGGCGCGCAGCGATTCCTGGCGCAACTGGACGGCGGCATAGGGCCATCGCCCGGTGCGCGGATCGGTGAGGCCCACGGGCTTCATCGGGCCGAAGCGCAGCGTGTCGCGTCCGCGGCGGGCCAGTTCCTCAATCGGCAGGCACGCTTCGAAATAGGGCACGTCGTCGGGGATGTGGGGCGTGTGCTGGCGCGCTTCAAGCAGTGCGTCGAGGAAACGGTCATATTGTTCTTTGTCGAAGGGACAATTCAGGTAGTCGGCGCTATCGTCTATCGATTTTTCGTATCTTGAGGCGCGAAAGGCGATGGAATGATCGATCGTTTCGGCATCCACGATCGGGCTGATCGAATCGTAGAAATACAGCCGGTCGGATCCGGTAAGCCGGCCGATATCGGCGGCCAGCGCGTCCGACGTCAGCGGGCCGGTGGCGATGATGGTGATGCCATCGCGCGGGACGGCGCTCACCTGTTCGCGCCGGATGTCGATGGCGCCGCAGGATTCCACCATTGCCGTCACTTCGGCGGCAAATAAGTCGCGGTCGACGGTAAGAGCCTGTCCGCCCGGCACACGCGCTTTCCCGGCGGCCCGCAACAGGCCCGAACCAGCCCTGCGCAACTCTTCCTTGAGCAGCCAGGGAGCCGTATTCAGTGACTCGCTTTTCAGGGAATTGCTGCAAACCAATTCCGCCAGGCGGTCCGTTTTGTGCGCCGCTGTCGAGGCGCCGGGACGCATCTCGAAGAGCGTTGCGCGCAGGCCCGCCGCAGCCAACTGGAGCGCGGCTTCGCTGCCGGCAAGCCCTCCGCCGAGGATGGAAATCGGTACGGCCACTTGGCTCTAATTGTAGTCCGGAGCCGTCGAGTACTGCTGGTTCCATGCGGAAAAATCAAAAGCATGGAGTACCCAGTACGCCCATAGGGGTGCAGTCAAACTTCATGCGGGGGGTGAAAAATGATTGTGTGGGTGAGGTGAAAAGTCGGCCATTTTTCGCATTAGAATGAGAACCAAATGTGGGAACAACGGCAGATCGGCGGGAAACAGATACTTTCGGTATCTGGTGTAACCTGCCTGACGGCCGGTCTTGTGACACAGAGTTACGCCTGGGCGCTGGTTGCCGGCCTCTCGGTGGCGCTGTTGCTGGCCGGAGTGGCACTGGCGCGGCTGCGGGCGGCACAGGCGAAATTCCTTACCGGCATCGGCCATGAGATCCGGACGCCCCTGAATGGCGTGCTGGGGATGACGGAAGTGCTTGCGCCACAGATAGCCCCACATTTGCGTGACAACCTGGAAGCCATTCGCTCCAGCGCGGAAAATCTCCTGCTGGCTTTCCAGAACGCCTTGGACGCCGCGCAGTTGGAATCTTCGCGCGTGGCGTTAGCGGATGAGGAATTCGATCTCTCTGAGACGGTGCGGCTGGCGATTTTGACGCGGCGGGGAGCGGCGCTGCGCAAAGGATTGGACCTGCGCGTGGAAACCGATGCGCGGGTGACCAGGAAGGTGCGCGGGGACGCGTCGCGGCTTCGTGGGATGCTCGACAACCTGATTGCCGCGGGAATCAGCACAGTCAGCACCGGGGCAGTGACACTCCGGGTGCGGCCCGAAGATGGCGCGGTTCGCTTCGAGGTGAATGTGGGCGAGTGCGGCGGCTCAACGCAATCGGGAGCAACGGTTGTGGCGCGCCTTGCGGCGCTGATGCGGGGGGAAAGCGGGATTGGCGGCGGCGTTTACTGGTTTACGGCCAGGTTGCGCGCCATTTCGTCCACCCACATCGCTACGCCGCTTCCGGCGGCCCCGCTGCAGATCCTGGTGGTGGAAGACAACGCCGTGAACCAGAAGGTGGCCACCTCACTGCTTCAAAAACTGGGTCACAAGGCGGATGTGGCGGTGAACGGCCGCGAGGGTGTGGAAAAGTGGCTGGCCGGCCGCTATGACATGGTGCTGATGGACTGTCAGATGCCGGTGATGGACGGCTATGAGGCTACCGCTGAGATCCGGCGGAAGGAATTGTCGCCGCGGCGAACGCCGATTCTCGCGCTGACCGCGCATTCGTTAAACGGCGACAGGGAAAAATGCCTGGCTTCAGGCATGGATGACTATCTCACCAAGCCTGTCCATCTCCACGATCTGGAATGCGCCATTGAACGGTTCCGTCCGCGGGCGCTGGCGGGATAAAGGGAGCACACGGCTCCGCTTCAGGCGGCTCAGGTGAAGCCGCCGCGTCCGCCGCCGCCAGGTCCGCAGCCCCCGCCGGTAGCGAAGCTTGAATACATCAGATCCGACGTTTTTGCTCCGCACTTGGGACAATCGGTTGGCTCACTCGATTCGGAGATACGGCGCAGCTTTTCGAATGTAGACCCGCACTTCGGGCAGCGATATTCGTATATCGGCATTCACTTCAATTATACCTGTTGGCCACCCTGCGCGAATTGTGCTATCTCTGAACCCAATGGCGCAGCCATTCCGCTTCCGCATTCCGGTGCTGGAGTTGCTAGCCGCGCTTCATGGTGATGCATTGTCGCGCTCCAGCCGCCCGCTCACCAACGAAGAGCGGTGTTTGCTGGGAGAGGTGTTTGGCGAATCGCTGGATCTGGACGCCATCCGCATCGCCGAAACCAGCTTCGCCAACTCGCCGACGACGCTGGGCAACAGCATCCGGCTGAGAAAAGGCGCCTCCTTGCCGCCATGGGTGCTGGTGCATGAGGCGATGCACGTGTGGCAGTTTCAAACGCAGGGCACCGCGTACGTGTCCGATTCGGCTTTTCACCAGGGTGTGTCCCTGCTGCTGACTGGTTCGAGGGCCGCAGCCTACGAAGTGACCCTTGCGCCCGGCCGGTCGATTCACGACTACACCGCCGAACAACAGGCGATGATCGTGGAGAATGCCTTCCAGTTCGCCGAATGGCGGGACAATCCCGAGGTGAGGCGGCTGCTGGAAGAGGTGCGTAGCGCGCGGCCGCTGACGCCGGAAGCGATCGCCGAAGAAGCGGCCCGGGGACCGGGGTTCCCCCTGTTCCGCATTGAGCTGTGATCCTATTTCAATTCCGCCTGAACCGATACTGTCGCGGTGACGGTGAGGTTGCCGGCTTCGATGGGCGTAGCGGCGCCCGCGCCCGGCGCGAGGGTGCGTAAGTCGACTGGAATCGGACCGCCGCCCACGCTGTCATCGGCGGCGAGAATGGCGCCCACGGTCATGCCCAGTCCTCCGGCAATTGCTTCGGCGTTCTTGCGGGCCTGCGCGGCGGCCTCCCGTAGCGCCTGCGCGCGCGGGACGGAGAAGTCCTTCAAGGTAAACTGAACGCCGCCGACCGACGTGGCGCCGCTTTGCGTGGCGGTATCCAGCGCGCGGCTGGCGAGGTTGATGTTATTCAACGTCACCTGCACGGTGTTCGTGGCGATAAAGCCGATGATGGTTTGCGGCTGGCCCTGGCGGAACTCGGGACGGACCGAGTAGCCAAGGGTGCGGATCTCAGCGGCTGCACCGAGTGCGATGCGAAGCTGCTCTAAAACCCGGTTGGTCTCCTGGGCGTTCTGATCGGCTACCTGCTGGGCGGTCTCAGCGCGGGTCTGCACCGTAACGCTGACGATCGCCTGATCGGGCCGGACCGATACCACGCCCTGGCCGGAGGCGCGGACCACGGGGCGGGTGGACACCACTTGCGCGGCGGCAAGAGCCGCGAGGGACAAAAAGAGGATCGCGTACTTCTGAAACATGAAAAAGATCTCCGCTCCAATTATGATGGATCGGGCCGGCGCCTGGTTTCAGGGTTGCAACAGTGATTGTCCCTGCAAGGCCGAACCGGTGGGTTTCGGCGCCACCGGCACCGGGCGGTAGTTGAGCGCCACAACGCCATTTAATTCGTGCGAGCCGCCGGCGCGCAGGATCTCACCGGCGCTTTCCGGCCCGTTTACGAAAACCACGCCGCGCGCATTGACAATGGAGATCATCCGCAGGTTGGGCGTGGCGGCCTGCAGGAGCAGAATCAGATCGTTCCTCGACAGTGGAGGCCCGGCTGCCATTTCAAAGGGCGGCTCAGCCGGGGCGGGCGCCGGTTCCGGGCAGGGAGCGGCCGCGAGTGGGGTGGGTTCCGCTGTACGGCTGCTCTGGAAACCAAGCGCTCCGGCGGCAACCAACACCGCCAGCACGGCTACGGCGCCGGCGTAGCGCCATTTCGGCGCAAGCAAGCTCCGCCGGGAGGCTGGCGCATGGGTAGGGGCGGCGGGTGCGGTAAGGCAGCGCGTGATGTTTTCGCGGAACTCGGCGGCGCTCTGATAACGCAGGGCGGGGTCTTTGGCAAGGGCGCGGCCCAGCACTTGGTCGATCCCGCGCGGAAGCGCCGGCATCAACTGGCTGGCCGGCGGCGGCGGGTCCTCCACATGCGCCCGCATTACGGCGAAGTCGTGATTACGCCGGAACGGTGGTTCGCCGGTCAACATTTCGAACAACAGGACGCCGAGCGAGTAAAGGTCGCAACGCCAGTCAATCCCAGCGCCGGTGATCTGTTCGGGCGCCATGTAAAGCGGCGTGCCGGTGAACTGGCCGGTGAGGCCATGTGATTCGGCGCCCACGATGTGCGCGACGCCGAAATCCATCACTTTCACCCGGTCGCTGGCGCAGATCATAACATTGGCCGGCTTCACGTCGCGATGTACCACGCCCATGCGGTGCGCGCATTCAAACGCATCCAGGCACTGCAGAAACAGGCTCACCGCGCGATCGAACGGCAGCGGGCCTTCCCGCTTCAGCAGGCTCTCCAGCGTCTCGCCTTCCGCGAATTCCATCACCATCGCCAACTGGCCGCCCTCATCGAGAAGGCTGTAAAGCTGGGTGATGCCGGCCTGTTGGAGCCTGGCCATGGCCTGGGCCTCGGCGCGGATGCGTTGCGAAAGCCCGGTGTCCGGGCTCACCAGGGGCCGCACGAACTTAATGGCCACCTGGCGCTCCAGCGTTGTATCGCGGGCGCGAAACACCTCACCCATTCCGCCGGAACCGATACGTTCCAGAAGCTCGTAGTTTCCGATTGTTTGTCCGCTGTTCATTCCTCCGACCTCTCCGTCCGCACCGGGGGCGGGCAGACTTCAGGCGTTCACAGCGGGGAGAAAGGCAGACGTCAACCGACTGAACGTCGATCCATTATACACGGTGGGTGGCATGATAGACTCACTCAAAGAGGGGATCAGTACTGATGGCAGTCCAGGCCATTCAGGCTTTGTTGGAGCGAACGCGTAGCGGAGACGCGCAGGCGGCAGAAGAACTGATGCCGCTGGTGTACAACCAGCTTCGTTCGATGGCCGCGAACTACCTGCGAGGCGAGCGTCCCGGCCACACGCTGCGTCCCACGGCGCTGGTGCACGAAGCCTATTTGCGGATTGCCCAGGCTGACTTGCCGCTGCACGATCGCGCCCACCTGCTGGCGCTGGTGGCTACCGCGATGCGCCGCGTGCTGGTGGACTACGCCCGGGGCCGGGGACGTCAGAAGCGCGGTGAAGGGGTGGTGAAGCTGTCGCTGGAGGAAGCCGGCGTGATGCTGGAACAAAGCGCGTCATCGCCTGAGCCTCTGCTCACCGACATTGACGAGGCGCTGGAGCGCCTTGCACAGTTCGATGCGCGGAAAAGCCGCATCGTCGAACTGATCTATTTTGGCGGGCTCACCTACGATGAAACCGCCGCCGCAGTGGGCATTTCCGTCGCCACGGTCCACCGGGAAATGCGCGTGGCCAAGGCCTGGCTGCGCAATGAGCTGACGCCGAAATGACACCGGCGAGGTGGGAGCGGATCCAGGAGCTATTCCTCGGCGCCGAAGAGAGACCGGAGGACGAACGGGCGCGCTGGGTGGCTGAACAGGCGGGAAACGACGTTGACCTGATCAGGCAGGTAGAGAATCTGCTGGCGGCGGCCGGCGCCACCGGACCCATTCTGGAGCAGCCCATCCTCTCAGCGGCCAATGAACTGATGGCGATTGCGCCGCTGGGCCCCGGAGCAATGCTGGGACCCTATCAGATCGTCCGCGCGCTGGGCCAGGGCGGCATGGGCGTGGTGTTTCTGGCGCGGAGGGCGGACCGCCAGTTCCAGCAGGAAGTGGCGATCAAACTCATCCAGGCCTGGTGCGGCGATTCGGAGATGACCCTGCGTTTCCGCACTGAGCGTCAGATTCTGGCGCAGCTTTCGCATCCCAACATCGCCCGTCTGCTGGACGGTGGCCTGACTCCCGGCGGCCAGCCCTACCTGGTGATGGAGTATGTCGATGGGCCGCGCATTGACGAGTATTGCCGCGCCAACAGGGTGCCCCTGCGGGTGCGCCTGGAGATGTTCCGCCAGATCTGCGCGGGCGTGCAGGCGGCCCATCAGAATCTGGTTGTGCATCGCGACATCAAGCCGGCGAACATTCTGATCGCCGAATCGGGCGTTCCAAAGCTGCTGGACTTTGGCATCGCGAAGCTGCTGGACCCCCAGCGCATGGATCATACCGTGGCGGTGACGCGCAGCACTGAGCGCCTGATGACGGTGGAGTACGCAAGCCCCGAACAGGTGCGTGGAGAGCCGATCACCACCGCTGCCGACGTCTACTCGCTGGGAGTGGTGCTTTATGAACTGCTGACGGGCGTTCTGCCGTTTGAGCGCCGGACCGCGGCGCCTGCGGAACTGGAACGGCGCGTCTGCGAAGAGGAGGCGCGGCGGCCTTCGGCCACGTCTTCAAAAAGCAGCACTCTCACCGCCCCGGACCGCGGAATGCTGCGCGGCGATCTGGATAACATCGTGCTGAAGTGCATCCAAAAGGACCCGGCGCGGCGTTACCTGACGGCGTCTGATCTTTCCGAGGATATCCGCCGCTATTTGGAAGGATTTCCCGTATTGGCCCGTCCAGACGCCTGGACATACCGGGTTCGCAAGTTTGCGGGCAGGCACCGCTGGGGCGTGGCGGCGGCGGCCGGCTTCACCACGCTGATTGTGGCGTCGGTGCTGGCGCTGGCAGTCTTCGCCAATCGCGCGCGAATTGAGCGGGACCGCGCCGAACAGGTATCGGCGTTTCTGATCGATCTGTTCCAGACGTCCCACCCGCAGAACGCTCAGGGGCGTACGATCACGGCGCGGGAACTGCTGGATCGGGGCGCGGCGAAAGTGGCGCAGTTGGGCCCTCAACCGGAGGTGAAGTTCAAACTGCTGCGGACGTTCGGTCTTGTCTACGAGGGGCTTGGCGATTTTTCGCGGTCCCGGCAGCTTCTGGCCGAGTGCCTCACCCTGGCCCGCGCGGTTTACGGGGCCGGTTCGCTGGAGACCGCGCATCTTCTGAAGGATCTGGCGGAGTTGACGCGGCGGGGAAAAAGTTTTGCCGAAGCCGAGGCGATGGCGCGTGAATCGCTCGAAATCCGCCGCCGGAAACTGGGGCCTGATGATTCGTTGACCGCCGAGTCACGCAATACGCTTGCGCTGATCTACCAGGACGCCGGGGAATACGAAAAGGCCGAGCCGTTGTTTCTGGAACTGCTCCACAACCGGCGCGTTTTGCGCCGCGAACCCCACCTGGAGACCGCGGTTTTGTCGAACACCGGAGGCAATTACCATGAACTGGGCGATTATGCGGCGGCGGTGAAGTATCTGAGCGAATGTGTGGCCATCCGTCGTAAGGAACTGACCCCCACCCACCCCCGGCTGGCGCTGGCATTAATCAAGCTTTCGGGCTCAGTGGCGGCGGGCGGCAATCTGGCCGAGGCGGCAAAATTGCAGGCCGAGGCGTTGGCCATCTACGAGAAGGTCCACGGCGGACGGCATCCCGAGGTAGTTCGTACCCTAATCGAGATGGGCAAGACCGCGCGGTTGAGCCGAAATTTCGCCGCCGCCGAGTTGTACCTTGAAAGGGCGCGCGAGGTGACCGGCGCCATCGGCGGCGCCGACACCGGCATGGGTCCGGAATTCCAATTGGCGCAGGTGCGGGCCGGCCAGGGCCGCCTGGCTGAGGCCCGGCGTTTGATGGAAAGCGTTCTGGCGGCGCGCACCAGGGGTTTGGGGCCCGAACACGTGTCAACGGCGCGCGCGCGCCTGGCGCTGGCGCAAATGGAATTGTCGCTGCACAACGAGACTCGCGCCCGATCACTGCTGGAGGAGGCCAGGCGCAGTCTTGAGCGGAAGCTGCCTGCTAATCATCCCGATCATCGGGATATTCGGGAGATGGCTTCCCGTCTTGCTGAGAAAAGCCCATCCCGTTAACTGAGGTTTTTAAAAAAATCCTAATCCATAAAACGATGGAAAGTGTGAGTACCTCCACTTGAGAGGGTATTGCATATACGAGCTAATAGCGCCATACTTCTGTGTTTGCGATCATTGTTGTTGTTTGCTGCGTGCCGACAGCTCTTCCCGTCCGGACGCAGGAAAAGCTGCGACTTTCTCAGATGAGCAAGCAAGCAACGCCCATTAGCGTACTTCTTGTGGAAGAGCATCGGCTTTTCCGCGAAGGACTTCGGGCGGTAATTGAAACAAGCGAGGACTGCCGTATCGCCGGGGAGGCTGCCACCCTGGATGATGCCTTGCGCATTATGCGCCGCACCCCCGTTGATGTTGTTCTGGTTGATATTCGCCTTTTCACCCTGACCGGACCGGATGGCATCCGCCTGCTCACTCGCGAAAATGGACGCCTGCGCGTTCTGGTACTCTCACTGGACAATGACAGCGGCAGCGTACTCAGCGCGCTTCGCACGGGTGTGCATGGGATGCTTCCAAAGAATACAACCGCCGCGGCGCTGATGGACGCCATTCGCAGCGTGGCGCGCGGGGGTGTCTATCTGGGGCCGCATGTGGCCGAAAAGCTCTTCTCATCGATTCGGCAGGGACAGTTTGACCGGCCCGCGCAGTCAGACCCCGAACTTGGCCTTGCGCCCAGAGAAGTTCAGTTACTACGGCTCATCGCTTCGGGTAAATCGAGCAAGGAGATCGCCGTCCTGCTCGATTTGTCGGTGCAGACGGTGAGAACCTACCGCAAGAACCTGATGAAAAAGGTTGGCGTGGGGAACGCGGCCGGGTTGACGCGGTTCGCGATGTTTCACGGATTGATCGGTCCGAAGTCGCAATCTCCGGATTAGCGGTAAATGCGAATGCGATGATCCGTAAAACGAAGATCTTTCAGCGGCGACGCGGACTTCATATGGCAGGAAATACAGTCACGGTTTGTCTCCCGCGCGCAGCGGGACACAGGCGAGGCGGCATGGCAGCCCAGGCAGCGCTGCGCATAAAAAGCGGCTGCTCCTTTCACGGCATTGGCATGGGGATCGTGACAGGTCAGGCAGGAAAGTGAGCCGCTTTTCCGGAAACACATACTGGCCATCAGCCCGATTGGTTGAAAGCGGACCGACGCCGGATCGGCCGCTTCCGGCGCAGGGGAGTGCGAATCGGGCGACCGATGACATTCGGCGCAGATCTGGACGGATTGAGCGGCGGGAAAGCGGCGCGGGTTAAGCACGGTCTTTCCGATGGCGGCGGCATCGGCGCGGCGGGCGGCGTCGATGTGCGGGCGGCCGGGACCATGGCAGCGCTCGCAGGTGACGCCGGGTTGGGCATTGGCAATCTCCGGTCCTCCAACAGATTCCCCGACATTGGCGGCGTGGCAATTGAAGCAGCGATAGATGGTATGCGGCGGCTGGATGATCCCGAGCGCGGCGGCCGGCGTGAGGCCGCGGTTCTCCGGATGACCGATGGTGACGCCGGGACTGCTGGAGGCGGTATAGAAGGAGATCCGGTGTTCGAAATAGCGGCCGCCGGCACGGCCCACGGGCGTCATACCTTGCGCGCCCGCACCGAAAATCCACTCAATCACCGCGGAAGCGGAGACTCCGTTGCGCCGCGCCACCACGCGCAAGCCTTTGGCATCGGGTGAGTATTGGAATTCGAGTCCGCCCCGTTCGCGCACAGGCCGTTGGGCCAGCAAAGGAGAGAGCGGACTGGCGGAGGCGGGCCGCAGCGCCATGGCATGATGGGACTGGAGCTGCGACGCCAGGTGCGCATGACACTCCAGACAGGCGGCCGGTCCGGTGAAGTCCGGCGCGGCGAACGCAGGCAGGCAGGCGAGGATGGCCGGGAGGATCGCTCTGGTCACGACTTCTGCTATGATTCCACAGCCCGTATGAATCCGCGCGCGATTTTCGTAGTGCTGGCGGCAATTGGCTTGAGCTGCGCGCCGCCGCCACCTCCCCCTCCAAAGCCCGATCCCACCCGTGAGGCGGCCTATGGCGAGGCGGTGGAGAAACTCAGCGAGCTCAACCGGAACGCGCTCGCGGCGCTGGGTAAAGGCGCCCGCGACGATGCGGGACGCTACGTACAGGAAGGAGAACCGGCTTCGAAGCTGCTGCTCAGCGCGCCAGAACCCACACTGGCCGCCATGGAAGCCGTCTCCGACCGCGATCAGATTTACGCCGGGATGCTGATGGCCAACCGGCACTGGAGCTTCGCGCGGCAACTTCTGGTGAAGAATCAGTTGCGGTGGAAGTATTGGAAGCCGCGGACGCAGGACACCGAGCAACGTCAGCGGGAAGCAGAGCGCGGCATCGCCGAATGCGACAAGCGGCTGATGCAGCCGTAACTTCCAGTGGTGGACTCACTTGATGAATCTGGTACAGATTGAACAAGCCGATGGGCGGCTGCTGGAATCGGTGGCCGCTGCCATGCGGCAAGCCGCGCGGCTGAGTGGCAACTGGCTGGCCTGCCGGCCTGGCTGCCACCAGTGTTGCCTGGGAAGCTTCGACATTACTCCCCTAGATGAGCTGCGCCTGCGCCGGGGGATGCGCGAACTGGAGAGGGCCGATCCAGCCCGCGCGGCGGCGGTGCGGGCAAGGGCGGCGGAGCATCGGGAGGGGGACGATGAGCCGTGTCCCGTTCTCGATCCGTCCACCGGCCTCTGCGACCTGTACGAGTGGCGGCCGATGACCTGCCGTGTTTTCGGCCCGGCCACGGTGACCGCTGAGGGGGCTGTGGCCGCCTGTGAGCTTTGTTATGAGGGAGCGACAGAGGCGCAGATCGCCGCCTGCGCGGTGGAAGTGGACGGCGAGGGTGTGGAACAGATGCTGATCGAGGAGTTAGCGGCATCGCCGGGCCTTTGCGGTAGTACTATCGCCTCGATCGTAATGTAGGGAAGCTTACCCAAAATAGCCCCACACTATTCTGTCGTCTAACCTACGACAATTACGCTAGAATAATCGGGCTGAGTATGAAATGGCGGCACGGTACCCGCCACTACAATCCGAAGCCGTTCGAGACTGATATCCAGGAGGGGTTATGGAGAAGTCATGGACGAAACAAGGGTCCTCGTCCTTAATCTAGATACGGAAGAAGAACTAGGGACGACTCTGCGTGAGATTCTTGAGCGGAACGGCCGTATCGCCGTACACCACCAGATGGTGGAGCCTGGAGAGTGGAAGCCGGATTACAGCGCATTCGTAGAGTGTTACGATCCGGCGATTGTGTTCCTGATTCTGTCGCAGGCGCTGGTGGAGCATTCCGCCCGCCTTGTGCAGCCTTTCCGCAAGTCGGCGGATAAGCCCCTGATCGTTGTGGCCAGTCACAGCGAGCCCGATCAGATCTTCGAGATGCTCAAACAGGGCGCTTCGGATTTCATCACGCCGCCGCTCACCCGGGAGAGTATTCTGCCGCGCCTGTGGAGGCTGTTGCACGGTCTGGAGGGGAGAGCGGAGTCAGGGGTGGCTCGCCATGCGGAGTCATTGCGCAAGTTGGTGGGTCAGAGCAAGGCGTTTGTCGATCAACTGAATCGTATTCCGCTGGTGGCGCGTTGTGACGCGACGGTGTTGATTTCGGGTGAGACAGGTACGGGCAAGGAATTGTTTGCGCGCGCCATCCACGAGCTAAGTCCGCGCAGCAAGGGACGATTTGTGGCCGTCAACTGCGGCGCAATACCCATGGAGCTTGCCGAAGGGGAGCTTTTTGGCCACGAGCGGGGCGCCTTCACGGGCGCGCATGCGCAACGCAAGGGACTGGTGGAGGAGGCAAACCGCGGGACGCTGTTTCTGGATGAAATCGACTCGCTGCCGCTTCTGGCGCAGGTGAAGCTGCTGCGCTTTCTGCAGGAAAAGGAGTACCGGCCGCTGGGCTCGCCGAACACCAGAACGGCGGACGTGCGGGTGATCACGGCAACGAACATCGACGTAGAGAACGCGGTCCGCAGTGGACGTCTGCGGCACGATCTTTACTACCGGCTGAACATCCTTCCGATCGTGCTTCCGCCGCTGCGGGAGCGCCGCGACGATATCCTGCTGCTGGCGGGGCACTTTCTCACGCGATATTCCATGCAATTCGAGAAGGCGGTCTGCGGCTTTACGCCGGAGGCGCGTGAGGCAATGATCCTCCATCCCTGGCCGGGCAACGTGCGGGAGTTGGAACATGCGGTTGCGCGGGCGGTGGCGATGTCGGAAGGCGGTTCTGTTTCAGCCGCGGCGTTGCAGTTGGCGGGGGTCGGCGGCGAGGGGATCCAGTCCTTCCAGGCGGCCAAGGCAAAGGTGGTTTCACGATTCGAGCGTGCGTATCTGGAAGGCCTCTTGTTGGCTTGTGAAGGCAATATCTCGCGGGCGGCGCAGGCGGCGAAGAAAAACCGGCGCTCGTTCTGGGAACTGCTACGCAAGCACAGGATTGACGCCGGCCGCTTCCGCGAAACCGTGAAACCTGCCCTGATGGAGCGGGCTGGATAACAGGCGGAACAGTGTAAGCTTTCGTACACGGGGGTATCCTTCCTGGGGAATTCGCCATTCGCCCATCAGATTCCTGCCATTTACGTTCTATAATAAGTGTGCCAAGCAGAGGCCTTTGGTTCGGCTTACCGATCGGAGGACCGGATGAGCTCTCCGGAAACCCTTGTGTGGGAGCCAGAAGAGGATAGCCTTGGCCGACGTTCTGTTATTGGACTACGCGTTCCCCGACCCGCTGGGATCGACGTTGCGCAGCATCCTTGAGCCTGAGGCTGGTTGCCGTTTTCGCCTTCGCAAGGAGGTGTTAACTGAAGCGCCTGACGATATTTCGATATCACTTGATCGATACGATCCGGCGGTGGTGTTTCTCATTCTCTCCCGGATGCACGTGAAGCAACCGGCGCCCTTGCTGGAGGCGTCCAGCAGGATTCTGCGCGGCCATTCCTTCATCGTGGTGACGCGGGAGGCCGAGCCGGCCGACATTCTTCGCCTGCTGGAACTGGGCGCCGAGGACTTCGTGACCTCGCCGCTGGGGCCGGCGGACGTGCTTCCGCGGCTTTGGCGGCTGCTCGACCGGCTGGCGCGACCCGGAAAACAAGTGGAGGGTTGGAACCAGACAGCGCTCCGCCGCCTGTTGGGCCAAAGCCCGGCCTTTCTCGAACAAATCAACCGCATCCCGGTGGTGGCGCGCTGTGACGTCGCGGTATTGATCTCAGGGGAAACCGGGACGGGCAAGGAACTCGTGGCGCGCGCCATCCATGAAATGAGTCCAAGGGCCAGCGGGCAGTTCGTTCCGGTGAACTGTGGGGCCATTCCTGTGGATCTGGTGGAGAGCGAGATGTTCGGCCATGTGCGTGGCGCCTATACCAGCGCCGGGACGGCGCAGCAGGGATTGGTGCGAGAGGCCGAGGGCGGAACCCTGTTTCTCGATGAAATCGACTCCCTGCCGCTGCTCGCGCAAGTGAAACTGTTGCGCTTCCTGCAGGAAAAGGAATACCGGCCCCTGGGGTCGCCGAAAGCCATGCACGGTAACGTCCGGATCATTACCGCGACGAACATCGATGTGGAGGAAGGCGTGCGGGCTGGCAGAATCCGGCGGGATCTCTATTACCGGTTGAACATCCTGCCGATTGCGCTGCCGCCGCTCCGCGATCGCACCGAGGACATACCGCTGCTGGCCAGCCACTTCTGCATGCACTACGCCAGACAGTTTGCCAAGCCGGTGCGGGGCTTCACGGAGGCGGCGTGCGAGAAACTGCTCCTCTATCGATGGCCGGGCAACGTCCGGGAACTGGAGAACGCGGTGGCGCGAGCAGTGGCGTTGACCGGCAGCGGACTGGTGGACGCGCCGGATCTTTCGCTGGCCGGCCACGGAGAATCGGGACCGGAACCCTTTCAGTTCGCCAAGGACAAGGTTGTGAAGGAATTCGAGCGTACGTACCTTGAAGGATTGCTGATCGTCTGCCACGGAAACATCTCCAGGGCCGCAAAGGTGGCGAGAAAGAACCGGCGCGCCTTTTGGGAGTTGCTGCGAAAACATCACATCGACACTAACCGGTTCAGGCAGGAAGCCTTGCCGGGAAAGCTGCAATCGGCGTGATCGATTCTCGCCCGCCCGCATGGACTTTTCTGTCATGGACATATCCTATGGACCGCAAGGATGTTTTTGTCCTGGTCTCAAGCTCCTGAAATCGCGGATGTTACTCTTTGTGGACTGACTTGGCAGGACAAACGAAGCCGGCCGGTCCAAGAACCGGCGTTGATTCCATTCAACATATGCCGTCCGGCAACGTGGCACGATGCGTGCTATTGGTATACGTGCGCCGGGTAAGTGAAAAGAAACCACGAGCGCACAATCAATAAGGAGATTCGTGTTATGCCTGGACAACCTCAACTTGGAACCAATCCCTTGGGAGTGGGGATCAATTGCACCCCGGTGACTCTCGCGTCGGCGGGCCTGCCCAATAATCTGGTGATCGGAATGGGAGACAGCTTCACCGTTTCCACGCAGGTCGTGTTGGACGGCCTGCTGGCGAACGCCGCGCTCAGCATCCCTCTCAACTACAGCGCCGAGTTCTTCTATGAAGGCATGGGCTCCGCCGCTGGAGAAGGATCGCTGGCGCCGGCGGCCACCGGAAGCACGGCGGCGCATGCCCCCGGACCCTTGGCCGGTCAACGGAACTTCGTGATCACCAGCACGCCCACGACACCTGGCGCTCAGGGCATGACGCCCGGAGTCTACGAGGTGTCCGTGGTTGTCACCTTTACCGGACCTGGCGGTCCGTGGCCGATCACCTGCTTCGCCACCGGACCGGTGATTCAGGTCTCGGCTGTGGTGTAGCTGATTTCATCAATCGGATGCCGGCGCTCGCCAGTGGTGACGCCGGCGTCAACCTGTCAATGGAATACCGCAAGGAGATGGATCGGCCATGGCTACCAGAAAAAGACCGGCATTACACTCGGTCAACTACGTGGTGGAACTGTTCCTTGATGAACAGGACCACGTTCAAAGAACGAAGGTGCATCACGTTCAGAGCCAGGAGGAGGAAACATGGGACGGTTGGGATGGAAAGCGTCTGCTCGAGTTTTTCGAAGGCCGTGAAGAACTGGCGGTCTCTCCAGCGGCGGAGGTTACCGCGGCACCCACGCGCGCCTTTGAGGCGCAAACGCCCAGCCCGCCTCCGCATGTCGTGATTCAGCCGGGTTCCCTGGAAATCCAGCCGGCCGGGCCTGGAGAGGCCATCCGCCTGCGGGTTGGGATCAACCTGAGCAATTATCCGGTCCGTGGCCGCATGCAATACTCAGCGCAGGTCTGGGCCAAACGAGTGGGGCACCACGGCAGTTTAACCGTGGCCGACGAAAAGGGCTCCATTCACGCCGCTCCGGAGATTCAGTTCGATCTAGACGGCAGCCCTCTGCCTGCCGGCGCTTATCGCACGTTCGCCGCGATCATGCTCACACCATTGGACGCCATGCAGGTTCCGGTCAGCATGCTGATGGAAGGGAGCCCGCTCCAGGTGGTTTGACGTCTAGTGGACCGTTGTCTCAC
>JANRLE010000022.1:0-1708 GCA_033762895.1 Bryobacteraceae bacterium | reverse complement strand
AGCGTGATGGTGACCTCGGACTTCTTCATGCCCGGCGAACTGAAACTGACCTTGTAGCTGCCGGCAAAGAGGCCTTTTACAGCGTAGAAACCCTCGTTGTTGGACGTCGTTTCGATCGAGACGCCGGTGGCCTGGTTCACCGCCTGCACCGAGCAGGCCGGAATGGCGGCGGACGTGGCGTCCTGTACCGTGCCCTGAATGGTGCCGGCGCCGCTCTGCGCCCAAATAGCCGTGCCGGCGAGCAGTACGGCGAGTACAACAAGCATGGTCCGGATCATGCAGATCCCTCCTTGGTCATGAATCGAAACGATGTGGGCCAGAAGGTTGAGCCGGAAGGCTTGACCGGATGCCGACCCCTTAGCGCGTATCCGCCGAGGATATCACAGAATGGCGCCGGAGGAGGCATGTTACGATGGGGCACTCATGGCCGGGCGCGTGCTTTTATTGTTATGGGCCAGCGCCCTATTCGCGTTCGCACAGGACAGCTCGCGCGTTTGCGCCGGCTGCCACAAGGAAGTGTGGGAATCCTACCGGCGCACCGGAATGGGACGCTCATTCTCCCTTCCTTCGGCGGATAACACTCCGGTTTCCGCCAGCCCCTACTTTCACGCGGCCTCAGAGAGTTACTTCACTATGTCGGTGCGCGGCGAATCGTATTTTCAGCGGCGGCATCAGTTGGACGCAAGCCGGCGCGAGATCAACGTAATGGAAAAGCGGGTGGATTACGTGATGGGTTCCGGCAATCTCGCGCGCACCTACTTGCATCGCACCGCGGCGGACACCCTGATTGAGCTGCCCCTGGGCTGGTACGCGGAGAAGGGCGGTTATTGGGCAATGAATCCAGGCTACGACCGGCCGGATCATGAAGGTTTCCGGCGGCCGATCACCTACGACTGCATGTTCTGCCACAACGCTTATCCGAAGATCGAGGCGCGTAAACCATGGGCGGAGGCGGTGTATGCGGGCGCGATTCCCCTGGGAATCGATTGCGAGCGCTGCCATGGTTCGGGGGCGCGCCACATGGACCTGGCAGGCCGCCCAGGCGTCGCGCGGGAGTTGGTGCGGCGGGCGATTGTGAATCCGGCACGGCTCACCGCCGAACGCCAAATGGAAATCTGCATGGCTTGTCATCTGGAAACGACAAGCTTTCCGCTACCGAATGCGATTCAGCGCTATGAACGGGGCCCGTTTTCCTTTAGGCCTGGCGAAGCGCTGGCGGATTTCATATTGAACTTCGATCATGCGCCAGGCGCGGGCCGCGAGGAGAAGTTCGAGATTGTGAGCGCGGCCTATCGACTGCGCCGGTCGGCGTGTTTTGTCAAGAGCGCCGGTAAGATGCTCTGCACCACGTGCCACAATCCGCACGAGGCTCCCAGGGGCGCGGCGGCCGCGGTGCAGTACAACGGCGTTTGCCGCCAGTGCCATGGCGGCGGATTGAGCGCCTCATCGCATACCGGGCAAAGCGATTGCGTGTCGTGCCACATGCCGAAGCGGCGGACCGAGGACGTCATCCACGCCGCGGTGACGGATCATTACATCCAACGTCACAAACCCGCGGGCGATCTGATGGCCGCGCGTGCGGAACGGCAGGACAGCTATCGCGGCGAAGTGGCGCTTTACTATCCGCCAACGCTTGCGCCCACGCCGGAGGCCGATTTGTACCGGGCCGTGGCGCAGGTGAAGCAGAACAGCAACCTGAAGGCGGGCA
>JANRLE010000021.1:0-19896 GCA_033762895.1 Bryobacteraceae bacterium | reverse complement strand
TTCCGCAAACGGCTCACCCGGCATGGCGACGATGGCATATTCACCAATGCGCAGCACCTGCAGGTCCACCTTGCGCGGCGTGGGATCCACCGGTTCCTGCCACTGCGCCAGCAGGTCTTTGAAGCGCCGCAGGCGCGCTTCGGTCTGATACGTCCTGTTCGTCTCAACGGCTTTTTCCGCCCGCTCCACGCGCGCCCGCATGTCATCGATTTCCTGCCTGGAATACGTCCGGCGCGGCACGTCCACCCGTTCGATGGCGAACTTCAACTGGGCATCGCGCGGCCCCTTCACTTTCCAATACTGCCTGGCCTGGTAGGCGGTGGATTCCACAAAGCCTTCGAAGGTGGGCTCACGGCGCACGGTTTCAATCTGCATCGCCAGCGCCGCCGCCTGATGGCCCAGAATCGAACCGAGACGGTGCGCGACGCCAACATCGCCGGAAAAGCCCTCCACCGGACCCTGGTTGCCGGCCGCCCCCTGGAAATAGAGGCACTTGGATCCCGGCAGCGCCCGCTCCACCGTCTTGCGCGTCATGCCGATCCAATCAGGCGACAGAGCCTTGTTCTCAAACGCCAGCACCGTGCCGTGACACTGGTAGTTGACGATCACGGCCAGCGGATTGCCCCTGGCGTCATCGATGCGCAGCACGTTCAACTCGCGGTCCAGGAATCCTTCCGGGTAGCGCCCAACCGCGGGTGGATTGCCATTGGCCGCGCGGAACCGCCGGTTGACGTTGATGGTGCCGATGCCCTTTGCGCCTCCCACATGCGCCGGCTGAAGCTTCGAATTCGCTTCCACGATGGCGCCCACGATCTTGTCCTCCACCGCCTTGCGGTAGTTCTGGAACACTTCACGGTAGGGCGCCAGATCGATGCCCACGGGCCCTTTGACGGCAGTGAGCAGCGGCCCGGCATGAGTGTGAGAGACGCCGACGCGGATGTGGGCGGCGGGGATGCCGGTGGCGGCGGCGGCGCGCGCGATCACCGGTTCAAAGGGTTCGGCCGAGATGTGGTCCACATCCACCATCACGAACTTCTGGTTGCCGTTTGCCAGGACCAGCGCCGTGGCCAGAAAGCCGGCCGGGTCGATCGATTCGGCGCCAACATGCGTCTGCGAGCCCCAGTTCATCTGCGCAATGCCGATGGGTGGCGTGATGTCGGCGCGCGCTACGCCGGCCAACAGGCCCGAAGGCGCCGAGTCTTTGGGACCCTGTTCCACCACGGCGGCAGCCAGGGGCAACGCGAAAAGAAACACGCAGCGAGTGATCATGACCACTGATTCTATCGTGGGTGGCCGGTTGGTCTTAGAATAGTCCAAGTGCCGCGCATCCAACTGCTCCCCATCGATTACATCATTCTCGGCGTCTACCTGGTTTTCGTCACAGGCATCGGCTTCGCGCTGAAACGCCACATGAAGACCTCGGCCGACTTCTTCCTCTCCGGCCGTTCCATTCCCGCCTGGATCACCGGGCTTGCTTTTCTATCGGCGAACCTGGGAGCGCAGGAAGTGATGGGCATGGCCGCCTCGGGAGCCAAGTACGGCATTGCGACGGCGCATTTCTATTGGGTGGGCGCGATTCCGGCGATGGTGTTCGTCGGCGTCTTTATGATGCCGTTCTACTACGGGTCGCGGGCGCGTTCGGTACCGGAATATCTGAAACTGCGCTTTGACGAAAAGACGCGCGGCTTTAATGCCATCTCCTTCGCGGCGATGACGGTATTCTCCTCCGGCATCTCGCTCTATGCGATGGGCCTGCTGCTGCAGACCCTGCTCGGCTGGGACTTCAACTTCTCCATCCTGGCGGCCGCGTTCTTTGTGCTGCTCTATATCTTCGCAGGCGGGCTGACGTCGGCCATCTACAACGAGGTGCTGCAGTTCTTCCTCATCGTGGCCGGGTTCCTGCCGCTGGTCTTCCTTTCGATGCGCGACATCGGAGGATGGGATGCGCTGGTGAGCCGGCTGCGGACGGTGGCCACCGGGCAGGGACTGGGCGCTGAGGCGTTCACCTCGTCGTGGCGTTACCTCGACAGCCCCGCCAACAACCCGATGGGCGTGGAGTGGTTCGGCATGGTGATGGGGCTGGGCTTCGTGCTGTCATTCGGCTACTGGTGTACGGACTTCCTGGTGGTGCAGCGGGCGATGGCCGCAAACTCCATGTCGGCGGCGCGGCGCACACCGCTGATCGCCGCCATCCCCAAAATGATGTTCCCCGCCCTGGTAATTCTGCCCGGCATGATCGCCATCGCGCTCACCGGGACGCATGGCTTTGAGCTCCCCAGGAAGCCCGACGGCGCATTTAACTACGACATGACCATTCCCCTGATGCTGAGCCACTACTTCCCCTCGGGCATTCTTGGCCTGGGCCTCACGGCGCTGCTGGCCTCGTTCATGTCGGGCATGGCGGGCAACGTCACCGCCTTCAACACCGTCTGGACTTACGACATCTACCAGTCCTACATTCGCAAGGACGCCTCCGACGAGCATCTGCTATGGATGGGACGGATGACTACGGTGTTCGGCATCGCGGCGTCGGTGCTGGCCGCCTACGTCGCCACGCGGTTCAACAACATCATGGACTTCCTGCAGCTTGTCTTCGCCTTCGTCAACGCGCCGCTGTTTGCAACATTTCTGCTGGGAATGTTCTGGCGGCGGGCCACCGGACACGGGGCCTTCTTCGGCCTGGTTTCGGGCACGCTGGCCGCTGCGGCGCACCACGGGCTCACGCTGCCGCGCGGGGCCGCCGCCGGCGTGAAAGGCGGATGGCTCGGCCTGCTTCATACCTACCCCTCTGAAATGGCGCAGAACTTCTGGACCGCCATCTGGGCCTGGTGTGTCTGCTTCCTGCTGACCATCGCCATCAGCATGATGACGCGCCCGCGGCCGGTGGAAGAGTTGCGCGGGCTGGTTTACACGCTCACCGAAAAGCCCGCCGATGAAGCCCGCATCTGGTATCTGGGGGCGGCCGTGCTGGCGGGCGCCGCGGCTCTGAACATCATTTTCTGGTAACCAACGACATGGGACTCGACATCCGCATCCCCATCGGCCTGCTGCTGCTGATCAACGGCCTGCTGCTCAGCGGCTACGGCCTGTTCACTGAGCATCTCTCGGCCGGCATCAACATCAATCTCCACTGGGGCCTGGTGCTGGTGGCCTCAGGCGCCGTGCTTTTCTACTACGGGCGCCGCGGAGCCGCCAAGTGAACACCGTCCGCGTCTTCCGCGCTCCCGGCCGCGTCAATCTCATCGGCGAGCATACCGACTACAACGACGGCTTCGTGATGCCGGTGGCCATCCACTTCCAGACGACGGTGACCATCAGTTCCCGCGACGATCGCCGCATCTGGATCCGTTCGGCCACCCTTGGCGAGACCGCCGAGTTCGAATTGGGCAATCCGGCGGCGCGGCCGCGCAGGAGCTGGACGGACTATGTGCAGGGCGTGGCGGTAATGCTGGAGCGCGCCGGCCGCCGCGTCGCTGGCGCCGACATCGTGATTCAATCCGATGTGCCGATGGGCGCGGGACTCTCCTCCTCGGCCGCGCTCGAGGTTTCCGTGGCCCTCGCCCTCACGCAGAATTCCGGTCTTTCGCTGCCGCGTATGGAACTGGCGCGGATCTGCCAACAGGCTGAGTCGGAGTTTGTGGGGATGCGCTGCGGCATCATGGATCAGTTCATTTCGCTGCACGGCGAGCAGGACCATGCGGTGCTTCTCGATTGCCGCTCCCTGCGCCACCGTTCGTTGCCTCTGCCCCTCAATACGCGGCTGGTGATCGCCAACTCCATGGTGAAGCACGAACTGGCCTCGTCGGAATACAACAACCGGCGCGCGGTGTGTGAGGAAGGTTCGCGCCTGTTGGGCGTCACGGCCCTGCGCGACGCCGGTTCGGCTGAGGCGCTGCCCGATGCCATCCGCCCCTACTGCCGCCACGTGATCGCCGAGAACGCCCGGGTGGAGCGGGCGGCAGCGGCCCTGGCAAGCGGCGACCTTCCCGGTTTTGGCAAACTGATGTACGAGTCCCACGCGAGTTTGAAGGATGACTACCGCGTGAGCTGCGCCGAGCTCGATGCCCTGGTGGATCTCGCTCGTGAGGCGCCCGGGGTGATCGGAGCGCGCATGACCGGCGGCGGATTTGGCGGATGTACCGTCAATCTGGTCCACGCCGATCGGGTGGAAGCCTTCAGTTCCCACCTGGCGGCCGGTTACGAACGGCTGACGGGCAACAAGCCGGATATCTATATTACGCGCGCCGTACAAGGCGCGTCGGAGGTCTGATTTTACATGAATGTACTTGTCACCGGCGGCGCCGGATACATCGGCAGCACTGTGTCGGCGGAGCTGCTGAAGGCCGGCCACAGGGTCACGATTTTTGACGACCTGAGCAAGGGCTACCTGGCCGCGGTTCCCCCGGAGGCGGAATTCGTCAAAGGCACGCTTGCAGACCGCGACGCGCTGGAACAACTGTTCGCCTCGCACCCGTTCGATGCCGTGCTGCATTTTGCCGCCTTCATCGAAGCCGGCGAGTCAATGAAGCTGCCGGAGAAGTATTTCCGCAATAACACGGCCAATACGCTGAACCTGCTGGAGGCGATGATCGCCCATGGCGTTGGCAGGATCGTATTCTCCTCCACCGCGGCCCTTTACGGAAACCCCGCCACCACGCCCATTACCGAGCAGATGCCGCTGGTTCCCACCAATGCTTATGGCGAGTCAAAGCTGCTGGTGGAGCGGATGCTTGCCTGGTTCCACGATTGCCGCGGATTGCGCTACGCCTCGCTCCGCTACTTCAACGCGGCGGGCGCCACCGGCGAGCGCGGAGAGAATCACCAGCCTGAATCGCACCTCATCCCGCGCATCCTTGGCGTTGCGCTTGGCAAGTCCCAGTCGGTGTCGATCTTTGGAACGGACTACCCAACGCCGGACGGCACCTGCGTGCGCGACTATATTCACATCCTCGATCTTGCTTCGGCGCATCTTCTGGCTCTCGATGCGCTCAGCGCCAATACGCGCCTGGTTTATAACCTGGGCAATGGCCAGGGGTTCTCCATCCGCGAAGTCATCGAGGTTTCCCGCAAAGTGACCGGCCACGCCATTGCGGTGGTGGAGGCGGAAAGGCGTCCGGGCGATCCGGCGATTCTGATTGCGAGTTCGGAGAAGATCCAGCGCGAACTCGGCTGGAAGCCCCGCTTTGGCTCGCTCGAGGATATTATCGGGACGGCCTGGGCCTGGCATTGCGCCCATCCCACAGGCTACCCGGTAAGCTGATCGCCGGCGGGGCGGAAAATTCCCGGGAACCTTTCCCGGTGCGCTATCGTTCTAATGGGTGTGGAGAGCCCCAACATGCAGCTTATCCGGAACCTCGTCCTCGCCGCTGTCGCCACCGGTCTCGGCCTGTCAGCCGCCGATCCGGCCCTTTTGAAACTGGTCCCTCAGGATGCCGCCTTTATCGCCGGCATCCATGCCGATCAGATCAAAACCTCCCGGTTCGGCCAGTTTCTGCTGGATCAACTAAAAACCGAAGAGGACAAACTGGAGAAATTGATCACCGTCACGGGCTTTGATCCGCGCCGCGACCTTACCGAAGTTGTCGTCGCCTCCAGCGACACGCGCGGCCGCGGCGGGAAGACGCTGGTCATCGCAAAAGGCCGCTTCGACCCCGCGCGCGTCAGTTCGTTCCTTGCTTCCGAGGGTGGCGCGAAGCTGGCCTACCAGGGCATCGACATCATTGGCAAGAACTCCGGTACAAGCGGGGGACTCGCGTTCCTGGACGCCACCACGGCGCTGGCCGGCGACCTCGACTTCCTCAAAGCGGCGATCGACCGCAGCCGCCAGGGCTCCAGCGCCATGGATCCGGCGATGGCCAATCGCATCACCGAACTGAGCACGCGCTACGACGCGTGGATCTTCTCCTCGTCCGTCGATCGGGTGGCTGACGATCTTCGCGATTCCCGCCTGAAGGGCGCCATGAACGGCGCGCTCATGCAGTCCATGCAAAGCGTCGCCGGCGGTGTCCGCTTCGGCGCCAGTGTGGAACTGATGGCCGAAGGCGTCATGCGGTCAGAAAAAGACGCCACCGCCATGGTGGACGTGGTGCGCTTCCTGGCCAGCATGCTGCAGTTGAACAGAGACAAAGATGAGAAAGCCGCTGACCTGGCGGAGTTGCTCGAAAAAGCCGAGGTGAAGGCCAACGGCAATCAGTTCCGCATGCTCCTCAACGTTCCGGAAGACCTGCTGGAGCGCGTGATGAAGCCAGCCACGCTGCGCCGCAAACGGCCCGCCGGCGTCATCTGAACCGTTTGCGAAGGGCAAGCAGGGAGTCCGGAGTAAACTGGCGGCTCACGCTACCGTCCAGGATGTCCTCAACCGGCATACGCTCCACTCCCTGCACTTCCTCCTGCTGCAGGACGAGCGGCCCTTCGTACACACAGGACCAGACACGACCCCATACCTTGCTTGCGCCATCTTCGAAATAGAAATCAAACCACGGCTCCAGCGGCACACCACTGATTCCCATCTCCTCGGCCAGTTCTCGCACCGCGCTTTCTTCATAGCTTTCGCCCGCCAGCACCACGCCGCCGGCCGCCAGGTCCCAATATCCCGGATAGACGTCCTTTGTCACCGTACGGTGCTGAACGTAAAGGCGTCCCTCGCCGTCAAAGACAAAAACGTAGGTGGCGCGGTGCGGCAGCCCTTCACGCCGCATGCGGCTGCGGGGCGCACTGCCCACCACGCGATTGGCCGCGTCGACGATGGTTACCTGCTCTTCCATGGATCAGCGAAAGGCTTCCAGCACCGGCCGCCCGATCCAGGCTTGCGGCGCCTTCAGTTGGAAGATATGCGCAACGGTGGCGGCCGTATCGGTGGTGTTCACCGAAGCCTGGATCTCATGGCCGCGCGCCACCCCGGGGCCGGTGAGAATCCACGGGATCTCCAGTTCCTTCAGCGTATTGCCGCCATGCTTCTTCCCTACGCCGCCGTGATCGGCCGTCACCAGGACGTAGGCGCCTGCGGTGGCGTTGGCGATACGGCCCACCCAGCCGTCCACTTCCCCGATCGAGGCGTAATATTCCCGAGTTCCGTGTCCTTTTTCGTGTCCCACATGGTCGGCGTGGTCAATATGCACGAACAGCAGTTCCGGCCGCCGCTGCTTCCACACCTCGATGGCGCGGGCGACAGTGGCTTCGGCGCCCTTCGGGTTCTCAATCACGTCGGCGACGCCAGGTTCCACCAGCCGGCCAAAGCCGGTCCAATCGTGGATCACGGCAATAGTGGCCTTGGAGCGCTGGTCTCGCATCAGCCCGAAGATCGTCGGAAACCGGCCGCGCGAGCCAACGAACACCGCCGGAAAATCGAACTTGTCAGGCTGCCAGTCATTTGACGTGATGCCATGCTGTTCCGGACCCGCGCCCATGATCATCGACGCCCAGTTCGGACTGGAGACCGTCGGCATCACGCCGCGCGCCCTCAGCGTCCACGCCCCCTGCGCGCGCATCTTCGCCAGATTCGGCGCGTTGGCCTTGCGGACGCCGTCCGGACTGCAGCCATCCAATCCGATCACCACCATGCGCGTCTGGGCGGAGGCCAGCGCCGCCAGGGCGAAAACAACGAACCAGTGGAGAAACAGGCGACGCATCGTTAGGCAGGCTTAAAGTACAACACCAGCCCCGCGCCCACCGACGCCAGCAGATACCCCAGCCACAGCAGCGGATTCGGCGTCTCCTTGGGCGGATGGCTGATCATCGACACCAGCACGTTGATGAGCGGAGCCAGCCCGAACACCAGCGGCATCACGTAGGCCGGCGTCCCTCCGTTGCGGAACGCCAGGATGATGAACACCGCGCCAATCGCGCCCAGCGCGCCGGCCAGGGTGGCCGAAATGGTTCCACCCGTGTTGAACCCGCCGAGCGTACCCTGCGCCGTCAGCATTCCCACCGGCACCAGTACACCCACCAGGAAGTAAGCCATGCCCACGCAGAGTAGGGCTTTCAAAGGATTCCCCAGCGTCACCTGGCCCTTATGAAGAATGGGGCCGTACATGCCCCAAGCCAGTGCTGCCCCAAGCGCGAAGGCGACCCAAAGCATAGATTTCTTTTTCTCCATAGTGAAAATTGCCGCGAACTAGCTCAAACAGGGCCGGCGGGCCTCCAGGCCGCGTAGGAACTCGCGAGCATCCCGGCCCGCCAGGCTCCGTTGTTTGGGGCGAGTTCCTCAAACGTCACTGTACTACACTTCCCTCATGGTTCCACTGCTGCTGCTGATTTTGGCGCTGTCCGCCTCCGCCGCCGGAATGAACGACATCGAGTTCTCCCGCCCGGGCGGCGAGCCATTGACGCTCGATGCGTTCGTCCCGGAGGGCAAGGGACCTTTTCCCGCGGTGATCATCGTACACGGCGGCGGCTGGGAGGCGGGTACGAAACGAACCTACGTGACGCCCTGGTTTGAGCCGCTCTCCAAGGCCGGCTTTGCCTGGTTCAGCATCAACTACCGGCTTGCGCCGAAGCACCGCTTCCCGGCCCCGGCCGAGGACGTATTCGCAGCCATCCGCTGGGTGAAAGCGCATGCGGCCGAGTACAAGGTGGACCGCCGGCGTATCGCGCTGATGGGCGAATCGGCAGGCGGACACCTGGTTTCCTACGCCGCGGTGAAGGCGGAAAAGGCAACGCGGGTGGCCGCAGTGGTGTCCTTCTACGGACCGCACGACCTGGAGAAGCGCTCGCGCGACATGGGCGAAATCGGGCGCAACGTGCGTCAGTTGCTTGGCCTTGAGGAAGGGCTCAATGAAACATCGCTTGCCAGGCTGCGCGAGGCCTCGCCCGTCACTTTCGTACGCAAGGGACTGCCGCCGTTCCTGCTCATTCATGGAACCAAAGACGCCGCGGTGCCCTACAATCAGTCTCCTCTCATGTGCGACAGGCTGATCGCGGCGGGCAACCGCTGTGAGGTGTTCACCGTGGAGGGAGCCCCGCACGGCGTGGGCGGGTGGGAGAAGGTTGCCGAGTATCAGGCGTATAAGCAGAAGATGGTGGAGTGGCTGCGGTCCGCCCTGCGCTGACCCCGAACACAAGCCCCAGCGTCGCCAGCCACGGCGCAAGCCCCACTTGAAACGCCAGCGGAGTGGTGGGATTGGCATTGCCGTTGGCGAAGTCCCAGGGCAGCCCCCCCGCCCAGACGTGATACACGGTGAAGCAGAACACCGCCGCCGTTACGTGAAAGACCGCCGCGGCCCACCGTCCGGCGCGCGCCGTCCAGGGCAGCAACCAGGCCAGATACTGGATTCCGAATCCCGGCGTGATGAAGAAGAACACACTCGCCACCAACGCGCATCCGCCGAACACGGTATCCCTCCTGCGCCATGCCAGGACCGCCGCCGACACCAGGATCGGAAACACCAGCAGACGTAACACCGGGTAAGTGGAGGGCCACAGCAGCGTGAATCCCCATCCATAGGGCCAGGACGCGTAGTTGAACATCCTTTCCGGAATCAGCCTGGGCGCCTCCAGCAGCCACGGCATCGAGAGCGCAAGACCCGTGGCGGCCGCGGAGGCGCAGAACGCCAGACGCCGTTTCATGGTCCCGGCATTCAACAGAAATACCGGCGTCAACACCAGCGGCCACACCTTGATGCAGCAGGCGGCGGCCAGCGCCGCGCCAGACCATGCGGCCCAACCGCGATGCTGCAGCAGGTACACCGCCAGCACCGCGAAGGAAATCATGATGGGATCGGAATTGCCATGGAATCCCGACACCAGAATCGCGGCGGGCGCGGCGGCCAGCATCCACACCGCGGCCCGCTCACCCAGCATCCTGCGGATGAGAATGAAGGAAAGCAGATCGCCCATCGCGCACATCAGCCGCAGCCAGAACCCCAGCGGCAAGCCGGTGGCCGCGCGCAGCGCGCCCCAGGCGCTCAAAACCGTCAGCATGAACGGCGGGTGGTTCATCTGCATGGTGAGCCCCACCTCGCGGCCGTCCACGATGAGTTCCGCCCCCTGCTGATAAAGCACAGGCGCGCCGTAGAGATCCAGCTTCTCCAGCATCCGCTCAAACAGCAGCACGTCGATGGTGCCGATGGTGGCCGCCGCAAGCCACACCTTCACCAGGAATGCGGCAATCGCCAGCGCCAGCAGCCGGTCACGGATGCGCAATGTAGTCCATCCGCCCGCCATCGACGGTCAGCACCTGAGCGGTGATGAAGCTGGCACGTTCGGACACAAGAAACGCCACCGCGCTCGCGATATCCTCAGGCGCCCCCACGCGGCGCATCATGGAGCGCGCGGCGATGCCTTCCACGAACTTGCGGCTCTCCTCGGAATTCGGGTCGGCGCCCACCATGTCCGTCATGATGAAGCCCGGCGCGATGGCGTTCACGGTGATTCCCGAAGGTCCAAGATCCAGCGCGAAACGGCGCGTCAGCGTAATCACCGCGGCCTTTGTCGCCGCATAGAACGTGTTGCCGGCAAATGTGGTGCCGATGGCGGCGATGGAGGTGATGTTCACGATTCGCCCCCAGCCCTTCTCCATCATTTGCGGCGCCGCGGCACGGGTGACTCGCACCAGGCCGTCGACATTCACCGCCCGCATGCCCTCCATCTGCGAGTAGTCGAAATCCAGCAGGTCGCCACGCCGCAGCACACCGGCGTTGTTGATCAGGATGCCGATGGCGCCAAGCGATTCAGCGGTCTGTTGCACCAGCCGTTCCGCCTCACCCGCCACTGACACGTCCGCCTGCACCGCCACGGCCCTAGCGCCGAGGCTGTGGATCTGCGCGACCACGGCCGCCGCTTCCGACGCTCTTTCCCGGTAATTGACGGCCACCGCGCAACCCTGGCGGGCCAGTTCAAGCGCAATGGCGCGCCCGATGCCCCGCGAGCCGCCGGTCACCAATGCCGTTCGATTCATCGCCATCCCTCCCATACATGCGCGGCAAATTCACGTTCGGCCCGGAAGCCCATCCGCTCGTACAGCCTGATGGCCGGCACGTTCGATGAGGTGACGGTAAGGCTTACCTTCTGGCATCCGTAGCGGCTCAGCTCAATCAGCGATTGCCGCAGCAGTTCGTAACCCACTCCGTAGCCGCGCGCCTCCGGCGCAACGCAGATCTGCGTGATGTGGCCGGTGCGCGGACCCACCAGGCTTGACAGGATCAATCCGCAGGGCGCACCCGTATCGCGCCGGAACGCCACCAGTGAGCCGGCCGCGAAAAACCTCCCACACCCCGGATATTGAATGACGTTCAACAGGAACTTGCGCGAGCCGGGCAGCGCGCGGTATTGGTCGTTGATCTTGCTGTCGACATGGCCCTTGTAGCCGGCCGTGATCAGCCGCGCGCCTTCTTCGAACCACTGCTCTTTCCATGGCCCCACCACCACCACGCCGGCGCCGGTGCCGGGCGCCAGTTCCCCGCCGCTCAACGGCTTGGTCATGAACGTGCGCGGATAAACCTGCAGCCACAGCGGGTAGGGCAGCCGGCGCCACAGGGGACTGGAGAGGTTCATCAGTTGCGTTTCCACGCGGCGGATGCCCCGTTCCCCCATTAGCGCGTCAAGCGCGCCCGACAGCAGCGCGTTCTCAAATTCCTGGTGGCGGAACTCCTCCCGCAGGAACATGTCGCCCACCATGCCCTTGTGCTCTTCGGTGATGTAGTAGTTATAACCTTCCAGCCGGCCGTTGACATAAAGACCGCAGCCGCTGAGCGACTTCATGTTGACAAAGCGCAGCACCAGTTCCGCCGATGCCGAGAAATCCCAGTCGAGAGAATCGCGCCACAAGCGGATCTCCTCTTCGAGCACCGGTTCGATTTCACGTCCCCGCACGCGCCGCAGGTCCACCACCTGCACAACCGATTCCGCGGGGAGGGGCGCTGTCATGGCGGCGATATTACTTGCGGCCGTCCTTGGAAAGCGGCGGCGCCGGCAGCGGCTTGTCGTCACCGAAATTCGCCACCAGGTATTCGATGAGCGATTCGCGATCCTCCAACGCGGCCCCCCAGTTCGCCATCTTGTCCAGTTCGCGTCCCCATGCGGCGCGCGACAGCCGCTGGACCTGGATGATGCGCAACCCGTGACACGCCACGCACTGGCGTTTCTCTTCGGCGCGGCCTTTTTCGATCACGGCCGGATCGGCGGAAACCAGCGCGCCGGCGGTAAGCAGACCCATCAGCAGGATTCTCATGTCTTAGCCCTCTACCGTGACGCCGATGCGGTCCACCGAGTTCCAGAGATAGCCCGACGGATTCCACGGAGCCTCAATCGGCTGCACCCTTCCCGCCGAATCGGTGGCTCGCGACATCAATGTGTAGTAGCCGGGCCGGGGCGGCGTCCAGTCCAGCGTCCAGAGCCTCCAGGCGAAATTGTAGTTCTCCGGCGAAAGCCTGGCGTCGCGCCATGAGCTTCCCCCGTCGGTGGACACTTCCACGCGCGCCACCCGAAATTCGCCGGCCCAACCCACGCCCTGCAAACGGACCGGCGACATGCCGACTTTCGCCGTATCGGCCGGTTTGACGAAAAACGACTTCACCGCCATGCCTTCCAACACTTCCATATCGCCCGGCTTGGGAGCGCCTCCCGGCGCAACGGAATGTTTCGGATAGCGGTAGGCGGTGGCGAAGTAAAATCCGGCGTCCGGCTTATCGGACACCGTAATCTGATTTGCCCATTTCACCCAACTGGCCCCATCCCAGCCGGGGACGATCAGCCGCGCCGGTCCGCCGTGGATTTCCGGCAGCGGCTGTCCGTTCATCTCCAGCGCGATCAGCGTGGCTTCGTGCATCAGTTTACGCATGGGGATGGAGCGGATGAAGTCCGGCGTCTTGGCCACCGGCGCGTCTGCCCCGTTGCAGCTTCCCCACTGCGCCTGCGGCTTCACCCCGGCCTTCTTCAGGATGTCTGCCACGCGCGGGCCACGCCATTCGGCATTGCCGATCGCGCCCTTTTTCCATTGCAGACCGGGAATCTTGGGAGTGAAGTAGCCACGGCCGTTGCCCGCGCATTCGAGCGTGGCCGGCACCTTGTACTGCGGAAGCTTGCGCAACTCGTCCAGACTGAGGCTGACAGAGTTGGCCACCATGCCGCTGATCTCCAGTTTCCAGGCGCCCGGATCCACTTTGGGGCGGGGAAGGTGCTGACGCACAAAGAAGGAATCGATGGGCGTGAGCCATGTGTCGAAATACTCGACCGGCGACTCCAGGTCCTCCGGAAAGTCGTTCTGGACAAGCATGGGCCTTTTGCCCGGAAACACCAGTTCCTGCGCGGAGGCGGGCGCGCCTGCGGCTACGCCCAGGATTCGGATCCAATCACGGCGGGTCAACATCGTTTCCCCGTTAGCGTATCACGCCCGCCTCAGGTCTGCGATTTCGCCGCCGCCATCCGCGTCAGCTTGTCTTCCAGAAAGATCACCACCAGCAGAATAAAGACGGCGCAGCTTCCGACTACGGGCACCAGCATCACGCTGCCCACTCCGAACCAACTGGCAATCCAGCCGAGCGAAGCCGGCGCCAGCAGTCCGCCCGTCACCGCCAGCGAAAACAGGCCGTTGAACACGCCGGGATGATAGTAGGAGAAACGGCTGCCGATCTTTTCCACCACCAGCGGGTAGATAGGAGCAAAGCCGAGGCCGGTAATCACGATGCCCGCGCCGGCCCCGAACAGGTCCTCAGTCAAAGAGAGGATGAAACAACCCAGCAGCGCCGCCAGCACACTGCCCATCAGCAGTTTGCCGTGGTGCACGCGGGGCAGTACTGACTGCGACACGATCCTGCCCAGTGTCAGCGCCAGCCAGTAGAGGGATAGCATCAACACACAGTCCGCCGGACTTGCCCCCAGCCGCTGCGCCAGAAACACAGGCAGCCATCCGGCGATGGACCATTCATTTCCAAACTGGAAAAACAGAAGCAGCGCGAACAGCACCGCCGCCGGGCTCTGGAAGTCGCTGATGGCCTGCCGTAGCGGAACCGGCGCCGGCAACTGTTCATCATGCCTTTTCCACCGCGCGTACTTCGCCGCCAGAAACGCCGGAAACAGACCCAGCAGGATGAGGATGGAGCCCGTGGTGTAGATGTAGAAGGTCCCCGACACCAGCAGCGACGTGCTGAGGCAACCGAGCCCGAACAGCAGGCCCGAGAGGTTAATCGTAGCCGCCGGGTCGCGCCGGTAAACCGGTGACACGGCCGTGAACAGCGCAGCGTTGAGCAGACCGCCCGCCATACCCATTACCAGCAACCCCGCCGCCCGCCACCAGAACAGACGAGGCGGCCCCACAGCGGCGAGGTAGAAGAAGGAAGCCGCGGCCAGAGAGGAGGCCAGGATCAGCGCAAAGCCGATGGTTCGGGCCCGCAGGATCGCCCGCGCCAGCGGTACCGACAGCAACATCCCGGCGTTCATCGCCAGGAAGTAGTAGCCAATCGTGAAGTACGCCGACTGGAGATGGTAGTCCCAGGCGGGCAGTATGGCGCCGAGAAAAGACATCAGCACGCCGGACAAATAGAATCCGGCCAAGGTGCTGCGGGCGGTAGCCGCCGAAACCACTGGGGGCACGTTGCGTATTGTACCCTGCCGCAGGGAGAAGGTTGCGTACCAAAATGCGTATCGATACCAGGGGCGGGATATGGGATTTGGAATTGAGGCCACCACCGTGAGGTGGGGAACCGCTTCCAGGGTGTGGTGCCCTGTGTCGATCTCAATTGAAATCAGCGCATTAGAGACTATCGGGCGGTTTCACGGAACTTGTGGCGCGGCGATTGCTTGTTATCACGACGGGTTGACAGAGGTTTTTCACGCTTCGGTTGGGAGTTCGCCTCCCACTGAGCAGTTTTCTCCGCCCGGCGCTGCCCTCTCAGCGCCGGGCTTTTCTTTGCTACACTGACGGGTCGGATGCCGGGTCTATACGCAAAGTGGATTGATCGATGGGAACACGAGTTGGCCACGCACGACCGCAATCGGCAGGTCCGTCCTTTTGAATGGGGCGCCGATTGGTTGGAGGGGCTGTCGCCCAACGGCGACGTACGGAAGTCAGTTCTCGACTACGTCCGGCGATCGGTTCGCGAGTCGGGCGCCTTCTACTTCGCACCGCCGGTCACAGACTACCGTTTGGAGAATAACGTTCTCCGGTTCACCAGCCCGATTCAATCGCCTTACCCGGAGAACAACACGGTATACGCCGATTTTTTTCCCACTGAAAACGACGGCGGCCGGGCGGTGGTGGTGCTGCCCCAGTGGAATTCCGACATCAACGGGCATGTGGGCCTGTGCAAGCTGCTAAACAAGTTTGGAATCACGGCTTTACGCATGAGCAAGGCCTACCATGACCGGCGCATGCCGGCCGGGCTGGAGCGGGCCGATTACCACATGTCGAGCAACGTGGGACGCACCATCAGCGCCGTGCGGCAGTCGGTTCAGGATCTGCGGTCGTGTCTGAGCTGGCTGCAGCAGCGCGGCTATCAGCGATTGGCGGTGCTGGGAACCAGTCTGGGATCGTGCGTGGCCTTCATCGCCGCCGCCCATGATGAGCGGGTACGCTGCGGCGTGTTCAACCACGTATCGATGAACGTGGGCGACGTGGTGTGGACCGGCCTTTCCACCCAGCATGTGCGCAAGGGCTTCCACGGCCAGTTGAATCAGGAGGAGTTGCGGGAGTTCTGGTCGGTGATCAGTCCGGCGTCCTATATGGACCGCATGGAGAGCCGCAAAATGCCGGCTCTGCTGGTGTGGGCCAAGTACGACACCACGTTCCTTCCGGAATATTCGCAGCAGGTTCTCAGGAGCTTCCGCGAACGGGGGCTGCCGCACAAAGTGTTCACGCTGCCCTGCGCCCACTATACGACCGGCAAGTTCCCGTTCAACTGGATGGACGGTCTGGCGATGTGCCGTTTTCTGCGCTCCAACCTCTAGAAAACAAGCCTTGGAATTTCTATTGACAGGCGGTCTCCAGTGACTTTAGCATGGAGCTATCACTGAGAAAGGAGGTGGTCCAGTTCAATTTATGAGTACTGGTAGTAGATATTCCACGCGCGAGGTGGCCGACTGTTGAAGTCGACCTTCCTTACGTAGCTGCTTTCGTTCAGTGGCGAAGCGAATGTTCCCGTGGACCGGCCGCCTACTGCGCGATGGGATGTGATGACCTGCTAAAGCCACAGGTTCCGTCCTAACGGCTAAAATAGGACCCCCGTTCGGAAGTTTTTCCGGACGGGGGTCTTGTGTTTTTGCTATACTTTGCCGATTGGAGATTTTCGAAGAAGTGCCGAAACTCTACCGAATCTCAATCGCCCTTCTGGCTGGCTTGACGCTGTTTGCAGCCGACCCCCAGCCATCCGATCTCGTTGACTCGCGCCTGGTGCAGATCCGCGAGTTTTTCCGCAAGCACGCCTGTCCCGTGGAGCATCTGGCCGAGGAGTTCCTTGCCGCGGCCGACCGTCACGGGCTCGACTGGCGCCTGCTTCCGAGCCTTGCGCTGGTGGAATCAGGCGGAGGCCGCGCCTCGCGCGCCAACAACATCTTCGGCTGGGGCCGCGTGCGCTTCCCCTCTGTCGCCGACGGCATTTTCACCGTCGCCCGGTCGCTTGCCGACGGGCGCAACTACCGGGGCAAGTCGTTGGAACAGAAGCTGTGGACCTACAATCCCATGGCCGGCTACATCACCAAGGTCAAGAACGTGATGCAGCAGTTGGGACCGCATCCTTCCGATCAGAACAGCACCGCCAGGAAGTAGACGTAGGTGCGGCTCATCGCCGACCAGAAGACCGCGGTGGCGTGAAAAACCGCGATCGGATAGAAAAACGACAGCCGGTTCTCCCAGCCATACAGCCTTAGCGCCCGTTCGGGCTTCATCCACAGCAACAGCATCGCAAAGCCGTCCAGTGGCGGAATCGGCATCAGACTGAACATGGCCATCAGGATGTTCTGATAAAGCAGGATGCTGGACAGCGCCGCCACCGCGTCAAGGGCCGGCACAGTGGACTTCACCAGCAGCCAATGGGTGGCCGAAAAGTCGTAAGCGAACCAGCCGGCCGAGACGCCAAAGCGAATCGCCGCGGCGATCACCAGAGCCGCCAGGAAATTCGCCGCCGGTCCCCCGGCCGCAATCCACGCCGCATGTCGCCGGTTCTTCACGGCCCATTCCGGGTCAAACGGAGCGGCCGAATAGCCGAACGTCCACACGCCGGCAATCCTCATGTTGGCGAACATGCTGATCAGCGGAATGATGCCGAGGCCGAAACGCGACTTTTCCATGTGGGCGAATGGATTCCAGTTGACCCCCTTGTGCAGGTAGATCTCCCGCAATCCCAGCCATCGGGCCACCAGCGCGTGGCCTGCCTCATGCAACATCGTGCAGAACAGAAAAGCGGCGTAGCCAAGGATCGCGGTTACACCGGCAAGAGTGACATCCATTGCGCGCCCTTCTTCCAGACGGACCTGCTGGGCAGGGACCTTTCTGGCCTGGAATATTCCTGGGAGTCTTAGCGCACGCCGGCGCTGGGACGGAAATGCAGGTCGACGGTGTACAGCGGCAGGTCGACCCTGACGAAATAGCGGACCTCAAGAAATACGCCCCCCTGGGCGTTCCTTGAAACACGTACCTGGCTGGACGTGACCGGCAAGCCAAGCCGGGCGGCCTGGTTCACCACATCGGACTGAATCACGGCTTCGGGCTGGCTGGCCCTGCCTTCCTCAAATGCCACCGTCTCCAGAAACGTTTGAAAACGCCAGTTCTGCAGATACGGCTGGAATAACAACAGACAGAAGCCGGCGAGCGCGGCCAGAATCGCCAGCCCTAATGCCAGGCGCCACCGCGCCACGCCCGCCTTCAGCGCCTGTCGGTGCCCAACAGTTCGAGTTCCTTCCAAATGTCCTGATGTTCGGCCCAATCGAGCGGTTCCTTGCCGGAGATCTGCACCTCCGGAACCTTTAGTGTGCCATGTCCGAACGGGCAAATGTACTCGGTATGCGGCTTGCCGAACAGCAGCATGCGGCTCCACGATCCTCGCGAGATTGGCATCCGCAGCCGCCGCGCGCATGTGCGGCAGCGGTAGCGCTGATCCCAGACAGCCAGGTACAACAACCCGGCGCCAATCATCCAAAATGCGTAGACTCCAGACGTGTAGCCCAGATCATGCCACATTGGGCTCAGGTGCAGGAAGGCGTCCTGCCGCGGCAACAGGTATCGCACCAGCGGCCACAAACCAGACATCAGCAATACGATTGCGACGATCTTTCCAACGAAGTAACCCCAATATTTCATACGTTTAGACTCGAATCAGATTCCGCACCACAAACCACAAATTGGCCGGCCGCTCCGCCATCCGGCGCATGAAGTAGGGGTACCAGGCGTCACCATAGGGCACGTACACTCTTAGACGGAATCCCGCGCCAACGAGTTCCTTCTGAAGGTCTCTTCGAATGCCAAATAACATTTGAAACTCGAACGCGTCCGGCGCCATACGCCTGCTGGAAGCAATTTCCATCGCTTCCCGGATCAGCCTCTCATCATGGCTGGCGATCGCCGGCCAAGCGCCTTTCTCCAGCAGCAGCCTCATCAGGCGCGAATAGTTTTCATCCACCTCACGCTTGCCCGGAAACGCCACCTCGGCGTCCTCCTGATAGGCGCCCTTACAGAGGCGGACCGGAATCCCTTGCGCGCAAAGCGCTTCCACGTCGGAGGCGCTGCGCCGAAGGTAGGCCTGAATGACCGCGCGCACGTTACCGGTGTGGGCATGTTGATCACGCACAACCGCCAGCGTCCTCTCCGTGTATGCGCTTGATTCCATGTCGATTTCCACCATGGCCCCAATCTCAAGGGCGCGTTCGGCCAGCATCCGCACGTTCTCCCGGCAGTGTCCTTCGGAGATGTCCAGCCCCATCTGCGTGAGCTTGATTGAGACCGTTCCCCCTAGTTGATAATCGGCGATTCCACCTAAGGCCGATAGATAGGCGTCACGGCATTTTCGCGCTTCCTCAAGCGTGGTGACGTTCTCTCCAAGATAGTCAAGGGTCGAGAAGATGCGCTCCTCACGCAAGGCGCGGCACGCCTCAAACGCCTGATCAAGGGAACGGCCCGCAACGAACCTGCGGGTCAACAATTGAGCGACCCTGGAGCGCTCCACCCAGTGGCGCAGCCAGGTCCGGCGGGAAAGGGAAAGTAGTAGATGGCGCAGCATATCGGTCACCCTGGTCGGGGCTTACCCGAAAAACTATAAGCAAGCGGGGGGCCGCTGGAATGCCCCCCGCTCCGATCAACCGCCTTCGGAGGAAACCCGACGGTTATCGGTTATTGCGGCAGCAACTGCCCTTGTCGCAGCAATCACCCGGGCAGCAGTTCATCGCCGCCACCGGCATCGCCGCGGCCAAAGTCATCACAAACAGGGCGGCTACCGCCATCACTTTATGAAACGTGCGAAACATGGTTTTGGTTCCTTTCCGATGTGGTTATACATCGAGTTGAGGAGTCCGGACGAAACAACGCCGGACACACTACCCCTGTTAACGGCACACAAAAGTGCGCCGCAATTCCTCACAGCTTAGGAATTTGGGGGGAGTCTAGATCCGCAGGACGCCGAGACGCAGATGCAGGTCACCGGCATCCCACACGGGGGGGAAATCCGGAGCGGCTTCCGCCGTGGTGGCAGGGGCGTGCGTTGTGCGCGTTTCCAAATGGCCCAACGGCGCCAGATCGGGATTCCATTCCGATGCCTTGGGAAGATCGAGCGAATTCAGGCTGCATGCGGTTGCCGCGATGCCACGGGGGCAGGAGTCGCCGGCATCGGTCCGTGGGCAGCAATCGTGCCCGGAGTTCTGTGCGGCGGCCGCCACCGGCTGCATGCCCAGGCACATCACCACGCAGGCGCTGAAAATGATCAGTGTCGCCATCGTCGCCGCCCGCCGGATTGTGGCCAGAATGTTCATTCGCTCACT
>JANRLE010000020.1:0-17618 GCA_033762895.1 Bryobacteraceae bacterium | reverse complement strand
AAACAGGTGGACGGAGTGGCTGAAGAACACAAAGGCCGGAACACTCACCACGCGCCTGGAGGGACTGGTGCGTTCGGCGATGGATGGATGGCAGGTGCGGCACTGGGCCAGGGCAGGGAATGAGGCTGCCTCTTCTTTCTCTGCCGTGGCGTGGCAATAGGAACACTTCAGTCTGAGCGGGGCGTGCGGCCGGTGGCGAAATGGCCCGTCCGGAACGGCGGCCCCGAGCGCCATGGCGGCGAGTGCGATGGCCAAAGTTGTCATTTCCGATTCTGTAGCCACCTTACAAGTTCGTCCTCATACTTGGCAAGCGGCTCGCCGGAACTGGAAACCTCTTCTTCTTGATTCGGATCTTCAGGTCTGAAGTTTAACGCTCGCCCGGCGAGCAAGTTGGATCCGCTCGGCGAGCTCTTCCGGCAATGCTGGCTGCTCATGCGCCAACCGCTCCGCAAGCGCATCCTTTGAACATGAGGGCCCGTACACCTTTACCAGGGAGCCGATCGCCGAAAACGAACGCAGATGCTCTCCGGAGCCGCCCCGCGATGAAAGGCGGTAACAACGGAGTCCAGCGCCACCCGCGATCCCGCCAGGTAATAGCCCCCGTTTCTCGGGATCCCGTTCCACGACGACTGGCGCATCCATGCGCATCGCATGTTACCCTACCCCTTATGCCCGAATTCGACGTTGTTGGCATCGGCCTCAACGCAACCGATACATTGATCCTTGTCTCTCACTTCCCGGCCTACGCCGGCAAGGTGGCCTTCGATGAGGAGATGCTCAGCCCCGGCGGCCAGGTGGCCAGCGCCATGGTCACATGCGCCAACCTCGGCCTGCGCACCAAGTACATTGGCACCATCGGCGATGATGAACGGGGGCGGGTGCAGGATGCCAGCCTTCGCGGCCTGGGAATCAACCTGGACGATGTGCAAGTGCGGCAGGGCTGCCCCAACCAGACCGCCTATATCATCATTGACCGCGCCACCGGAGAGCGCACGGTCTTCTGGAGCCGCAAGGATTGCCTGCGCCTGGATCCGGATGAAATCCGGGAGGACATGATCACCTGCGCCCGGCTGCTGCACATTGATGGGCACGACACGGCGGCGGTGGAGAAAGCGGCGTCAATCGCGCGGGCGCACGGCATGCCCGTCACCGTGGACGTGGACACCATCTATCCGGGTTTTGAGCGCGTGCTGCCGCACGTGACTCACCTGGTGGCAAGTTCCGAGTTTCCCGTGGCGTGGACAAAAGAGAAAGATCCACTGAAGGCGCTGGACCTGATCCAGAGGGAATACCGGATCCCGGTTGCGGCGATGACGCTGGGATCCTACGGCGCACTGGCCAGAGTGGACGGAGAGATCTTCTATTCACCGGCCTTTGTGGTGAATTGCGTGGACACCACCGGCGCCGGAGACGTGTTCCACGGGGCCTTCTGCTATGCTGTGCTCGAAGGGATGCCGATGGGAGACGCGCTGGATTTCTCCAATGCGATGGCCGCGTTAAACTGCCGGGCGCTGGGCGCGCGGGGTGGCATCGGGAAGGCCAAGGACGCGCACTCGCTGATGAAGCGCGCCGAACGCAGGGTTCATCCCGACTTCCAGCGCCACGCCACCGTGACGACATGATTCCGCTTCGCGACACGCAGCCCAGTTACTCCACTCCGATTGTGACCATCGGGCTGATTCTGGCCAACGTCGCGGCGTTCTTTTACGAAATATCACTGGACTCGTTTTCGCTGAATCATCTGCTGGCTGAGCGCGGCATCATCGCCGCGCGCTTTGAGGTATCCGATCTGGTGAGTTCCATGTTCCTGCATGGCGGCTGGATGCACCTGATCGGGAACATGTGGTTTCTGTGGATCTACGGCGATAACGTGGAGGACATCCTGGGCGGCGGGCGCTACCTGCTGTTCTACGTGGCGTGCGGGGCGGCGGCAGGGCTGGCGCAGGTGATGTTCTCACCGGGTTCGCGCATTCCCACCATCGGGGCCAGCGGGGCCATTGCCGGGGTGATGGGCGCCTACATGGCGAAGTTTCCGCACTCGCGTGTGTTGACGCTGGTGCCGCTGGTGATCTTCTTCACGACGCTTGAGATTCCGGCGGTGCTGATCCTGGCTTATTGGTTTCTCATCCAGCTTTTCAGCGGCGTGGGACAGATCGGCTTCTCCCAGGTTTCCGGCGGCGGAGTCGCGTGGTTTGCCCACATTGGCGGCTTTGTGGCAGGTTACCTGCTCATCCGCGTCCTACCCACCCGCCAGCGCTTCAGCCACAGACCGGACTTGAATTGGTGATTTTCAGAACATGCTCGATCTAGCAGACGACTTCAAACCACTGGACATACTTGCCATCGCCGCTCATCCGGACGACGTGGAGCAGACCTGCGGCGGCACGCTGGCGCGCATGGCGGAGATGGGTTACCGCACGGGCGTGCTGGATCTGACGGCGGGCGAAATGGGGACCCGCGGCACGCCGGCATTGCGAATCGAGGAATCGCGGCAGGCGGCGGCCGAAATGCTATGCGCCTGGCGCGGCAACCTGCGCTTTCCCGACGCGCGGCTGGAAAATTCGTTGCCCGCAAGGATGACGCTGGCCGGCGAAATCCGCCGTCTTCGTCCGCGGGTGGTGATTCTTCCATATTGGGAAGGCCGCCATCCCGATCATTACAATACTTCCACGCTGTGTTACGAGAGCTGCTTTCTGGCCGGGCTGGCGAAACTGGATGAGGGCGAGAGTGTGCCGCACCGTCCGCATAAGGTCATCTACGCATCGCAGTACGCCAACGTTACGCCGTCGTTTGTAGTGGACATCACCGGGCAGTTCGAACGGCGCATGAAAGCCCTGCTTTCCTATCGTTCGCAGTACGCCGGGCAGGCCGAGGGGGACCACCTGTTTCCCAATGAAGCCGAGATCCGGGAACGGTTGGCGGCTGTGGCGCGTTTTTATGGCAACCTGATTGGCGTAAAGTACGGTGAGCCATTCGTGGTGAAGGAGATGTTGCGGGTGGATGATATCGCCCAAATGGGCGTGCGCAGTTTCTAGGAGAACCGGCATGTTGAGAGTCCTTGTATCGCTTCTATGCGTGACGGCGTTTGCGCAGGCGCAGACCACGGCCCGGATCAAGATCGACACCGACCGCGTCATTGGCGAAGTCCATCCCCATCTGTTCGGAAACTTCGCCGAGCATCTGGGCCGGTGCATCTACGGCGGTTTGTACGAACCGGGCAGCCCGCTTTCGGATGAGAAGGGATACCGCAAGGACGTAATGCAGGCGATCAAGGGCCTTGGCGTCACGCTGCTTCGCTGGCCCGGTGGAAATTTTGTTTCCGGCTACAACTGGAAGGACGGCATCGGGCCCCGCAATCTGCGTCCGGTTCGGCCCGAAGGCGCCTGGGGAGCATTGGAGCCCAACACGTTTGGCACCGATGATTTCCTGGACTATTCCGAGCGGGCCGGAGTGGAGCCCTACATTTGCATCAACGCGGGGCTGGGCACGGTGGAAGAGGCGCGGCAGTGGGTGGAGTACACCAACGAGTCGCGCGATACCTACTGGGCGCAGCAGCGGCGCAAGAACGGGCGCGACAAGCCCTACAACGTGAAGTACTGGGGGCTGGGCAATGAGATTGACGGCCCCTGGCAGCTTGGACACAAGGACGCCACGGATTACGTGAAATTCGCGCTGGAAGCGGCCAAAGCCATGCGGCGGGTGGATCCTTCGATCAAACTGATCGCCAGCGGATCCAGCAATTTCCGCCAGGGCTGGGACTGGATCGGATGGAACCGGCGGGTACTGGAAGGGCTGCGTACGGAGATTGACTACATCTCACTGCACACCTACATCGGAAACCGCTCCAACAATTTCGAGGAATTCCTGGCCGCGTCGCAGGACATCGATCACCGCATCGAAGTAGTGGAGGGATTGATCCGGGCCGCGCAGTCCGGGCAGGCGAATGCGCGGCCGATCGCCATTGCCTACGACGAGTGGAATGTCTGGTATCGCGCGCGCGGATCGAGCGAACATGATACGGGCCGCACGCGGCTGGAGGAGATCTATAATTTCGAAGATGCGCTGGCGATGGGCATGTTCTTCAACTCCTTTATCCGCCACGCCGATACGGTGAAGATGGCCAACCTGGCGCAGGTTGTGAACGTGATCGCGCCGATCTTCACCAATGAGAAGGGGCTGTTCCTGCAGCCGATCTATTTTCCGATCGCCGAATACGCCAAACAGCGGGGCAACATGGCGCTGGATCTTTGGGTGTCGTCACCGGTTTACCGGGTGGGCGGTCGCGCGCCGTTAAATTATCTGGACACCTCGGCCACCTACGACAAGGCGTCGGGCACGGTATTTGTGAACGCGCTGAACCGCAGCGATAAGCAGGACATCGCCGCGCGGCTGGAAATCGTCTCCGGCAAGCTGCAAGGGGAAGCCGGGATCTGGGAGATGAATCATTCCGATCTGAAGGCCGTACACACGTTCGGTGATGACAGGAAGGTCCGGCCGGTGGTGAAGTCGCAGAATCTGGCGTTGAGCCAGGGCGTGCCGGTCTACACCTTCCCCAAACATTCACTGACCATATTGAAGCTGAAAGTGAACTGAGCGCCGGTGGACATACACCAACTGGAGATTTTTCTTTCAGTGATTGAGACGGGCAGCGTCACGGCGGCCGCGGCCCGGATGGGCCTCTCTGCCGGAGCCGTGAGCCAGCAGTTGCAGAAGCTGGCGGGCGAAGTACGCTCTGAGCTGTTTGTGAAGGCGGGCCGCAGGCTGAAGGTGACGCCGGCCGGAATGCGGCTGGCCGAACGCGCGCGGCCACTGCTGGCGCATCTGGAAGAACTGCACCAGGAGTTTGGGGGCGATGCGGACGGGGATTCGCGGCCGTTCCACATGGCCACGGGAGTCACCACGCTGATTCACCGGCTGGGCCCTTCGCTCCGGCTGTTGCGCCGGCGTTATCCCAAGAGTCACATTCAGGTCACCGTTGCGGCCACCGAAGAGATGGTGGAAGGCCTGGTGAGCCGCCGCTTTGACCTGGCGATCATCTCGCTTCCGGTGGAGGACGCCCGGCTCAACATCGTGCCGCTGTACGAGGAGGAATTGCTGGTGCTTCAGCCATCGCCGCGCCGGCTGACTGGTTGGCACGTGGGGACCGTGGCGCCGGAGGAACTGCGGCGTTTGCCGTTCCTGCTGTATCCGCCGCACAGCAACATGCGCATGCTGATTGACGGATTCTTCCGGGAACTGGCGCTGGAGCCGGAGGTGATCATGGAAGCCTCCGACACTGAAGTGATCATGCGGCTTGTGGAATCGGGGTTTGGCCAGGCGATACTGCCGGAATACGCGCTGCGGCGGAGTCCCAGGCATTTCCGGGCGATGCGCGTGGAGGGCAAGCGGTTGGTGAGAAGACAGGCCATTGCGACCATCCGGTCCACTTATCCGCGGATGCTCACTTCCGACATCGCCGGATTCCTGCGGCAGAGACTGGGGCAGGCACAAAGCGATCCCGCATGACCGTTTAGAGGAGCTAAACGATTTGTTCATTGCCCGGCGCATTGACGCTTCAGGCGCGTCATGTCAGCGTTGAGCCATGAGGAAAAGTCTTCAGCTATTCGCAATCGTTTCTCTGCTTGCGCGTGGCGCCGGCGCCCAGGATCCGCGCGGCTCCATCGCGGGCACAGTCACCGATTCCACCGGCGCGATCATTCCCGATGCCGCCGTGGAAGTCATCAACAAGGCAATGGGCACGCGGTTGAGCGTGAAAACCAACAGCGCGGGGCTGTACACGGCGCCATACCTGATTCCAGGAATGTATCAGGTCACTGCCGAGTTGCAGGGTTTCAAAAGGTACGTCCGGGATGGGCTGGAAGTCCGGGTGAACGACCGATTGCAGGTGGATATCCAGCTGGAGATCGGAACAGCGGAACAGAGCGTGACGGTTACGGGCGAAACGCCGCTGCTGAACACCGAGTCGGCGTCGATGGGAACGGTGGTGGACGGCCGCCGCGTGGCGGAACTGCCAATCCCGCACGGCAACCCGATGTTCCTCATCGGTCTGGCAGCGGGCGTTTCCTTCACGCGCGACCCCCGGCTGGACCGGCCGTTCGAACCAACGCATATCGTGGGCTATACGATGGATGGCACGCGCGCCAACCGCAGTGACGTCACCATTGACGGCGCTGTGGCCACGGCCACCGCGAATGCGGGCGAGGTGATCGCCAGCTATGTGCCTCCCGCCGACATCGTGCAGGAATTCAAGGTGCAGACCGCGACATTCGACGCGAGCTTCGGCAACACCGAAGGCGGAGTGACCAACATCAGCCTGAAATCCGGGACAAACCAGCTTCACGGCACCGCCTACTACACGAACATGACGCCGGGTTTGTTCGCCAACGACTTCTTCGCCAACGCGAACCGCATCGCGCGGCCCGAGTTCTACTACCATCGCTGGGGCGTCACCGGCGGCGGCCCGGTGCTGCTGCCCAGGATCTACGACGGGCGCAATCGCACGTTTTTCATGTGGGGATACGAAGGCATTCTGGAGGCTCGCCCGCGCAACAACGGAACACCCACGGTGCCCACCGAGGCGATGAAGGCCGGAGACTTTTCGCAACTGCTCGCTCTGGGCGGCAACTATCAGATCTATAATCCGCTGACCCGGCGCGCCGCGGCCGGAGGGCGGTTCCAACAGGATCCGTTTCCCGGCAACCGCGTGCCCGCCTCGATGTTCAATCCGATTTCCAAGCGCGTGCTGGACCAGATCTATCCAAAGCCGCTGACGGCTGGAAATCCCGACGGCACGCAAAACTACCTGCGGCCCGAACTGACCGAGGAAGCCGACTACTCCACGCATTCGATTCGTGTGGACCACAACGTGAGCGACGCCAACCGCCTCTTCGTGCGCACAAGCTGGTACGACCGGGTGAGCAATTACAACAACTACTTCAACAATCTGGCCACGGGCGAATGGTTCGAATTCAGCTCGCGCGCGGCTACTTTCGATGACGTGTGGACGCTCTCGCCCTCCATGGTGCTGAACCTTCGCTACGGTTATAACCGGTTTATTCGCGTGACCAACGCCAATCCCGAACAGCGTGGATTCGATCTGGCCTCGCTCGGGTTCCCGTCCTCCTACGCCAACCAGATTCCAGCCGACATCCGCCGTTTCCCGCGGTTTAATATCACGGGTTACCAGGGCACGGCGATCGGCGGCGAGTACCGGCCCAATGACACACACTCGATTGCCACCACGCTGCAGAAGATCGCCGGGAAACATTCGTTGAAGACCGGCCTTGAGTTCCGCGCCTACCGGGAAACAGACACGTTCTTCGCTAATAACCAGACGGGCCAGTTCGATTTCGACGCCACCTACACGCGCGGCCCGCTGGACAATGCGGCAACGGCGCCGGGTCAACTTGGCCAGTCAGTGGCCGCGTTCCTGCTGGGGATTCCCACCGGCGGCGGCGTGGTACGGGCTGCCAGCTATGCCGAACAGTCATTATCCTGGGGCCTGTTCGTGCAGGATGACTGGCGGCTAAGCTCACGGATGACGCTGAACCTGGGGTTGCGATGGGAGTATCAGGGCGCTCTGACCGAACGGTTCAACCGCAGTGTGCGCGGCTTCGATCCATCTTTCGCGCAGCCGTTTGACGCGCAGGTGAGAACGAACTACGCGGCCAATCCGACACCGGAAGTGAGCGCGGCGCAATTCGCCTCACGCGGCGGGCTCACTTTCGCAGGCGAGGGCGGCCAGCCCCGTCTGCTGTACAACGTACCAAAGACGAACTTCATGCCGCGCATCGGCATCACGTATGCGATGGATCGCAAGACCGTCTTGCGCGCCGGATATGGGATGTTTTTCGGGTTCCTCGGCCAGCGCCGCAGTGACGTGATCCAGACCGGCTTCAGCCGCACCACCAGCTTCATCCCCACGTTGGACAACGGCCTGACGTTTTCCTCCACGCTCTCCAATCCCTATCCGAACGGCATTCTGGAGCCGCTCGGCGCATCGCAGGGCGGTTTGACGTTCGCCGGCCAGAGCATTACCTTCTTTAATGAAAACCCCCTGCCTCCGTATATGCAGCGCTGGCAGGCGGGTGTGCAGCGGGAACTGGGCAGCGGTTACGTGGTGGATATCGCCTACGTGGGCAACCGCGGTACGCACATTGAGATCGGCCAGAATCTGAATGTCACGCCGCAGCGTTATCTCAGCACCAGTCCCACGCGCGATCAGGCGGCGATCAATTACCTTAGCCAGAACCTGCCCAATCCCTTCCGTGGGCTGCTGCCGGCCGGTTCCATCGGCGCTTTTAATGGAGTGAATATCGCGCGGGAGCGCCTGTTGCGTCCGTATCCGCATTTCGACGCGGTGAGCCAATCGCGGTTCGATGGCTACTCCTGGTATCACTCGCTGCAGGCTGGCGTGGAGAAGCGTTTTTCCAAAGGCTACACGGTTTCCTTCAACTATACGTTTTCCAAGTTCATGCAGGCTACCGAGACCCGTCAGGCCGACGACGCGCGCCCCACCGAGGTGATCTCCGACGCTGACCGGCCGCATCGGGTGGCGGTAAGCGGAATCTTCGAACTGCCGTTTGGAAAAGGAAAGCCCTGGCTGGGGGGATCGCATCCAGTCGCCTCACGCGTGGTAGGCGGCTGGCAGCTCTCCGGCGTCTACACTTTCCAAAGCGGCGCGCCCATCAACTGGGGAAACATCATCTTCAACGGCGACATCAACAGCATTGCGCTGCCCGGTGATCAGCAGGATGTGCGGCGGTGGTTCAACACCGGCGCGGGCTTCGAACGTAACGCCGCGCTGCAGCTTGCTTCCAACGTGCGCGTGTTCCCGTTCCGTTTCGGCTTCATCCGGGCGGACCAGATCAACAACTTCGATCTGTCGGTGATCAAGAACACCGCGATTAAGGAGCGATTCAACGCGCAGTTCCGCGCCGAGTTCCTCAATGCGATGAATCATCCGCTGTTCCCGGCGCCGAATACCAATCCTGCCGTGGCGGCGTTTGGCCAGGCCGTGGCGTCGAACCAGGCGAACTATCCGCGGCGGATTCAGTTGACGGCGAAACTGATCTTTTGAGGGCCGGGTTCGCGGCTACTCCGATTCCGGCATGTCCTTCCGGCCCACCCACTCCGGATTGCCAAAGCATAGGCGGAAGATAGAACGGGTGGTATTCTGAAGCAATCCGACTATGTGTCGCTCAATGAGCATGCTCTACTTGGCCGCACTGCTTTCGATTTCTGCGCAGGTCACCCTGGCGGCTGAAAAGCCGGACTTAGGAGAAACGTTGAGGCGCATCGTGGATGCCGCCAAGGATCGCGACAAAGCGGCGAAAAAAGAAGAAGAGGAAGCGCATAAGCGCGTGCTGGCCGCACAGGGCAAAGCGGAGGGCCTGTACCGGGAAAGCCGCCGGAAAGGCTCGGCGATTTCTGACGACGCGAACTATTACTGGCGCGAAAAGCAAGCCTTCGAGTGGGTGCGGGGAATCGTCCGGAATGAGAGAGAAGCGCTACGGGCGATTTTGTTTGCTGCGCGATACGGAATGGAAGCAGTGCGCAGCCGAGGCCCGTTGGGGGTCCGCAGCGGAAATTCCGACGCGGGCACTCTGGCGGCGAACGAGTTGGAAACCCGGCTGCGCCGGGAACAGGCGATTCGCAGAGGGGCGACCGAACAGGAGATCTCCGCACTTACGCGTGCTGTATCCGCGTACCGCCAGGCACAGTTGGCCCTTCGGCGGGAGCACCAGACCATCGACAACTACCTTCGCGAGATGGGCCTGCCGTCAATTGCCAGCCAGAGGAAGAAGCGGGAAGAACAGGCCGCAGTGGCCGTTGCGCAGTATGAGGAACGCCAACTCCGACAGGCGCGGGACAGCGATGAATTCGCGTTGCTCGCCGGGATGTTGGCGGCGCTCGTCGTGACCGCTGTTGCTCTCGATTCCACTCCCAGGGACAAGGCGGCCGCCGAAAAGGATCTTCAAGATCTGAAAGACTCCATACGCACCGCTTGTGTCGCTCGCGGCGGCACGATCCTTGGCGGATTCGGTTCCGATCTGGGAACATGCACCCGTTAAGTTTGCGGACCGCGGAGGATCGTAAGTAGACGCATTCGGCGCATTTGCCGGTATGACACTGGCCTCGCGGCTACTCCGTCTCCGGCATGTCCTTGCGGCCCACCCATTCGGGATTTCCATTGTCGTGCGGACGGGGCGTGATTCGCGCGGTCTTCAGATAGGCCTCGATGCGGGACACGATTTTCGGATGCGATTGGGCGATATTCGTTGCCTCCGCCGGATCAGAGGCGAGGTTGTACAGTTCCAGCGGCGCGCCCGGTTTGTGGCGGATGGCCTTCCAATCGCCCAATCGGACCGCCTGCTGGAGCGTGCCATCGCGCAGGCGGCGCGTCCGCGCGTCCCAACCCTGTTGTTCCCAGTAGAGCGTCCGCTCTTTGATGGTCTTGCCGGCAAGCGCAGGCAGCATGGAGACGCCGTCCACGCCGGCGGGCGGCTTCGTTCCCGCGATGGCCGCGGCGGTGGGAAGAAAATCGGCGAAATACCAGGGCGTGGCGTTCGTGCCCGCCGCCTTCACGCGGCCGGGCCAGCGCACGATCATGGGCACGCGGAGTCCACCTTCCCACAGCGACCCCTTATAACCGCGCAGCGCGCCGTTGGTGCGGAAGAACTCGCCGCCCTTTTCCGGAAGCTGCGCGCCGCCGTTGTCACTGGTGCAGAACACCACAGTATTCGACGCCAGGCCATGCTGATCGAGCAGTGCAAGGATGCGGCCCAGTTGGGCATCGGCGTCGCCTACCATGGCGGCATAGTTCTTCTGAAACCTGGTCCAGGGCCTGTCCGAATAGGGCTTGTCGTTGGGCGGATGGAACGCGGCGTGGGGAAGCGTGGGCGAGGCGTACAGAAAGAACGGCCGGGCGCGGTTTTTTTCCACGAACTGAAAAGTCCGTTCGGCGATCAGGCTGGCCGAGTAGCGATTCATTTTACGGCCGGCGTTTTCGGCAAGCGGTACTTTGGCTTCGCCGTCGCGCAGATACTCCGGCCAGTAATTGTGCGCGTGCGTCTGATGCAGGTAGCCGAAAAATTCGTCGAAGCCCTGGCGCGTGGGCGCACCCGTTGAACCGGCGTCGCCCAGTCCCCACTTGCCGAAGGCGCCGGTGGCGTAGCCTGCCTTTTTCAACACTTCCGCCACGGTGATATCGGAATCTTCGAAGGGCACTGTCTGCGCGTTGGCCCGCACGGGCGTGTGACCCAGGTGCTGTCCGGTCATCAAGACGGAGCGTGAAGGAGCGCAGACCGATCCGCCGGCGTAGCAGGCCGTGTAGCGTGTGCCTTCGCGGGCAAGGCGGTCGGAGTTTGGCGTAGAGATCTTCTCCTGGCCGAAGCAGCCGAGCCCGGCCGATCCGAGGTCATCGTACATGAACCAGACGATGTTGGGAGGGCGGTTAGCGGCCGCCAGCACGGGGGCGGCCGCGGCTAGAAACGCACGGCGGGTGAGGCGCATAGCCTTAGACCTTATCGGGCGCCGGAACGGCGAAGCCCTTGCGGTATTGATCCTGAATCATGCGGTTGGCCTCTTCATCGCCGGTAAACTTCTCTTTCACCGGATCGAACTCCAGCACGCCGCCGCGGCGGAAGGCCGTATTGGCGATGTGCGCAAGCGCCGAGGAGGTATGCGCGGTCTCCACCGGCCCGTTCAGATCTTCCACCTTGCGGCTGCGCACCGCCTTGATAAAATTCTCAAAGTGCCTGGTGGGCGCTTCGCCCTTCGGACCCGGCTCACCCTTGCGTCCGCGGAACACTTGAAACTTGGTGTAGCCGGAGATGGCCATATAGCCCTCTGAGCCATAAAAGAGATTGCCGTTCATCTCCTCGGTTTCTTTGTTGGAAACCCAGAAGCGGACAGCGATTTCGGCATATTTCTTTTCACGGCCGAAGTCGCACAGAGCCGTCAGCAGTTCCGGCGTCTCGCGATGATCGTCCCACAGGTACTTGCCACCCATTGCGGCCACCCTGGTGGGCAGCCCCACGTTGAGTCCCCACATCAGCATGTCCAACTCATGCACACCCTGGTTGCCGATCTCGCCGTTGCCATACTCCCAGGTCCAGTGCCAGTTGTAGTGGACATGGTTCTTCGAATAGGGACGGAACCTGCCGGGGCCCACCCACAGATCGTAGTCAAGCGTGGAGGGCGGCGTCTCGTTGGGAAAATGCTCCAGCTTCGGCCGCCACTTATAGATGGTGGCCCTTGCCATGTAGACGTTGCCAATCACGCCGCCACGAAGCATTTCCACGGCCTGGCGGATGGCGTCGGAGCTGCGAAGCTGCACGCCATGCTGCACCATGCGCTTATATTTGTGCGCGGCCGCGATCATGCTGCGGCCCTGGGATACCGAATGCGTGCCCGGCTTTTCCACGTACACGTCCTTGCCTGCCTGGCAGGCCCAGATGGTGGCCAGCGCGTGCCAGTGGTTGGGAGTGGCGATGGAGACGGCATCAATGTCCTTATCGTCAAACACGCGGCGCATGTCCTGCACCACCTTGGGCCGCTTGCCAAACTTCTTCTCGAATTCGGCGGCGCGCTGGTTGCCGACATTCAGGTCCGGATCTACGAATGTCGTCACTTCCACGTTGTCCAGCGGCTGGAAGCCGTTCCAGTGAGAGTTGCCACGGCCGTTCAGTCCGATGACGGCGACGCGGATGGTATCATTGGCGCCGATGACGCGGCTGTTGGCGGCAAAGCCCAATCCCTGCGAGGCGGCCGAGGCCAACAGGAAATCTCTTCGATTCATTCGTATCCTCCTTGGATCCAAGACTATTGTGTCTCAGGCCTGCGCCGAATGCATCTCCAGCTTCTGATGAATTTCCTGCAGGTTCCACACCCGGATCGGATCGCGGCGGCGTGAGACCATCGCCTCGGCAGCGGCCTTGGCGCCGGAAAGCGTGGTGATGCAGGGCACCCGGTACATCACGGCGCTGCGCCTGATCGCCTTCTCATCGGAAAAGGAATGACCGCCTGTGGAGGTGTAGATCACCAGTTTCAGCGAACCGGCCTTCAGCAGATCCACGGCGTTGGGCCGGCCTTCATTTACCTTGAACACCGTTTTCACTTTCAGTCCGGCGGCCTGCAGCGCGGCGGCGGTGCCGCGGGTGGCGGCCAGTTGGAATCCGAGTTCGGTGAACTTGCGTCCCAGTTCCACGGCTTCGGCCTTGTGCCGGTCATTCACGCTGATGAACACGGTACCGTCATTGGGCAGCGGCGTGCCGGCGCTCAGTTGCGCCTTGGCGAACGCCTCGCCGAAATTCTCTCCGACGCCCATCACTTCACCCGTGGAGCGCATCTCCGGACCAAGCTGCGGATCGACGCCGGGAAACTTGTTGAAGGGGAAAACCGGCGACTTCACGAAATACTGCGGCACCGGCAGCACGCCGCTGGTGTAGCCTCCCGTCAGATGACCCAGATCCTTCAGCTTGCGGCCAAGCATCAGCGCCACCGCCACCTTTGGCAGCGGCACGCCGGTGGCCTTGGAAACATAAGGGGCTGTGCGGGAGGCGCGCGGATTCACTTCCAGCACGTAAACGGTGGAATCCTTGATGGCGTATTGGACGTTCATCAACCCGATGACGTTCAGCGCCCGCGCCAGTTGCACAGTGTAGCTGTGAATCGTATCGAGCGCGTTGGGGCTGATGGAGGTGGCCGGAAGCACACAGGAGGAATCACCCGAATGCACGCCAGCCTCTTCGATGTGCTCCATGATGCCGGCGATGAGTACGCCTTCCCCGTCAGAGAGGGCGTCCACGTCCACTTCTGTGGCATCCTCCAGAAATCGATCGATCAGCACCGGCCGCTCCTGTGAGAACACGACGGCCTCACGCATGTAGCGCCGCACCGTATCCTCGTCATAGGCGATCACCATGGCGCGCCCGCCCAGCACGTAGGACGGCCGCACCAGCACCGGGAAGCCCAGCCTGCGCGCCACATCAATCGCCTCCTGCTCGCTGGTGGCCGTGCCGTTGGCGGGCGAGGGAATGCCCAGCTTGTCCAACAGGGCGCCAAAGCGTTTGCGGTCTTCGGCGAGATCAATGTTCTCCGGATCCGTTCCGATGATCGGCACGCCCTGCCGCTTCAGAGGCAGCGCCAGATTTAACGGCGTCTGTCCTCCGAACTGCACAATCACGCCATCCGGCTTTTCGGTGTCGCAGATGTTGAGCACTTCCTCCAGCGTCAGCGGCTCAAAGTAGAGCCGGTCGCTGGTGTCATAGTCAGTAGAGACGGTTTCCGGATTGCAGTTGACCATGATCGACTCATGGCCGAACTCGCGCAGCGCAAACGACGCATGGCAGCAGCAGTAGTCGAATTCGATGCCCTGTCCGATGCGATTGGGACCCGAGCCCAGAATCATCACCTTGGGCCGGGAATCGGGTTCGGCCTCGCATTCGGATTCGTAGGAGGAATAGAGATAAGGAGTGAAACTTTCGAACTCCGCCGCGCAGGTGTCCACACGATTGAACACCGCTCGCACGCCCAACTCCTTGCGTTTCTCCCGCACCTTCAGCGGATCCACGCCCCACATGCGGCCCAGCCGGTTGTCGGAAACGCCGTCGCGTTTGGCCTTGCGCAACAGGTCCTTGCCGGCCGATTCGAACGTATGGTTCTCCAGCACCCGGTCGTACTCCACGATTTCCGCGATCTGGCGAAGGAACCAGGGATCGATCGCCGTCATCTCGTGGACCTGATCCACCGTGTAGCCGTTCTCCATCGCGAAGCGGACATAGGACAGACGCTCCGGGTTGGGCGTGATGAGCCGTTGAGGAATCAGTTCCTTCAACAGTACGTCGGCAGTGGAAGCTTTCCCCGTTTCAAGACTGCGTATCGCCTTGCCCAGAGACTGTTTGAAAGTGCGGCCGATCGACATCACCTCGCCCACTGACTTCATCTGCGTGCCAAGCACGGGTTCGGCGCCCGGGAATTTCTCAAACTGCCAGCGCGGGATTTTCACCACCACGTAGTCGATCGTAGGCTCAAAGCATGCAGGCGTCTGGCGCGTGATGTCGTTCTTGATCTCGTCCAGCCGGTAGCCCACGGCCAGCTTGGCGGCGATCTTGGCGATGGGGAAGCCGGTGGCCTTCGATGCCAGCGCCGACGATCTGGACACGCGCGGATTCATTTCCACCACCACCATGCGGCCGGTTTTCGGATCGATGGCGAACTGCACGTTCGATCCGCCCGTATCGACGCCGATCTCCCTCAGGCAGGCCAGCGCGCCGTCGCGCATCATCTGATACTCGCGGTCGGTAAGCGTTTGCGCCGGGGCCACCGTGATGGAGTCGCCCGTATGCACGCCCATGGCGTCGAAGTTCTCAATGGAGCAGATAATGATGGCGTTGTCGGCCAGGTCGCGCATCACCTCCAGCTCAAACTCCTTCCATCCCAGCACGGACTCCTCGGCGAGCACTTCATGGACCGGCGAAAGATCCAGCCCGCGCTCCAATATCTCCACCAGGTCCTCGCGGTTATACGCGATGCCGCCGCCGGTTCCTCCCAGGGTGAATGACGGGCGCAGGATCATCGGATAGCCGATGCGGGCGGCGAACTCAAATCCCGCTTCCACGCTGGTGATGAGCATCGATTGCGGAGTTTCCAGTCCGATCTTACGCATCGCGTCCTTGAACATCAGCCTGTCTTCGGCCTTCTTGATCGCCTCCACTTTGGCGCCGATCAACTCCACGCCGTACTTTTCCAGGATTCCGGCTTCGGCCAGATCCACCGACAGGTTCAACCCCGTCTGCCCGCCCACTGTTGAGAGCAGCGCCTGCGGCCGTTCACGGCGGATCACTTCTTCGGCGTAGGCGACGCTCAAAGGCTCCACGTAGGTACGGTCAGCCAGTTCGGGATCGGTCATGATGGTGGCGGGGTTGGAGTTGATCAGCACCACTTCATAGCCGTCGGCCCGCAGCGCCTTGCAGGCCTGAGTGCCGGAGTAATCGAATTCGCAAGCCTGTCCAATGATGATGGGGCCGGAGCCCACGATCATGATTTTTTTGATGTCGTTCCGTCTCGGCATCCTGTTTCCGGTTTACCTCTTGTTCCCGCGCATGAGTTGGGTAAAGTCGTTGAATAAGTAGTGAGAGTCGTGCGGACCGGGCGCGGCCTCGGGATGATATTGCACGCAGAAAACGGGGTGACTGCGATGGCGGAGCCCTTCCACCGTGTGATCGTTGAGATTCATATGCGTGATGTCCACCGTGGCTGCGGGAATTGAGTCGGCATCCACAGCGAAGCCGTGATTCTGCGAGGTGATCTCCACCTTGTTGGTCTGATAGTTGATCACCGGATGGTTCGCCCCTCGGTGCCCGAACTTGAGTTTGAACGTCTTGCCGCCCATCGCCAGGCCGAGGATCTGGTGGCCCAGGCAGATGCCGAAGACCGGTGTTTTGCCGATCAGCTTGCGCACCTGCGCAACCTGGAACTCCAGCGGTTCCGGATCGCCCGGTCCGTTTGAGAGAAACACTCCATCGGGCTTCAGCGCGAGAATGTCTTCGGCACTGGTGCCCGCGGGCACCACGGTTACGCTGCAGCCTGAATGCACCAGCCGCCGCAGGATGTTGCGCTTCATCCCGAAATCGCAGGCCACCACGCGAAACTCGGGCGGCGCGGCATCCTTCAGCCTTTCCGACGGAGAGCATCGGGAGACCGGCTGCGTCCACTCGTAGCGCTTCCTGGTGGAAACGCGCGTGGCCAGATCAAGGCCGGCCATGGAAGGAGAACGCCGCGCCGCGTCGATGAGATCCTGCGGATTGGCATCGCCGGGACCGACCACGCCGCGCATCACGCCGCCGATGCGCAGCTTGCGGACCAGTTTTCGCGTGTCGATCTCGGCGATGGCCGGAATTCCGTGCCGCTCCAGGAACCGGTCAGCGGTCTCTTCGCTGCGCCAGTTTGAGGCGATGGAGGAAATTTCGCGGACGATCAGCCCTTCGATAAACGGCCGTGGTGATTCGCAGTCGTCTTCATTCGCGCCGTAGTTACCGATTTGAGGTGCTGTGAGTACTACAATCTGCCCGGTGTAGGAAGGATCCGTGAAGACTTCCTGATATCCGGTGATGGAAGTATTGAAGACAACCTCGCCGAAGCGCTGTACACGCGCACCGAATGCGCGGCCCTCGAAGACGCTTCCGTCCTCCAGGGCGAGCAATGCATCAGTCAAAGTGTGGTGCTCCTCTGGGTAGGTGTAACTCTTATTGGAACATGCGGGGGCCGGTTGGTTCAAGCGCGATTTGTGGCCCGCCCGATAGTGGATTTCCACTATTGCGCCGCGGCGGCCGCTTCGATAGGCTCCCCTTCACAGAGGATGCTGCGATGAAACCCATGTTCCTGCCCGGTGTGGAGGCCCATCCCCAGCCCGGTCCCTATTGCGAGGCCATCACCGCGATGCGCGACAGCGGCGCGGAGTATCCGCAAATCTGGCATCTGTTCGCCTTTAAGTCGCAAGCGACGCAACATCTGGCCAGGTTCACACAGGAGATCATGCATGGGGCGGCGCCGCTCAGTCCCGGACTGCGTGAGTTGATCGCGGCCTTCGTCTCGGCACGCAATCAGTGCCCGTT
>JANRLE010000019.1:0-3291 GCA_033762895.1 Bryobacteraceae bacterium | reverse complement strand
ATCGGCGTCTTCGGCCGGCGGATTGGCTTGACGGCGGCCCTCCGCCATCCCGCGATAGGCCCGTTTGAGCGACCTGAGGCCCCGGAACACCAGGCTTGGCGCGGTGAGCCTTCTCACCACCATCCAACGCAGGTTCTGACTGTCGGTGGCGAGGGAACGCTTGTACTGCATATCTCCCGCCAGAAAATCGAGGGCCTGATACTCCTGCCGTTCCAGGCACTGGCGGATCAGCAGATACAATGTCAGCAGACCCGGACTCTGGCGCGCGTCCAGGGCGTAATTAAATCCGCACTGATAGAAGCGGATCCAGCCGCGATCGATAAAGCAGTAAAGGATGCCGATGACTTCGGATCCCGTCCGGGCCTCGAACAGCAGGATGCGCCCGTCACTGAATGTGCGGCGGATCAGACTTTCGTGAAAGCTGACAAACTTTGGCGAACTGAATACGCCGGGGCGGCCGCGGCCGGTCCAGCTTACCTGGTGTAAGCCGGCCAGTTGCCGCAGCATGGCGATGGCCTCCTCCGCGCTGGAGGCGCTGCGCACGGCGCATGTTCCGCCGATCTGGTCATAGGCGCGATGGGTGCGGCGGATATTTTTCCGCGCCTTGGCGGACAGGACATTGTCGAAATCCACGCCCTCGGCGCGGAGCCGCGCCAGATCCACATAGCGAACCGGCTGTTCGGAAATTTCGGCGCCGCCGATGGACTCCGCCTCGCGGCACAGCCCGCAATCGGAGATCATGGCCTCCAGGTGCAACTCATCCCAGGAGCGGCCAAGCAGATACTTCCACAGGGCCTTAGCCACGGGTTCGGTCACTTCGGGAAGACTAAGCAGGGAGTTATGTTCGATGCAGGTGGAATCCTCTTCGTTTTCCCCGGCGCAGTTGAGAAAGATACGGCGCAGCGGTATGCCCCATTCCCATTGCGTGCGGCAAACCAGCAGACAGCAGCCGGCGATTTCGCCACCCTTGCGGAACGCCAGTAACTCAGGCTTGAGTTCGTCGCCGAAGGTGGAGAGCCAGCAATCCACCCAACTCCGGCTAAGAAAGAACGACGCGTTGGGAGAGAGGCGATGAATGCGCTCCCAATGCGGGGCCAGACCGGACCATTGGCGCCAATCCAACCTCTCCACGGTAATTTCGGGCATTCCACGCTATTCTCACACACGCGGGGCTGCCGAAAATCCTAGTACTTGGCTGATGAGGTTCATCGCGGCTTTGTATGGTCGGGGCGGCGTGATTCGAACACGCGACCCCCTGCGCCCAAGGCAGGTGCGCTACCAGGCTGCGCTACGCCCCGACTCCGCGATACCCCTCTATCTTACCGAATCGCGATATGCTGGCGGGGAGCGGCATCGCCATGAAGATCACGCGCCTGGAAACATTCCTCGTCAAGCCCCGTTGGGCGTTTCTGAAGATCCACACCGACTCCGGGCTGACCGGGCTTGGCGAACCCATCGTCGAGAGCCGCCCGCGCACGACGCTAGCCGCCGTCAAGGAGGTGGAAGCCTACCTCATCGGCAAGGATCCGCGCGCGGTGGTCCATCATTGGCAGGCCATCTACCGCCACGCCTTCTATCGCGGCGGGCCGGTGTTGACGTCGGCGCTTTCCGGCATCGACATGGCGCTGTGGGATCTGAAGGGCAAAGCGCTGGGCGTACCAGTGTATGAGCTTTGGGGCGGGCCCACGCGGCGGCGGGTGCGGGTCTACTCCCATGCCCGCACACCGGAGGAGATGCGACGGGACATGGCGCGCGGATTCACGGCGTTCAAGACAGGCCCGGCGAAGCGGCAGGGAGTTTCGCGCTACGTGGACACGCCGCGCGACATCGCCTACGCGGTGGAGAAATTCGCCGAACTGCGCAAGACCGTCGGCGCTGACATCGACATCGGAATCGATTTCCATGGCGCGATCTCACCGGCCAACGCGAAGCTGCTGATCAAAGGTCTGGAGCCATATCAGCCCATGTTTATCGAGGAGCCGTGCCAGGCGCAGAATCACGATGTGATGGCGGAGATCGCGCGCGGCACGCACCTGCCCATCGCCACCGGCGAGCGCGTCTTCACCAAGTGGGGCTTTCGTGAAGTGCTGGAAACGCGCGCCGCCACCATCCTGCAACCGGACATGTGCCACGCGGGCGGGATTACCGAGGTGCGCCTCATCGCCGGCATGGCCGAGGCTTACTATGCCACCATTGCGCCGCATAATCCGCTGGGGCCGATTTCGTTGGCCGCAGGAATTCAGCTTGCGGCGTCGATCCCGAATTTCCTGATTCAGGAGCAGGTTTCGCTGGGCGAAGGCTATCTGAAGAAACCGTTCACGATTCGCGAGGGGTATGTGGATGTGCCGGATGGTCCGGGGCTGGGGATTGAGTTGGATGAAGCGGCGGTGGCGGGGAAGCTGCATCACGATTACCGCGGGCTTGAGACGTACGATCCGGCGGATGGGTCAGTGGTGGACCGTTGAGTTTGGAGAGTTGTCTCCTGAAGGACCGGGTTGCCCTTGATGTGGTTCGAACTGTTGACGCCCCTTCGTGAGGTTGAGACAATTGCTATCGGGAGTTCGATCAGGGACTTGGCGAGATAGCCGCGCCTGTACGGCCCCGTCCGATGGCGGAAACGCAAAGGCTTTGCCAGAGTTTGATGAATCAGGCGAGGATTATCTTTATCCCGCCGGCCTATTTGTTCCCATCGACGTACCAGAGGCAGCACTGCCGACGTTCTCACTTGCCTGTTGAGGTGAATCTGAGGCCGAGCCCCCACGGGGCTGTAACCTTGGAACCTGGCCTCCCGGCAGGAGGATTGGGCGGAGCGACTTTCCCGGGACCGCCAAAGGCTCCAGGGGTGATCACCGCGTTCGGAGGCGAAGGCAAACTCGGCGCCGGGGGCCTGGAAAGGGAATGTTTCCGATGACTGTGTTTGCAGTACATCCCCGACAGGATCAGCACGCAGTCAGCCCCGCGGATGCGAGATTCCAACTCGCGGAAGAGGCGCAGGTTCGAATGGCGTAGAAGCGATAGGCTCGGAAAGACCGGGCGGTCTCGGGGAATACTGAGATCATTCCACGAGAAGTTCTGGGCACCGTTTAGTATCGCGATCAGATCGTAGTAATCCTCGCTATAGATGAGGTCTAGCTACAGCCCGAAGTCCCGCCGCAGTTCTCACACTTATAGCAGGACCCGTTGCGCGTCATCAGCCCTCCGCATTCCGAACACAACGGGGCATCGGCCACGGCCGGGCCGAACGGCAGCGACTGCTGCGATTCGGGCTCGGTCGGCCGCAGTTTCTGAGCC